>CAXSEA010000084.1:0-13612 GCA_964235675.1 uncultured Armatimonadales bacterium | reverse complement strand
CGAAATCCATTGCTGGGCGCGGAGTATTTCCAGGAGAAGCATCCCGAGCAGTTCGACGCCTACAACGAGGCGGTGTACCGAGCGTTTTGGGAGCGGTCGGAGGATATTTCCGATCTTGAGGGTGTTCTCAAGCCGCTGGCGGCTCAAGCCGGGGCCGATGCGGACGACTTTGCTCGCTCGGTCGGCTCCGGCGAGTACGCGGATAAGATAGTCGAGTTCGACGACGCGGCCTACGCGGACGATGTCACGCATGTGCCGACGTTCATGTTTCGGGGCGAGCGCTGCGCGGAAGCGCCTTATGAGTCGATCAAGCTGATGGCGGAGCGATTTCTCGCCTGGTATGAAGGCAAGTAGGAGGGCCCGGCGATGATGACAATGTATGTGCTGCTGGTGAATTATCTGCGCCCCCTGGAAGAAGTGCAGCCGCTGTTTCCCGCCCACCGCGAGTTTTTGCAGCGGTACTACGCGAGCGGCCAGTTTATTGTCTCGGGCACGCGGGAAGGCGGCGGGCTGATTGTCGCCAAGATCGCCGGCGGGCGCGAGGCGGTGGACGCGATTGTCGCCGAGGACCCGTTTACCGTGCAGGGCATGGCGACTTACGAGGTGATGCCGTTCCACCCGCTCTGGACGGCGGCGGGGTTGGAGTGGCTGAAGAAATAAACTTCCTGGCTTAACGGCCACTTTTTCCTAAAGAATAGCTTATTGACTCCGTTAAGCTATTCTTTGCCATTCAGAGTTGATGAGATGGTTAGAGATAGTTTTCGATAATCAAAAATAGTGCGTCTACTTGCTGTCGGCATCTCCCTGAAGGATTCCGCTCACATAGTGACGAGCTTAATTAAACTTTACAGCGCCGCCGCCAATTCTTCCACAGAGATTGACATGTCCGCCCTTTGGAGCTGCACATAGTTCTCCGTCGGCTGGCACCATTCCGTGCCGATCACGGGTGCGTAATCCAGGCCGAGCATGCTTGAGATGCGCATGAAATAGGGAGAGACATAGTTGGCGGGAAGGAGCTCGACGAGCTTCGCGCCGGGCTGGGTATGAATCAGATTGGCGAGAGCTGCGCCGTGGACTCCGACGATTTCCCGCGCATTGCGGAACACGGCGGCTTGCTGCTCCAAAGTGAGGCTATCCATGGATATCGGCTCGTAGCCTTTTGAGTGGAGAAGCTGGGCGACCTGACGCTCGTTGGACAACTTGCGGGTGATTGTCTTGACACGTCGGACGAAGACCTTCTCGCGCACGGGAACGCCCGAATCGGGCTTGACGAGCGACGCGGTGTAGTGGGATGCCCAGGCCGGGACATAGCCGCCGAAGCAGGGGATTGTGGGGACGACGAGATGCTCGCATTCGATAATTTGGCGATCAGCTTCGACCATCTTATCCACCGGCACACCAGCAGCCGCGAGAAGGCTCTTTTCATAGCTGTAGGCGAGCTTGGGCACTATCCAATGGTCAATCCTTTCTCGGTTTATTGTCTTGAGCGCAATTTCTATTCGTGGCACAACCTGCAGGCGGAAGTGGTAGTAGTTCGGTAGCCACGGCATTGCAATTACGACAGAGACGCCTCCTAGCCGCACCGGCATATTCTGAGGGAGAGCGGCCATGTCATTCCAAAAGTAGCCGATGGGATACTCGGAGTCCTGCCAGATATCGCCTAGGAGGAAACCGTCCTTAGTCTCGGCGAGACCCGTAGCGCCGTAGACGCGGGCGTTGTCAAGCCGCGCCGCCCCGTAAGGCCCGATCTGCTCGACTCGTCGTGACTGAAAATGCCGCCACGCCCAATCGGGAATACCGGGATAACGCTTGTTTTCGACCGCTTCCGCTGGGAACATGGCAGTATAGCGATCCGGCGGCAACTCGGAGGCCGGAAGGATGGACGGCATCGGCCTACCCGCGTGGGAGTGGTCTTCCGACCAGGCCTTCCAAGCGTTGTGCTCGCGGAGGTCGGCGGCGACGTAAGCCTCGCCGAGATTCGGCTTTTGCGTCACCAGCAGTATTGCGCGCTTGACGTCGCGCAAAAGTTCTTGGATGGTATCTGATGGTGGCATGGACTTGGATGATAAAGCGCCGCTCGTTCTCTGTAGATACTATGGGTCGGAGAGCTGGTTCGCGGGCATGTCTGAACCGCCGCAACGGATTCAAATGATAAGAACAGCTAATTACTCAAACATCTGCTTTACAAACGTAATTGGCTCGAAGGCTTCCAAATCCTCCGGCTTTTCGCCGGTGCCGATTAGCTTGATTGGGAGCTTTAGTTCTTCCTTGATCGTGACTACGATTCCGCCTCGGGCGGTGCCGTCGAGTTTGGCTAGGATTAGGCCGCTGATGTTGACGGCTTCCTTGAATTGCTTGGCTTGGAAGATGGCGTTTTGGCCGGTGGTGGCGTCTAGGACGAGCAGAGTTTCGTCGGCGGGGTTGCCGTCGCGCTCGTTCATCAGGACGCGGTTGATTTTGCGCAGCTCGCCCATGAGGTCGGCGCGGTTGTGGAGGCGTCCGGCGGTGTCGACGATGACGTAGTCCGCGCCGCGCGCTCTTGCGGCTTGGAGGGCGTCGTAGACGACGGCGGCCGGGTCGCCGCCGGGGTTGCCTCGGACGACGTCCACGCCGATGCGTTGGCCCCAGATCACCAGCTGGTCGATGGCGGCGGCGCGGAAGGTGTCGGCGGCGGCGAGGATCACTTTCTTGCCTTGCGCCTCGTAGCGGTAGGCCAGCTTGGCGATGGAGGTGGTTTTGCCGACACCGTTCACGCCGACGACCAGGTAGACCGTGGGCGATGTCGGGGCTTGCCTCATCGGGGAGAAGTTGCCTTCCACTTCCAGGAGAATGCGGGTGATGAGGTCGCGCATCTCGTCTTTCACCTCGCCCGCCGTTTGCAGGTTTTTGGCTTTCACGGCTTTGCGGAGCTCGTCAATGAGGCGCAGGGAAGTGTGGACGTTGAGGTCAGCCCCAATCAGGGCTTCCTCGAGCTCGTCGTAGAGGGCTGCGGTGACCGGGCCTCGTCCGGTGACGAACTGGTCGATTTTGGTGAAAACGTTCTTGAAAAATCCGCCTTTTAGCATAACGCTTTAGGTTACCCGAAGGAGACCCTATCCGGGCTCTCGCCCACCTTCCCTGAAAGGGAAGGAATGTTTTACAGCTTAAGTACGGCTATAACTGAACCATTTGGGAGCGGTAACCCATATCAGCTTTTCGTAGAGTTCCTTCCCTTTCAGGGAAGGTGGGCGAGAGCCCAGATAGGGTCGGAGCGCCCCAGACAGTCCATGGAAATAAAGGGAGAAGATTTTATTTTGCTTGGGACTGGCGGTAGAGCGTGTTGAGCTGCGAGGGCGTGACGGCGACGTAATCCGGGCCGAGATCGGCGAGCATGGCTTTGAGGGTGCTGAGGTGGAGCCCCCAATTGACGATGAATGCGTTGACGAAGGCGGGGCGGGTTGGGCCGATTCGGGTTCGGATTTCGCCCGCCATGTTGTTCGGGTTGCCGCCGGTGACGGCGCGGAAGACAGGCTGGCCAGTGGGAAGCGTGTAGGTAATGGCGCTGTAGGAAGTTTCGCCGGAGTAGCCATAGTCGGGCATTAGAAAGTCGCTGATGGGTAGGAGCGCGCCGACTCGGGTGATATCGTCGGGCTGGACGTTCATCAGGCGGAGGGAGCGCATATCCATCTTGTCCATGTAGCTTTGAGTCCAGCGGTAGAACGAGGCGAAGGCGGCATCGCGGTTTCGGAGCGATTCGGCCCAATGCGAGGGGTACATGTAGCCGACGCCGGAAACGTCGCAGAGGAATTCGTCGTCGGGGGCGGCGTGGGTGTAGTACCAGGCGGCGAGCGTTGGCATGGCGTCGCGCAGGGACGGTCCCATGCCCCAGGCGATGGGAAATGCGCCGTGCAGGGGATCGTCGAAGAGGTCGCGGAAGTTGTTTTGCCAGGTGCAGAGATTATCGCCATCGGAGACGGCGATGGCGACGTAGACTTTGCTGCGGTCGAGAGCGGGTGCGGGCTGGGGCGGCTTTTGGTGAAGTTGAGGTATTTGCACGCCGCTGAGGACGGACATGTTGGTGAGATAGTCGCTGACGACGGTGACCTTGCCGTATTGAGAGGCGAGCTGGACACCGGGGCCTTCGTCGAGGCCCATGCCGCCGCTGCCGCTGTACCAATAGCCGAAGACCACGGCGTTGAGGGGCATTTCGGCGAGCATCGCGGTGACTTCGCGCAGTTCTCCCGCTTGGTTCGCGCCAGGCTCGGATTGTGCGTTGGGACCGGTGACCCAGAACGCCGTGCCTTTCGCGGCGATGACCTGGTCGGTCGCGCCTGTGTCGAGCGGGGAGTTGAGGCAGATTGAGACATAGCGGTTGCTGCGGGGTAGCAGGACGGTGCGGGCGTAATGGAGAGCGTCGGCATCGTCTTTGAAGCGGCCTCGCAAGTCCGCTTTGATGGGCAGATTTAAGGTTTGCGCCAGGGCTGGGGTGGCGATCAGTAAGTCTCGCTGTCCGGCGATGTCGACCGCGACTTGCGGGGTGACGTAGACGTTCGGATCGGGGATGACTGCGCCCTGGATCTCGGCGCGGAATGTTTTTACCAGCGTGAGAGGGTCGGCGACGCTGATCTCGGTGCTTGTTTGCCCCTGCGCTTGCATCTGCTGGAGCCAGAATCGGTCTTGCGGCTTGGAGATCAGGTAGATGCGCGGCCGGCGTCGGTTGACGATTCCTTGGAGCGAGACGAGCAGCAGCTTTTGATCGAGCGGCGTTTGCTCGATATCGGCGACGTAGAGATGCTGGGCGGGCGGCGGGTCTTTCGGCAGGAATGTCGAGTACAGCCGGGGGACGATCGGGAGAGCGACGGGCGCTGGATCAGAATAGGCGGGGCAGAGCGCGGGAAGCAGGGTGCAGAGCGCGGCGAGAACAAGGCGGGTTGGGTGAGCGGACATGGCTTGCATCTTAGCAAGTTGGCCGTGGAAAAGCAATGGGGAACCCATCCATCGCTTCGCGCCACCTTCCCGGGCGGGAAGGAAAAGTCTACAGCTGGGTACTGATTCGACTGACACAAAGCGCCATCTTATAATATTTCCTTCCCTCCAGGGAAGGTGGCGCGAAGCGACGGATGGGTTCCGGGCGGACCTCCCCCGGCCCCTCCTTAGAAAGGAGGGGAGGAGAAAAACCTGCTACGCGGTTGCGGGGGCGGGAGTGGCGATGTGGGTGGTTTCTTCGAAGTTGGTGGTGTCGAAGCCGTAGATTTTGCCGAGATCGGTAATTTCGGTGTGGATCAGCTCGGATTCCGACGGGGTCATCGGGCGCTCGGGACGGATGTGAATTCGGGAATCGTGAGGGATCACTTCGAAGCGCACTGTTTGCGCGGCGACTCCGCCGCTGGCGAGAATGTCGACGGTGCCTTCGTAGACACCGTTAGGCCGCTCCAGGATGCGCACCCGCTCCGGGGATTTGATTGCTTTTGCTTTGCTGTCGAGGGACATAAGTTGGATTGCCTCCGTGAAATATTAGTTAAGAGGATTCCCATTTGACAAGGGTTTCCTAACCTAGGGGCAATTGCTTAGAAGTAGACTAGCGGCCTTTCGCTTTGACGCCACAGGGCGAGAGTGACCACGCAGGCCACCAGCGCGACTATTCCGGCCCAGACTTGCCATCGTCCCCAGGTTTTAGGAGTGCGCAGCATGGCAGCTCCTTGCACCAGCAGAAGGAGTCCGAGCGGGAGGGCGCAGTCTACCAGGCTGGGAACGATCTGGACGGTGCCTTTTTCCCAGGCCAGGTAGGCTCCGAGCGGGGCGAGCAGCGCTCCGGCGTAGGCACCCCAGCGCTCGATTCGTCCCGCCGAGGCCGCCGCGCAGATTTTTCCGAACGCGAACAGCAGCAGGCCGGAGCCGAGCATACCGGGCGCGTAGTAGGGCAGAAGCATCTGATCGTGCGGGTGGCGGATGGTGGCGACCTCGCCGCCGAGCAGCGGGCCAAGCGATAAAGCGAGCAGTGGGACGTACCAGGCAGCTATTTCGGCGAAGCTGCGGCGTCGGGGCTTGACACGCACTTCGGAGGCCACGCTGAGCGCTCCGGCGGAGGTCTCGATTTCGATGGTTCCGGAGTAGCCGCGCTCCTGCTCCCAGAGATCGGTGGTGGAAGCGGTTAAGTCGATGCGCTGGCGACGTCGGGTGGTGAAGGTCATCGGGGTGGCGGCGAGCCAGACGGGGAGCGAGGCGATGCGCCCCTGGAGAACGCCCGATTCCGAGGCGGCGGCCTGGACCACGAAGCTGGCGCGGGCTTCCTCGCCATGGCGCAGGATGCCGAGATCGACGGAGGTAGGCGTGACGCGGGGAACTTCCTGGTGCAGTCGCGCGGCTTCGCGGCGGAGGGTGCGGTCTTTGGGGTGGGCGGCGAGGCCGCGCTCCAGAACGCCGGTGGCACTGGCGGCGTCGCCGGCGGCGGCATAGGCCTTATGCAGCTGCAGGAAGTAGGAGGCGTGGGACGAATCCAGGCGAACCGCTTGGGTGAGCCAGGCGACGGCGTCTTCCAGAGCGCCGGCTTTGAGAAAGCTGGAGCCTGCGGAGGCGGCGCGGCGCGCTTCCACGGCGGTGTCCAAACCGGCGCGGTAGAGAAAGTCTCGCAGGAGCAAGTCGCGCTCGGCGTCGCCGGTGGATTCTTGCCGCGCCTCGCGCTCCGCGTCCATTGCGACGCTTGCCAGCGGCTTTTCGCCCATGGCTTCGAGCCAGCGGGAAAGGCGTCCGGTGACGAGGGCGGAGCGGGCGGCATCCCAGTGGTCCGGCTCGGGCGCGGCGGCGAGGAAACCGTCGATGTCGGAGGCTCCCAGGAGCATTGGGGGCGCGGAAGTGTCGCTGTGGGCGATGACGGTATGAAGCTCATCGGCTAAGGGAATCGTCCTGCCGCGCGTCTCGGAGCTTTGAGCGGCGATGACCGGCTGCGGGTAGAGCAGATCGCTGGTCTGCGCCTCGCGCAGGTCGGCGGACATTTCCGAGGCGCTTGCGTAGCGCTGGGCACGGTCGCGGGCGAGCGCGGCGAGGCAGATATCGGAGATATCGCGGGGGATTTCCGGGCGCAGCATGGAGGGTGGCGCAATCGGCTCGGTTTCGATGGCGCGTTTCCAGGCGAAAGGGTCTTTGGGACGCGCCACGGAAAAGGGGCGCCGTCCGGTGAGCATCTCGTAGAGGATCACGCCGACGGCCCAGAGATCGGATTGGGCATCGCTGGCCTCGTACTCGCCGAAGTCTTCGGGGGCCATGTAAGCGTAGGTGCCCGCGCCGCCGACGAAGGAGTGGGTGCCGAGGACTTGGGCGAGGCCGAAGTCCACGAGCTTTACTTGACCGGCGCGGGAGACGAGGATGTTGGCGGGCTTGATGTCGCGGTGGACTATGTGCCGCTCCTGCGCGTAGGCGAGGCCATCGCAGATTTGCGCGGCGATGCTGACCGCTTGCTCGATGGGCAAAGGGCCGTTTGAGTCGCGGAGGATTTCGAGTAGGTTGTCGCCTTCAACATACTCCATGTCGATGACGATTTTGCCGCCGATGGTGTCGACGTTGTGCACCTCGACAATGTTCGGGTGGCGCAGGCGGTCGAGCACGCGCGCTTCTTCGAGGAAGCGCTCGCGCTCCTCGCCCTGGGCGCTGATCTCCTTGATCGCCACCTGGCGTCGCAGCAGGGTGTCACGGGCGAGATAGACGATGCCTGACGCGCCGTGGCCGAGAACGTCGAGGCGCTCGTATTTACCGACGGTGCCTAGCGCCATGGTAACCAGCTTTCATCAGGCGGGGAGCAAGTGAGTCGGGTCGCGGCTGCTGTTTGTGGTTTACAATGAACTAGCACGGTTTGTTCAATCTTGAAGATTTTACTCGATTCATCGCGCATCAGAGGGTTCCACGTGCGTGAGCGGTACCGGCGCGTTCCCATTCAGCGATATGCGCTTTAGGGCGTTGTTATCAATTACAAAAATATCGCCGCTAGGCGCGACAGCAATGGCAGTAATCCGAGTGAACTGACCAGCATCTATCGAGTTGATGAATTGACCGGCAACGTTGTACAGCAGGATTGTTTGCTGTCCTGACTTAATGCCGACACGGTAAACAGCTCCGGACGCATCCGCCGTGATGGGGAACGCTGACGAATTTTGTTCAGGAGTCGCGTCCAGAACGCCGGGATACGCAAGCGATGTAGCTACAAGGCCATCGGACGTGCGAATTGTCAGCAGGCGCTTCGCCTTTGTATCGACTACCAAAAGGTTGCCGTCGGCTGGTGCCACACCGGATTGCAGAACAAGCAAGCTCGGGGCGAGTGGTCGCCCAGGCAGGAGAGCTTCTGGAGAACTATAAACATTTATTCGATTTTCTAGAATCGGTTGCGGGGCGCTGACGGGCGGGTTTGGCGGACTGACGCTTGCAGGAGACCGGAACAAGCCCGGCACGAACCAGGCCGCCACGGCAGCAAGTGCCAGCACCGCGCAGCCGATTTGCCAGATGATATGCTTGGACCAGAAGCCGACGTTTGATTCCCCGGTTTGGAGAAATACGCCGTTATTGTTGCGCTTGCCGTTTTGCTCGTTATCATAGTCATCAAGGGGAGCCGCGCCTTCTTTGTAGTTTTCGCCGGTGGCGTCGATGCGAGCGACGATCACGCTGATGTTGTCGGTGGCTCCGGCACGCTTGGCAGCGGCGACCAGGGCGTTGGCGGCGCTTTGCGGGGCGCGGGCATGGGTGCAGAGGATGTCGCGCATCTCCGCGTCGTCCACGCTGCCATGGAGGCCGTCGCTGGTGAGAACCAGATGCGATATACCGCCCTCCGGCACGGGGCAGGTGAAGACGTCGGGCTCCACGTCGAGATCGACTCCGACGGCGCGGGTGATGACGTTGCGGAAGCGGCTAAGGCGCGCTTCTTCCTCGGTCAGGCGGCCGGCGCGCACCTCGCCCGCCACGACGGAATGGTCGGCGGTGAGCAAAGCGATTCCGGCGGGTTGCGCGTCCCGGTGCATCGGTTCGTCGCTTTCCAGGCCGGAACAGAGATAAGCGCGGGAATCGCCGACGTGGCCGATGCAGATCATGTCGTACATGACGAGCGCGGCGGTACAGGTGGTGCCCATGCCTTCGGCTTCGGCTTTTTTGGCGGCAAGCTGGTGGATGCGGTTGTTGGCCTGCTGAATGGCTCCGTCGAGGGCTTTCTCAAGGTAGGGAGCATCGACGCCGTCCTGCATCGCCAGGGTATGGGCCAGCTCGCGGTAGACGCTTTTCGCGGCGGTCTCGCTGGCGAGCTGGCCGCTGGCGCGTCCGCCCATGCCGTCGGCGAGAATGAGCAGGGCGCTGGACTGGACGTAGCTTGCCGCCGGATTTTGGTCGCGCCTGGAGACAGGCTTAGCGGCGGCGGGGGCGAGCTGGCGCTTGGGCAGCAGGTTCTGCGCCAGAATGGCGAGAACGGAGTCCTGGTTGGTTTCCCGCCTGCCGAGGTCAGTAGAGGAGCCGAGTGTAATTAGCATGATGCCGGACGACGCTCCGCGCCGATGACGCGTCCATAGTCACATACGTGGCTCGCGGCGAAATCATTTCGCGCGGCTCACAGACAGACAGCTAGATTTTGCCGTCGTCTTGATCGTAGTCGATCAGAGGGCTCGCTTGCCGCTTGGTCCAGAGTGTTTTACCCGCAAACCAGAGCGCGACAAGCAGTCCGGCGGCGAACAATACTCTGTACCAGTTGTGAATGCTCAGGGATAAATTGGGGTCGCTGCTCATCATGTAGGGAGCAGCGGCGCCGGCGATGACCAGGCCGATGCCGGTCGCCATGGCCGGGTCGGTCGGCTTACGCGCCTCGCCGGGGGAGCGGGTGATGCGCGCTTCGGCGATGCCGCCGCCCCGCGCGAGGGCGATCAGAAAATAGACCGCCCCGACCAGCACGCCGACGATAAGAGAATAGACGGGCTTATGCAGCAGCAGCGCCGCCCCGGCGATAATCAGCGTGCTTGCGGTGACGACGAACAAGTTCCCCATGCGCTATTATGGCGCGGCTTTACGCCTTATGCATTTGGCGAGGAAGGCGGTGCCGGGGGCAGAGTACCGGGTCCGTTCTCGCCGCCGATTTCAGGCTCGTCCGGGTCGCGGCTTTCCGGCGCTCCGGCGAGCGGGGTTTGGTAGAACGGGGGCATCGCGGACTGCGCCGGGGGCTGCGGCTGCGCGGGCGGCTGCGACTGCATTGGCGGCTGGGGCGCGTATGGGTTCGGAGTGGGCGAGCCGTAGGGCGGCTGGGAGCTGGGCGAAGGCGGCCAGACGCCGGGCTGGGCGGCTCCGTAGATGTTGGCGTCCACCGGCGCGGCGTTGCCGAGGGGCATGCCGATCATGTCGCGGTAGATGAGGGACAAAACGATCAAGGCCATGGGATATGTCGCCAGCGCGCCTAATCCACAGGGAACAAAAGAGACCAGAATCACAAGCGCAAAAACGAAAACGAACACTCCGGCCATAAGCCAGTCTTTTTTCATTCCGTCGATGCTGCGCGAAACCGCTTGCCCGAGCGGGACGCCGTCGGCGATCAAGGCCATTGAAGGCGCGAGCATTCCAACCGCCACGAAAACCGGCAAAACCAGCAGCAGAGTGGCGATGGAGTCCGCTATGCTTAGCAGAAATTGAAACAGCAGCATCGGCAGGAAGTAAGGGCCGCCGCTAAAGAGCATGCCGATATCGACCGGCTCGCGCCTGACCTGCGCGTTCGCCATGCGCATCAGTCCGGCAAGCAGAAAAGCGTTCAAGACGACGGAGACCAACAGCACGACGTAGTAGCCGGGCATCAGAAATACGGCATAGGGGTTCGGCGCAACTCCGGAGCTGGCCCGCTGCATCAAGCCGGCGTTTACTCCCAGCGCCGCCGAGCCCGCGAACGAAACTGCATAGCCGATTACGCCCGCGATGAGTATCGCCCCGACCCAGGTGCCGGCACTGGCGGTAAAGAGCTGCCAGGATTCGCTGATCCACTCGAATCTGACTTTTTGCTGCGGCTGGTAAGGGTTGGTTTGAAACGCATTGGGTGGGTACGGTACAGACAATTTTGTGCTCTCCTTAGCGATATAAGCGACGCGCGCGGTCTGAAGTAATAGTACGCTTTTCGGGATTGATTTTCCTTCTTTTTTGGTGCCCCGCATCACGCGAAAAATCTTTCCTCGGAAGATTACCGGGGGAGCCGGAATAATCCGGGTGTGGACACCCCTTCTTCCAGCCTGACGCTTTCGACGGGCAGCTCTTCTTCGGCTCAAAGCAAGCTTCCGCAGAGGCTTTTGGGTTTAATGGCGCGCCGGGCCGATGTGGTGGTCTGCGGCGCGTTGCTCGCGGCGACTTTGATCGTCTACCTGCGGACGCTTTGCCCGACGATCTTCGCCGACGACTGCGGCGAGATCGCCACGGCCGTGACGACCGGCGGGGTGATGCATCCGCCGGGCTATCCGCTTTACACTCTGCTGGGCGGCTGGCTGGTGCATGCCGTTCCATTCGGCGAGCCGGCGTGGCGATTGGGATTATTGAGCTGCTTGGCGGCGAGCTTTTGCGCGCCGCTGGTTTATTGCCTGGCGCGTCGGTTCGGCGCGGGGCGATGGTGGGCGGCGACATCGGCGCTGTGCTTCGGATTTTCGGTCTGCTTGTGGCAGCAGGCGACCAAGGTGGAAACCTACTCGCTGAACGCCTGCCTGGTGGCGCTGGTATTCACTGGCGCGGCGCGCGCACTGGAATCGGGACGGATGCGCGATTTGGCGCTGGCGGCGGCGCTGTGCGGGCTGGCGTTGACCAATCATTTGACCAGCTCATGCGCATTGGCTGGGGCCGCGTACTTGCTGGCGATTGCTCTGCGCCAGCAGGAGCGGCCAGTTGCGGCAGCCGCAACCGCCGCGCTTTGCGCCGCTTTTCCGTTGGGGCTGTACTCGCTGCTGTGGGTGCATGCCGCTCGTCATCCGGGCGGGCAGGTTTGGGGCGACCCGGACTCGTGGCGGCGATTGTATCTGCATGTGAGCGGCGCGAGGTACCACGCTTATTTGCACGGTCAGAGCGCGGGCGCGATGGCGCGCCGGGATCTTTTAGGCGTGCCGGCGCTGCTGTGGCGCAATATCGGGCCGCTGCTAATCGGGGTCGTGCCGGGCTTTGCCAGGGCGCTGCGCTCGACGCGCGCCGGCTCGCGCCCGCTAGCGCTCGGGATGCTGATTGCGCTGGCCGCCTACGCCGTGGAGACGAGCGTGTACGGCATCCTGAATATCTTCGAGTACTACACGGTGCCGCTGATGCTGGTTTGCATCGCGAGCGGGGCGGGATGCGAGGCGATTGTCGCAGGCATCGCGCAACGGATTTTCGCGGCGCGATCTTCGATCAACACGGCGAACTGGCGCGGGCTTGCCGCCGCTTTAAGCTGCGCGGCGGCGCTGATCATCGCGCCGCCGGCGCATTGGGGGGCGTGCGACCGGAGCCGGGCGACGTTTATCCGCGATCTCGCCTTGAACACGCTGCGGACGATGCCGCCGAACGCGGTTTTAATTACGGTCGGGGACAACCGAGTGTTTCCATTATGGTACGCGCAGGACGTGCTTGGGGTGCGTCGGGACGTGGCCGTGATTCCGCGCAATATTTTTAGCGATCTGCATACCGATGACGGGCGCGGCGAGATGGCATGGGCGACGCGCAAGCTGGCGGCGCAAAATCCGGGATTGGTGGACGCGCGCGCGATTCTGGCCCGGAGCGCGGCGTCCGCCGCTTACGCAGGGTCGCAGCAGGCGGTCTGGGAGATCGGAGTCCACGCGCTGGAATCGGGGCGTCCGCTGCTGATTACGGATTTGCTGGCAAGCGATCTTCAGTTCGACAGGCGGGGATACCCCTTGCTGCGGGGCATTCAGCCGAATATGAGCGTCGTGCCCGCCGGGCTGGCCGATCAAGTGGTGCCGGTTGGGCAATACCCATCGGTTGCCGCGCTGGCGCGGGCGAATGTCGCGCTGGAGGCAAAGATGCAAATCGATTCGGCTTCCGACGCTTTGATGCAGGACGAGCCGGACGGCAACTTCACCAACGGCGTCTATTCCACGATGCTGCAGCGCACCGGGCAGATGATGGCGCAGGTCGGGAATCTCTCCGGGGCGTTGCCGCGCCTGCGGGCGGCGGCGGAGTTGGCTCCGTCGGCGAGCACGTATGACGCTCTCGGGACGGCGTGCGCCCGCGCGGGGATGGCTAGCGAGGCGGTGGCTTATTGCCGGCAGGCGGCGGAATCGGAGCCGGGCAATGTGGACTATGCCCGCCATTTGGACGCGGCGCGTCAGCTGGTGGCGCGTGTGCCGAGCGCGGGCTTTATCGCGCAAGGAAGGATGGTTCGATGAGCGCGCGCCTGCATCAAGACGACAGCTGGCCGAAGGAAACGGCTTCACTTAAGCGTGACACAGTGCTTCGCTTGGTGGAGGTTGAGGATGCGTCGATTGAAGGCTCGGATACGGTAGGGTTAGATAAAGTCAAACGAACTCCCCTCCTTTCTAAGGCGAGGCTCAGGGAGGCTCGACAAGATTCAACGCTGAGACTTGCCCAGACCTCCCCCAACCCCTCCTTAGAAAGGAGGGGAGATCAATCAGCGGGTTCCACGCTGCGTTTGGCGGCTTGGAGC
>CAXSEA010000083.1:0-13720 GCA_964235675.1 uncultured Armatimonadales bacterium | reverse complement strand
CCAAATGCAAAAATCCGCCGCTAAGCAAAAAACATCCTCCGCCGCGCCCGCTCAACGCGCCAGCGCCGGCGGTTTTGGCGCGTCTGCTTTGTTTGGATTTAGCGGCTACTGGCGTTGCGCCGGGTGGCAGCCCTCTTTTAGCGGCTCCTACCGCTATTATTCCTACTACCGCTGGCCTTCCAGCACACTGCCTTCGTAACAGGGACGCGCTTCGCACTAAGCCTACACTCGATTTTACAATCGCGATTTGCCAGAAACGCCCGAGACGAAGGAGATTCCCTCCTCAGCTTCGGGCGTTTTTCGCATTTTTGACTTACGACACCCCAGCAGTAACGTGACCGGCAAGGCCGGTAAAATAAAACCAAGCTATTGCGCGGAAACTCAAAGGCTACCGCCAGCGTTCCGCTATCATACTCAGGATCGGACCACAACCATGATTATCATACTCTCGGCGGCGTCGCCGGAAAATTTGGCGCAGCTCACCCGGCTTCTTAAAGACAAAGGCTACGATGCCCACCTCTCGCAAGGCGTCGAGACCACACTGGTCGGCGCGGTCGGCGCGCAGCAAAGCTCCGAAGAGAAAGCCGACTTCATGGAGCAGATCAAAGCTTTGCCCTACGTGGACAAAGTGATGCCAGTCGCCAAGCCGTACAAGCTGGTGAACCGCCAGTTCCACCCGGAGCCGACGGTGATCGACGTGCGCGGCGTCAAAATCGGCGACCCGGACTTCCTGGTGATGATGGCGGGGCCCTGCACGGTGGAAACCGAAGAACAGCTGATGCTCGCCGCCCGCGCGGTGAAAAAGGCCGGAGCGCATATTCTGCGCGGGGGCGCGTTCAAGCCGAGCACCAGCCCTTACTCGTTCCACGGCCACGGCGAAGCGGCTCTCAAAATGCTAGCCGCCGCCGGGCAAGAGCTCGACATGCCGGTGATTACCGAAGTCCTCGATGTCCGCGATTTGGATATGGTCTGCCGCTACACCGATATTCTCCAGGTCGGCACCCGCAACATGACCAACTTTTCGCTGCTCCGCGAGATCGGCGAGTGCCGCACTCCCGTCATGCTGAAGCGCGGCATGGCGGCGATGCTGGAAGAGTATCTCCAGGCCGCCGAGTATATCGCGTCGCGCGGCAACTACAATATCATTCTCTGCGAGCGCGGCATCCGTACCTTCGAGACCACCTACCGCAATACCTTCGACGTCAACGCCATTCCCGCCCTGAAGGAGATGACCCATCTCCCTGTGATCGGCGACGCGTCCCACGGCACCGGCAAAGCGTCCCTGGTCGGCGCGGTCTCCAAAGCGGCTATCGCGGCAGGAGCCGACGGCCTGATGATCGAAACCCACCACGCCCCTGAACTCGCACTCAAAGACGGTGCACAGTCCCTCACTCTCCCCGCCTACGAAGCTCTGATGCCGCAGCTGGAGCGGGTCGCCAATGCCGTCGACCGCACCATGAACCTTTCACGGCACAGCTTGTCGTCGCCGGAGTTGGTTGGAGCGTAGGAACTTTCAGAAGCGCTCTAAAGCCGCGCGGCTTTTTTTCGCATGTGCCCTGATCGCGAAGCGAGCAGGGCACATTTGTTGACGGCATTTAATTTTGGCTGCCGGCAGGAAAAGCAAGCGCCAACTCCGCGCTCTCCAACGCGTCCTCCAGCAGCTCCGCCCGCGACGCGCCCGCCCGAGCCCGCGCCGCCAGTGCCGATGCGGCGTCCGTCACCCGGCGCGCCCGACGCTCCACGGGAAATCCCCGCGGCAATTCTCCGGACTCCACCGCCGCAGCGAGCCGAATAGCCACGGCGGCGTCGCTTTTAGCTAAAACGCTTGTGGAAAACGCTCGCATCTCCGGATTGTCGATTGCGGGAATGATGCAGGCGACCAAGCAGCCGCTGGGAGAGTCCTCTCCGGTGAAATTGATGGCCGCCTGGGAGAGATAAGCCTTGATGGCGTCTGAGACCGATTCGGCTTGCTCCATCGCCTGCGCGGCAAGCTGGCCCCGAGTGGAGACGTACCGCTCCATGCAGCGCAGAAACAATCCCTCTTTATCCCCATAGGCGTTGTAGAGGCTCGGCCGGCTCAGGCCCGTTGCGGCGGTGAGATCGTCGATAGTCGTCGCCTCGTACCCCTTCGTCCAGAAGACGCGCAGCGCTTGGTCGAGCACCTGCTCGGGATCGTATGCGCGAGGCCGTCCCGGCGCGCGCTTATTATTTTGTACTGTTTGTTCTAAAACCATTGACAATGCTTGCTTCTCTATATTATACTACACAGTATAAAATAAATGAACCAATGAAATGGTTCAACGCACAAGAATTGGAGAAAAGTTATGAGTGTTTTTCTATCGAGTAAAGTCGCCTTTGTCACCGGAGCCTCGCGAGGCATCGGCGCCGCCATCGCCAAGCGGCTCGCCCAGGAAGGCGCGGATGTCGCCATCACCTATATTTCTTCTCCGGACAAAGCTGACGCAGTCGTCGCGGAAATCAAGGCGATGGGCCGCAAAGCCCTGGCGATCCGCGCCGACGCCGCCGATTTCGATGCCGTCCAAGCCGCCGTCCGCTCCGCCATCGCCGAACTTGGCCCTATCGATGTTTTAGTCAACAACGCGGGCATCTCGGACTTCAATACCGTGGACGCGCAGTCGCAGGAAGGTTTTGATAGAATTGTCGGGGTGAATATCCGCGCCGCTTTCGCCGCCACTCAAGCAGCGGTAGCCCAGATGCCGTCCGGTGGCCGGGTCATCAACATAGGCAGCGCCACCGGCGACATAGCGTTCATGCCCGGCCTTGCCTTTTACGGCATGACTAAAGCGGGACTGGCCGCCATGACCCGAGGCTTCGCCCTGGATCTGGCCGCTCGCGGCATTACCGTCAACAACGTCCAGCCCGGCCCGATCGCCACCGATATGATGCCTGACTCCGAAGAATTCCTGAACATCGTGCCATTAAAGCGCTATGGCACGCCCGAGGAAGTCGCCGGCCTGGTCGCGTACCTCGCCGGCCCGGAATCCGCTTTCATGACCGGCGCGAGCCTCACCATGGACGGCGGCGTCGGCATCGCCTAAAAAAATCCTCTCTGACTCCCCCTCTATCCCCATGGAGGGGTTGGGGGGAGGCCTGAAATGTTTGCTAGTCGGTCTGAATGAGAGCTGCGCTTAAGCGCTCCCGACCTTATCCAGCCCACCATGGGAATGGAGAGAAGTTCGGAAATCCTCTGGCTCCACAGAATGCAGGAAAAGCCAGGGCGGGTAACATTCCGGCATGGCTGAAAAAATCGGCATGCTGCTGATCCACGGAGTCGGTTTGATCGGCGGCTCGCTTGGGATGGCGGTGATCGCTGGCGCGTTGGCCGAGGAAGTGGTCGGCGTCGGGCGGGAGCGGGACGCCGAGCAGTTGGAGCTTGCCGTGAGTCTTGGCGCGATACACCGCTACGAGCTTTCCGGGCAAGACGATACCGGGCTCTATGATGCTTGCGCCGAAGCCGATTTAATCGCGCTTTGCACGCCGGTCGCGTCGATCGCGCGGGATTTGCCGGGCGTGCTGGCGTCGGCGCGCGCGGACGCGGTCGTCACCGATGTCGGCTCGGTGAAAGGCCCGATCCTGGCAGCGTCGAATGCCGACCCGCGCTTTGTCGGGTCGCACCCCATGACCGGCTCCGAGCGCGCCGGGGTGGAAGCGGCCCGCGCCGACCTGTTTCAAGGAGCGGCTTGGGCCGTCGTAGCCACGGCAGCGACAAGTTCCCAGACCATTGCCCGAATAGAGCAACTGGCCCAGGGCGTCGGAGCGTTGCCCCGGCGGATGAATGCCCAGAGCCACGATGAAGCCGTCGCCCTCACCAGCCACCTGCCGCATGTCATCGCCTACACGCTGATGGCCCTTGCCGGCAAGCAAGGCAAGATCAATCCCGATATGCCACATCTCGCCGCCGGCAGCTTTCAAAGCGCGACGCGCGTCTCGGCTTCCTTACCGGCGATGTGGAGCGAGATCGCCGCGCAAAACCGAAGCGCTTTGAGCGAGATTCTCCGCGCCTACCGGCACCGCTTGGAGTACGCTCAAGAGCTGCTCGACAGCGAGGATGACGACGGCTTAAAGGCCCTCTTTGCCGCCGGCTGCGACGCGCGGCGCGAGTGGAGCCGGGACTAGCGGCGCGAGCTGATTGTCCTACGCGGCTTTCAGCACCACTTTCCTGCCGGCATAAACCGTGACACGGTTCCGACCGCCGCGCTTGGATTCATAAAGCGCCTCATCCGCGCTGCTGATCAATGCCGATTGATCCATGCTATGCCCATGCATGCTGCAAACGCCGACGCTAACCGTCACCGGCCGGTTCGGCCACTCGGCTGCGGCGATTGCCGCTCGAAGACGCTCCGCCACAACCGCGCCGCCGGCGGCATCGGTTTGCGGCAGGACGATCACAAACTCCTCGCCGCCGTACCGCGCGACAACGTCGGTATGACGCGCCGCTTCCTGCATCATCACGGCTACTTTTTTCAGCACCTTGTCGCCTTCCGGATGGCCGTAGGAATCGTTGTACTGCTTGAAGCTGTCCACGTCGATCAGCATCATCGAAAGCGATGAGTCGTAGCGCTGCGCCCGCTCGATCTCCTCCGACAAGCGCTCCTGGAAAGCGCGGTGGTTTTTCAGCTGGGTGAGTCCGTCCTGAGTCGCCAGTCTGGCAAGCTGCTCGTTCGAGCGCTCCAGCTCGGCCTGCTTGAACTCCAAGGCCACCGCGTAGTCGCGCATCTTCTCCTCGGCTAATTTTCGCGTGGTGATGTCGAGCATCGTGCCGATCATCTGCGTGACCTGGCCGCTCTCGTCTTGAATCGGCTTCGCCGTAATTTGCATCCAGCGCAGATCGCCTTGCAGCGTATACAAACGCGCGTCCACCGTGTAGCCGACGCCGTCTTGCATCGCTTGCGCCAAACGCGCCTTGTGTCCGGGCAGATCGTCCGGATGGTAGCGCGCCGCATAGTCGGCGAGCGACGGCTCGCCTAGAGCGGGATCGAAACCGAGAATGCGGAACAGCTCGTCGGACCACTTGATTTCGCCGGTTGCCACCATAAACGCCCAGCTTCCCAACTTTGCCGCCTGCTGCGCCGCCGCGAGCTGCTCTTGACTGGTGCGCAAGGCCTCCTCGGCGCGCTTGCGAGCGGTAATATCGCGCCCCATCGTCGCGATGGCGACGACCTCACCAAACGGATCGAACACGGGCGAGAAGTTCAGCGAAACGTCGATCACCTCGCCGTCTTTACGGGTGCGAACCACTTCGACATTTTCCACACGCTCGCCGCTGAGCACGCGCTCCGTAACTGCCGCGAAAAAGCGAGGGTTCGACGGCGAGAGAAATGAGGCGTTGCGCCCGATCACGTCCGCCGCCGAGAAGCCGTAGATTCGCTCCGCGCCGCCGTTCCAGCTGACGAACATCCCGTCGAGCGTGGTCGCCACGATCATCTGATCCGTGGATTCGACAATAGACGCGAGGCGGCGATACTCTTGCTCGGCCATTTTCGCGTCGGTGATATCCATCGTCGCGCCGACGAGCAGTTGAGCATTACCGCCGTCGCCGCCGGACGCCACCTGGCACCTGGAGCGCACGAAAACAATGTCGCCTTCGTCGTGGGCAAAGCGGTATTCGAGATCGTAGCCCTGCTTCGCCGTGTCTCCGGATTCAACAGCGTCGATCACGTTTTGAACGGCTGCTCTGACGCGCTCCCGATCTTCATTATGGATCGAGGCAAAAAACTCGTCGAAACTCGGGAGCGGAGCATCTAAAGCGACGCCGCCGATCCGGCGCATCTCATCGGACCAATCCAACTCTCCCGTGGCGAGATTAACGACCCAGCTTCCCACACGCGCCAAGCTTTGCGCCTGCTCCAGACGCTGACGGCTGGAGCGCAGCTCAGTTTCGGCTGCTTTCACGTGGGTGATGTCACGGGCGATATTCGAGTGCCCCAGCACCCTTCCGTCCTCAGCCAAATGCGTCATCAAGACGAGAGAAACCGGGATTTGTTCTCCAGCCGCGTTCACCAGCTCGCCTTCGGTGAGCCGATTCCTCCCGTAGGGCGCATCGGTTTCCAAGTAATTCTTCAGCGTCCCGTGGGTTGCCGTCGAGAAATGGTTGAAGTCCTGCTCCCGCGTGATGACAGTGTCCCGATCTACTCCGATCAGCTTTCGGAATGAATCGTTGACGTAGACGACGTTCAAATTCGCATCCACACTGGTGATAATGTCGGGAGTGGCATTTAGAATGCTCGCCAAATGCATCTGCTGGGTATCCGCCGAGGCGAGGCCTCGAAGCGTTACATAGGAAAGCGCGATCGAGACAAGCATTCCCACCAAGCCGGCGATCAAGGCGATGCGAGTGTTACGATCTTGCTGGTAGGCTTGAACACGGATCTGGATTATGTCGCGGTCGTAATCCAGAAACAGCCGGTAAGTCGTCGGCCAATCCACCTGGCCGCATTTCGTCACGGCGTCATTAAAGAGAAAAGCGTCGGTATCGGATGAGGCAAAAAGAGCAGGGTAATCGGCGCGCAAGCCGGCGCGCGTCGCCTGCATTGTGCGGAGCTCGTTTTTAACGACGCTCGAGGGAGCGAGCGCGGCGTCGTTCTGGGTCTGGCAGTAAACCAGCAAGCTTCTGCCGCGCAGAAACGCGCAGTTGGCGGCATCGTGAAATTGCCGCGTGCTCACCACGTTCTCCCGGAGCGCGAGGACAAACAGCAGGAGGGGCAGCAAAGTAGTCAGTACAGTCAGCCATGTCAGGGTGCGGCGGTAGTGTTTAACTGTCATGGAAGGCGACAACTGTAAAACGCTCATCGAAGATTACACTCCAAAAATAAATCGGCGGCTCGATTTAATTATCGGAGCCGCCGGTTTATTTCATGGCTGCGGGAATTACCAGGCTGCCCGGCTATTTTGCGGGACTGACGAGACCAAGGCACAAGCTACGCGCGGCTCATCGCCATGCTGAGGAACTCCTCGGCCTGCTTGTACTTCTCCGCCGTCTCTTCCTCGACCTGCTTCCAGGTGAGCGGATCGAACGCCAGCCAGCGCACCACTTCCGGGGCGATCTGCGGCTCGACCGAATCCCCGCTGTTGCCGATGCCCAGCTTTCTGGCGACATAGTTCGCGGCATGCACGGTCCAGACTTGCTCGGTGTAATCCCGCGCGTAGAGCGGCTGATGATGCATGTTAATCATCGTCACCAAGCTCGGCGGCAAGGCCCAGCGCTCCGCGATCCGCTTGCCGACCACGACATGCCCCACGCCCAAGGCCGCTTTTTCGGCTTCCCAGATACTGATGCGCGCCTGACGCGCCAGCTTTAGCGTGACTACGTACTGGTCGGGAAAATACTGGTCTAAAAACAGCTTGCCGCAGTCGTGCAGCAAGCCGCCGACAAATACTTCCTCGGTCTGCTTCACGTTCAGCTTGCGGCGCTTGGCAATCGCTTGGGACGCAATCGCGGCGGCCATGGAGTGTGCCCAGAACTGCTCCCGGTCCAGCGACTGATGGCTGGTCGCGCCGTCGAAGACGCCGCACACGCCGAGAGACAGAGTCAGGTTGCGGACGGTGTTCTGCCCTAGAATCACGACCGCGTGGGTAATGGTGGTAATCCGGCGCGGAAATCCGTAGTAGGGCGAGTTCACCAGGCGCAGCAGCTTGGCTGTCAGCGCTTGATCGCAGGTGATGATCTGGTTTAGATCGGCAGCCGACGTCTTGGGATTGTTGAGCGAGTTCATCACCCGGACAACCACAGCCGGGAGCGAAGGCAAGTCCTGCAACTCGTCTTCGATAATGCCAAGCAATCGCTCTTGCTTAATTTTGAGGTCGGCGGCAGCGCTCACGCGTGGGGGGAACTCCTTGACTCGCATGCTGCCGCTAAACCCATCATAAGCGGCAAATATTGTAACGAGCTAATTATCGGAGCCTGCCAGGGCGAACTTTAGGGAATCGCCCACGCCAGGAATTACAAGCGCACCGGCGAGGTCAGCGACAATCCCACCAGATTGCGGCCATGCAGCCGGTCGTATTCCAGTCGCGCGATTCCCGACGCCAGCGGATATCCCAGCCGGTAGTTCAGCCCGCGCCCGTCGAACTCCAGCGTCTGCCGGAAGCCCAGCGCCAAGTCAGCCGAGGCGCTGCCGAACACCGCCCGCTCCACTCCCGTGCCTACTCCGGCCGTTAAGCTCAAATTGCGCAGCGGAAACGAAAGCTTATCCGCGCCGGGCAGCGTTTTGCCCGCCGCCAAATACAAATTCGGGCCGGAATAGCCGTACTCCCCGAAATGCCGGGCCGTGCCCAGCAGGTCGCGCACTCCCACCGCGAGCGACGGCGACACGTTGGTTTCCGGAAAAATCGCCGCGCCCAGCGACAGCGCCGAGGCTTGCCGCCGGGGCAGATAAAAGTGCGACGCCTCCAACTCCACCATCCCCGCCGTCCCGCTCAGCCACTGCGCGTTGCGCGCCTGGTGGCGATCCACACCGAACAAAGCTTCTCCGGAATACTGCCCCGGCGCGAGCGACGACGGCGCGGGCGTGACGATCACGCGGTCGGCATGAGCGGGTATGCTGAAGAGTGCGATCACTCCGGCGACAAGAAAGAGACCCGTTTTCCTGCCCGAGCTTAAAGCTCTCCAAGAAGATGGACCAGCCGATGATGATGATCGAGAAGAAAGAAAGTTCATTGATTCCCAGCCGCCTCAATTTCGCCGCGCTTCCACCCAAACAACTTGCCGCCGCATGCGCGTTCCTGATTGCCGCCGCCATTGTCCTGACAATGCCCCGCCCCTGCGCCGCGCAAAGCCCAAGGCCCATCAATGTCCGGCTGCCCAGCCGCTATAGTACCGGCAGCCCGGTGGTCGATACCATCCTGCTTTACTACCATCCCGCCGCGGTGCATCCCGACATCGCCGTCAACGGACTTTCTCCCGCAGTCATTTTGATCGGCTCCATAGGCGACAACGAGCACGACCCGCTGATGGACAGGCTCGCCCGCTCCATCGCGGCGCGCGGAATCGCCTGCGTCACGCTCGATCTGCCCTATCATGGCGGCAGACGCCCCAGCGATAAAGCCAAAGACGGCGCCAACGACCACTTCACCAGCGCCGACGCCTCCGTGGACGCCGCCGCCGTGGCGCAAAGCGCGTCCGACGTTCAGACGACTCTCACTTGGCTGGCCCAGCAGCCGGGCGTCGATCCGAATCGGCTGGGATTCGTCGGGGTCAGCTTGGGAGCGATTATCGGGCACCTGGCGATGGGCCTCGATTCTAGGCTTAAAGCCGGCGTGCTCATGCTCGGCGGCGGCGATCTGACCGACTTCGCCAAGCACGGCGTCAGCATCCAGGCGATGCGTCTGCTGCATCCGTACCGCAACTCGCCCGCCGACTGGGCCGCTCTGGAGCAGGTGGACCCGCTGAAATACGCAAGCCGCAACCTGCCGCGCCATATCCTGATGATCCAGGGCGCGCGCGATTTCGTCGTTCCGCCGCGCGACTCCGAGGAGCTTTGGCGCGCCCTCGGTAAACCGGAGATTCAGTGGGTGGACGTCAACCACCTCGGCCTGGAGCTGAATCCAAGCTCGGCGATCAATACCGCGACAGCTTACCTGGCCTCAACCTGGAGCAGCGACCCCGCCGTACGCGACGCTCCCACCCCGCAAGTCGTCGCCCCCACCATCAAGCTCGGCCTGCTCTTCATCCACGATTCCCATGTCTACCCCACCCTGCTCTACGAAGCCCTAAGATTCGGTCATCGCCGCGACCACATGCCCCTGGCTGATTTGAACGTCGGGCTCTCCACCAGCCGCCCCCTGGCGACGCTCGGAGTGACTGTTTCGCCGTATATCGATGTGGGCTATGCCGAACGCCTGGGAGATCGAACGCCGCAACCCTATGTGTCGCTGCATCTGGTGTTTTAGCGAACCCCATCCGCCGTGACGGGCACCTTCCCTTTCAGGGAAGGAACTCTATATTAAGCTGCAATTAGCTATAGCTTACGCATCAGAACGGTAAGCGCATCACAAGGTTGTAAACACTTCCTTCTCTTTCAGGGAAGGTGCCCGTCACGGCGGATAGGGTCAGCACAAAACAAGCCCGAAGCTGATATCGATCAGCTCCGGGCTTATCTCAAAAAAAGTTATAACAGCGGACCTAAGCCGCCCGCCCGACCTCGCTCACCACTTCCGCTTCCTTCTCCACCACGATATTCACCCCGTCGAGCCAGAAGTGCGTGAACGGGCTGCTCTTCATCGAGGTGACCGCGATGTCCACATGCTCCTGCAGGCCGAGCGCGCTGCGGAAATCGAAGGCGGTGTCGCCATCGGAGAAGCAGGCCAGATAATCGGTGCCCTCCTGCAGCAGGCAGATAAATTCGCCGGTCTCCAGATGCTGCAAGGCGTACAGGTTGCGTTCTTGATCGATTTCCGGCTTGTTGTCTTCACGTGTCAGCATAATCTTCGTCTCCAAATCTCTCGAGCAAATCCAAAACTTTTCAGTGCGTCTTACGCCTTGCCTGCCGGTTCCGTCATCATTGCCGAAACCGGGCCTTGCCGGGAAATACCGCTTGCCCCACCTCACGCGCCATCGACGTGATTGACAGGGCTCTTACCCATATGTCAGACTCTTGGAGAAGCGTCAGTGTTCCCCCAAATGATTCAAACCTATATATTCGACATGGACGGAGTCGTCAATCTTGGCGACTCGCCCATCCCCGGCGCTGCCGGAGTTCTTGCAAATCTGCAGCGCGCCGGACGCGGCGTCTACTTCATGACCAACAACTCCAGCCGCTCCCGCTCCCATTATCGGAGCAAGCTGGCCGGATTCGGAGTCGAAACCGACGAGCGCTTTATCTACACCTCAGCTTACGCCGCCGCGCTTTATCTAGCGGCTCACGGCGGTGCCGGAAAGACCGCGTTCGTCGTCGGCGAGCACGGCTTGGCGGAAGAATTGGACGCGGCGGGCATCACGCCCGTAACCGCCGTCGATTCTCATGCTTATACCCAGATTGACTATGTCGTGGTCGGCATAGATCGCCAGTTCACCTACGACAAACTCTTGTTTGCCCATGCCGCAATCACGCGCGGCCATGCCGCATTGATCGCCACGAACCGCGACTCCACCTACCCCACCGAAACCGGCGAAATCCCCGGCGGCGGCTCGATCGTCGCCGCTGTCGCCACCGCAGCCGGGCGCGAGCCTCTGGTGATCGGCAAGCCCGAACCGTTCGCCCTGGAAATGATTTTGCGCGACGCCGGCACTCCTCTGGGCCAAGCCGCGATGGTCGGGGACCGGATGGATACCGATATCGCCGCCGGCAACAGAGTCGGAATCGCGAGCATCCTCGTTTTAACCGGAGTCACCACGCAGTCGATGGCCGATGCCAACCAGGAGCTACTTTGGCGTCCTACAAGGATTATTGGCACCTTGGACGAGCTACTGGAGGACTAGCGTCCCAGCAATGCTGCCGGAAAACCATGCGCCTTACTCTCTAATGACGATGCGCGAACAGCTTTTTCACGCGCCGCGCTTTATTCCGCCTAGCAAAAATGATATAACAGCGCCACAATTACGCTTTACACGCTATCGGGAAATTGAACAATTCAGAGTGTCAAAAACAGTTCTGCCCAAAGGGTTATTCTGATCCTCCTTGTTAAGGATGGGAGTTCAGTCAACTGTTTCCAATATCTTTAGTTAAGGTGACACAAACACTAGGTAGGTCTTCCTCTTAGGACACACAAATACTCAATATGATTCCCACTATAGGCTCTATCGTCATTCGCTGGCTCGGCCAGGCCTGCTTCCTGATTACCACCGCCCACGGCGCGCACCTGCTGGTCGACCCGCCCAATCCGCAGGTCGGATACAAGATCGCGCCCGCGTCAATTGCGGCGTCCGCCGTGTTCGTCTCTCATGAGCACTTCGACCACAACTGGACCCAGGCGGCCAAAGGCTCGCCGGTGATTGTCGAGCCGTTCACCTCGCTGACACCCGCCGCCGACCAGACCGGCAGCATCGCCGCTCCCGGCGACTCGCCCAATGGCCTCCACGACGCTGGCTCTCTCGGGGCGATTACCTACCGCCGCATCTTCGCCTATCACGACAACGACGAAGGCACCAAGCGCGGCCCGGACACCATTACCGTTTTCAACGTCGATGGTCTCCGCATCTGCCATCTGGGAGACTTGGGCGAGCTGAGTCTGACGCCGGAGCAGCTGAAATCCATCGGCCCGGTGGACGTCCTGATGATTCCCGTCGGCGGCTTTTTCACCATCGACGCGCAGGAGGCCACGGCGATCATCCGCGAGATCAAGCCACGCGTCATCCTGCCGATGCACTACCAGACAGCCGCGCTGAATTCAGACCTAAGATCGAAGCTGCACCCGGTTGCCGAGTTCGAGCAGGCGATCAAAGATCAAGCCGACGTCAAAATTATCAACGCCGACGAGCTTTCGCTGGATAAACGCTCTTTGCCCAAGCGCGAGACTGTTTACGTTTTAAACTACGAGTAATATCGCCGCTATGCCAACAATTCAAGCCCAATCCTTAGAACAGTTCATCGACGAGCAGCAAGCGCTCGTGCAGCAGCGCGAAGTGGACGCCACGGTCGCCTACTGGGACGCCAGCATGACCTCCGCGCCGGAAGTCGAGGCTAAAGCGGCGACGGCAATGGCCGACCTGCTGGCCTGCTACGCCGACCCGGAACGCTACGAAGCCCTGAAATCCATCCCCGAGCCAGGCGAGGCGCACGTCGACCTGAGCCGGCAGCGCAAGCTGCTCCTGGACGATTTTTCGCGCCACCAAATGCCGCGCGACGTGATCGAACAGATTTCCCGCCGCGAAATGGAGATCGACGGCCTTTTCTCCAGCTACCGCGCCGAGCTGCGCGGCCGCGAAGTCAGCGACAACGATCTCCGCGATATTCTGAAAAACTCCAACGATTCCGACGAGCGCTACGAAGCGTGGCGCGCCAGCAAGCAAATCGGCGGTCAGGTCGCCGGCAAGCTGCTGGAATTGGTAGAGATCCGCAACCGCGAGGCCAAGCGCCTCGGCTACGACAACTACTACGCCATGTCGATGGCCCTGCAAGAGCTAGACGAGGATGAACTGTTTGCCACCCTCGAAGAAGTCTCTACTCTGATTACACCGGCGTTCCTGCGCCGCAAACGCGAGATCGACATCCAGCTCGCCGCCCGCTTCGGCGTCGAAGTGGCCGACCTGCGCCCTTGGCACTACACCGACCCATTTTTCCAGGAAGCGCCCAACTCCGACGAAGAGCGTCTCGATGCTTTGTTCGCCCACCGCAAGCTTGAAGACGTCCTGCTCGCCTTTTTTGACGCGCTGGGCCTCAACGTCCACCCCCTCCTGCCGCTGGCCGACCTCTACGAAAAGCCCGGCAAGAACCAGCACGCTTACTGCACCGCAGTCGGACGCGGCACCGGCGATGTTCGCGTCTTGTGCAATCTCCGCCCCGACGCTAAATGGATGAGCACGCTGCTGCACGAGTTCGGCCATGCGGTCTACGACAACGAGCTTGGCTCCGACCTGCCCTTCTTCCTTAAAAGCATTTCGCATATCATGACCACCGAGGCCATCGCCGAGATGATGGGCCGGTTTGTCACCAACAGCGCGTGGCTTCGACGCTGGGCCGCCGAGGAAAGCAGATCCGAAGGAATCGACATCGAAGCCGTGGCCGATTCCGCCGCCTCGCTCCAGCGCGCGCAGCTTCTTGTT
>CAXSEA010000082.1:0-13725 GCA_964235675.1 uncultured Armatimonadales bacterium | reverse complement strand
CCGCTCCACCGAAGTCGTCGCCGCCCTCCAGCAAAGCTCCACTCAATCAGGCACCATAGAAAGCCCGGATTTTGAATCAAATCAACAGTAGAATTTTCAAGGCCAGCCTGGCTCTTGGCTGCACCCTTCTCAGTTCAAGTCTTGGATTCGCGCAGCAAAGCGCCCCAAGTCCGCAGCAAGCCGTGAGCCACGGCGCTTTGGTCTGGAGCGATGAATTCGCAGGCAGCCCAGGATCGCTGCCCAATTCCGCTGTTTGGAGCTACGATGACGGCCCGGTCTACAATCACGAGATGGAGCAGTACGTCTCCGACGCCGCCCATTGCCAGATTGTGCACGACCCCGCCGCCTCCGACGGCTCCGCTCTCGCGATTACAGCCACCGATTTAGGCGGCGGCAAGTATGCGTCGGCGCGGATCAACACCAAGGGCAAGTACGCCGCCAAATACGGCTATATCGAAGTGCGCTGCAAACTACCGTCCGGACAGGGAATGTGGCCCGCGTTCTGGCTACTGGGTGTGAACGACTCCTGGCCGCTGTGCGGCGAGAACGACGTGATGGAAAACATCGGCAAAGAGCCGGGCACCAACCATTTTTCGATCCATGGCCCGCTCTCAGCCACTCAATCGGCGACCGATTACACCGCCTACAATGTCACCGCAACCGCCGCTTTGCCGAGCGGAGCGCCGCTCTCGGATGCCTACCATACCTATGGCCTCCTATGGCAGCCGGGGAAATTAACTTACTACTTGGATGGCAAGCAGTACGCCGCCTACACGCCCGCCAGCCTTCCACAAGGCTCGGTTTGGACTTTCGATAAGGAATCCAGCTACCTTATCCTCAATCTTGCAGTCGGCGGCGATTGGCCCGGCCCGCCGGACGCCGCCACCCACTTCCCCCAGACTCTCAGCGTAGATTACATTCGCGTCTACGCGCCTTAAACGCTTAGTTCGCCGAACGCCCCGCGCCGCCTCATTGGTGGCGCGGGGCGTTCGGCGTTAGTAGGTTCTGAGCTGCAGTCCAAGCTTCTGTAGCTGCGTCGGAATGACTTCGCCGCTGTCCGCCTTCGGCACCGTCATTATCAGTGGATCGCCGTCGCTGACATATTTCTTTTTCTGGTGCGCCTGAAGATAATCGAGCCAGTACGGGATCCCGTACCGCTCCGGCCCAGGGATGATACGCGGCAGCCGGTACGGGTTCCAGCGCTTTGTCACCGGCGACGGCGCTGGCCCCGCGCCCGCCAGGCACGCACAGATATTGGCATACGTCAAGCCTTGGTAGCTTCCTTGCTGGACAAGCTTCTGGTTCTTCGGATAAACTCCAAACGGCAGCGCCAGCAGATCGACCCTATAATTTGGAACGTTGTCGTCGATCATCTTGGCCGCGACCGCGAATTCGCTTTCCACACGCTCATCCGGCCAATGCTTAATTCCCAGCAGATGATGCACGGTGTGATTGCCCAGCTCAAAGCCGTTGGCCGCCAGCCATTGCAGCTTGGCTTGGCTGAACTGAGCTTGGTAAAAATAGTTCGTGGAGCCCTTGCGCGGCAGGACAAAGAAAGTCGCCCTCAGCGGCCAGTCCGGATGCTCCGAATGCATCTCCTGGAACACGCCCACGGCGCAGTTCGGGTCTACTTTTCCGTCCGGCGTATAGTCGATTTGGCCGCGCAGCGCATCGTCGAAGGTAATCACTACAGGCGATTTGCCCGCCGGGCAGTCGATATGCCCCGTCACCAGCTCGGTTAAGTTAATCGGCCGGTATCCAAGCGTGTACAGCTTCTGCATATCCGCCCGAAACGATGCCAGCGGATACTGATAGGCGTGCGGCCGCACCCCAACTGGGGTCAGCTCGTGGTACTCCAAAATCGGCACTTCGCCGGCCTCGTTGGGCAATCCTAGCGCCAAATTAAGCGGCGGATGCTGCGGAACAGCAGGCTTGACTGCGGCTACCGAGCGCGTGGCCGCCTTGTGAGCCGCCAAGTGGCATCCGGAAAGGCCTAGAGTCGTCAAACCGGCGAAGCCGAATCCGGCGGTAATCAAAACGGAACGAAATATTCGGCGAGGCAGCGGCATAATAGACTTAACCTTAGCGGGACGATGGCGAATGCAACACGAGGGAGAGATGAGGATTATTCTATTTTATCACGCCTTCAGTGCCCCTGCCGAACCATGGTCATCAGGTGAAAGTATAGCAACGTAAGGCGAACTTGAGTTCGTTATTTAAGCTCCTCTTAATATGATTACACCTGGAAAGTGTGATATAATTAAGGTTTGCTGCGGTCAGTCTAAAACGGCTGTCCGCATCCTTGGGCACAGACATTACGGAATCAGTCGGAGCGGTACCAACGATGATCTCGACACGTCAACATTTTATCCACGAGCTCGGCGCGATTGACGAAAGTCTCGTGCGCATGGGCAGTACAGTGGCGACAATGCTGGCGAACAGCGTCGCGGCGTTTTTGGAAGCCGATATCGCGCGCGTGGCAAAAGTCCTGGCCGATGACGCCATCGTGGACACGCTCGAAGAGGAAGTCGAGAGCACCAGTCTCCGCCTCTTGGCATTGCAGCAGCCTATGGCACGCGATTTGCGGCGCATCAGCAGCGCGATCAAAGTGGCCACGGAAATCGAGCGCGTCGGCGATCATACCGTGGAAATCGCCAAAAACAGCCGCAAACTGATCCACCGCTGTTTCCGCCCTCGCCCCCTCATCGACGTCGAAGCGATGCACAACGCCGTCCAAAGCATGCTCACCAGCAGCTTGACTTCGTTTATCAACCACGACGTCGATCTAGTCCGCGAAGTTTGCAAAAGCGACGACATCGTGGACGACATGTTCCGCACCTCACGCGACGAGCTTTTTCAGCTGGCGCAGGATAATGCTTCGTTTGTCGAAGCGGCCTCTTACACTCTCCTGGTCTTGGTCTCGCTTGAGCGCATCGCCGATCATGCCACCAACATCGCGGAGCGAGTCAATTTCATTGAAACCGGCGATTTATCCCGTATCGCCCACGAGCACAAGCGCTTTGACTCCTCTCCCTCCTCGATAGTGGGATATGTCTCCTCCCCTGCCGACAACGCCCACGGCCACGACGAGTTAAGCGACCATCACGGCTCCAGCAACGGCAACGGCAACGGCCTTGCAAAGTAACGCTTTCGCAGCGTCGGCAGATAAGTTCAGCGCTGACGAGATTGCCGCCCGCGCAGCCGCGCTCCGAGAAAAAGTGGCTGTTGCCGCCCAGCGCTCCGGACGCGGAGCCGACGCCGTCTCAATCGTGTGTGTCACAAAAATGCACCCAGCGCCGGTCGTCTTAGCGGCCTATGCCGCCGGTCTGCGCGACTTCGGCGAGAACTACGTTCAAGAGGCGCTGGCCAAGCAAGACGAGCTTGCCGCCGATTCGAGCGCCGCAACGCTTGAAGGCGCGCGATGGCACCTTATCGGGCACCTCCAGTCCAACAAAACCAACGGAGTGGCGGGCCGCTTCGCGCTCATCGAGACCGTCGATTCGCTAAAGCTCGGGCAGCGAATAGCACGCTCCGCCGAATCGCTCGGCGCTCCCCAGGAGATTCTTATCCAGGTGAAGCTTGGCGATGAGGACACTAAATCCGGCATTGCCCCGGACGACACCCTCCGCCTTGCCGAAGCGCTCCAGCAAACGCCGGGGATAAATCTGCGCGGCCTCATGGCAATCGCGCCACTCAACTCCGACAGCACCCAAATTGCTGACCCGCGTCCGTATTTCGCTCAGGCGAAGCGCCTCTTCGACGCTCTTCCCGAAGGCTGCCGGCAGATTCTCTCCATGGGCATGAGCGCCGATTACGAATGCGCTATCGAGGAAGGCTCCACTTGCATCCGGGTCGGCACTACCCTCCTGGGCAGTCGGCGGCCGCCCGCCACGTAGGAGAATAAATCAACGCTCGGGCAAGCAAGCGTATAGCTGCAAACATGCGTTTGACGAATGGAATCTTTCTTCTGGTTTTGGCGCGAGAATGTTTTTCCGAAGCCGTGTAAACCGGCATTTTCCATTGTAAACTTCTGAGTAAGGACTAATCCTTTCAGGAGATTTGCTATGTCATACGACCATGATGGCGCGGAATATGAAGACGAGGAGATCGACTCCCACGACCGGCAACGCACAAGCCTCTGGTCCCGCTTTCTCGACCGCTTCACCCATGACGGCGACGACGACGCCTACTACGAGGACGCTTCGGACGCGCATGCCGGACAGGCTCCCCAAATCGCGCCGCAACCGCAGCGCAACCCAGCGCAGCCCCCACCGCCAAGACCCTCCACCGTCGTCAACGGCACGCCTCAGTTCGCGGTAGAATCGTCCGGAGTAGCCCGCGTCAATGGCCCAACCCGTATGGCTGGAGGAGCTTTGAATCCGATGCGCAGGCCCACCACCGTCTCACCGATGCGCGTCGAGCGCGAGCGCACGCACTCCGTCACCGTCCGCCGCACCGTCCAGTCGTTCGAGGACGTCCGCCGCGCCGTTGACGGCCTCCGCGAGGGTATCCAGCAGATCGTGAATATCGAGCAGACTCCCCCTGACGTCGCCGAGCGATTGATCGACTTCTTAAACGGCGCCACCTACGCCATGGACGGCAGCGTGGAGAAGATCGGCACCCAGGTCTATCTTTTCACTCCCAGCACGATCACAATCGACGTAGAAGACAAAACCAAGCTGACCGTCTCCAAGCCTTTCTTCGACCGCGAGTAGCTGTTACATAAACGATCTTATATCTTACTTTGGGCCGCTGGAGATGCCTCGCCGCGTCTCCAGCGGCTTTTTAACTGGCATGACAGAACCATCCACCACTCCCTCGCAGCTCGCATTAAGCGACGCTAAAATCGCGATAATCGGCATCGGCATCATGGGCGGCGCGCTAGCCCGCGGCCTCGCCGTCTCCGGCCTGATGCAGTTAAAAAATCTGACTCTTTTTGACTCGCATGCAGCGAAATCAGTCGAGCTTGCCGCGTCCCTGGCGCAGTTACTCACAAACTCCCAGGATCAAGACGCCAAAGTCGCTCGCTCGATTGCCGAGGCCGTCGCCGAGGCCGACGTGATCTTAATCGCCACCAAGCCGCCTGTCGTGGCGGTCCTGCTCACCGATATCGCGCCGACCCTTCGCCCGGATCAGCTGGTGATCTCTATCGCCGCGGGAGTGCGCATCGCCAAAATGGAAGCGCTCGCCGGAGACGGCAAGCCAGTGATCCGAGCCATGCCCAACACGCCCGCAACCGTCCTCGAAGGCGCGACCGCTTTGGCACGGGGAGCATTTGCCACCGAGGCGCACATGCAGCTCGCATTGTCGATGTTCTGCGCCGTGGGAAAAGCCGTTGAAGTGGAAGAAAAGCTCATGGACGCCGTCACCGGGCTTTCCGGCAGCGGTCCGGCTTATGTGTTCATGCTGATCGAGGCGCTGATGGACGGCGGCGTCAAAGCCGGCCTCAGCCGTCAAACCGCCCGATTGCTGGCCGCGCAAACAGTTTACGGCGCGGCCAAGATGGTGCTCGAAACCAACACGCACCCAGCCGAGCTGAAAGACAACGTCACCACTCCGGGCGGCACCACGATCCAAGCCGTCGCCGTCCTGGAGCGAGCCGGACTTCGCACGGCGCTCATCGACGCTATCGAAGCCGCCACCGAACGCAGCCGCGAGCTTTCTTAACCACGCGGCTGCTTCGCCTTCCTCATCAGTAGCTCACCGCCACCCACTGCTTGGATTCGGCGCTCCGAACGACCGCGTCCAGCACGACATTGTTGCGGTAGCCATCCACAAAGCTGGGCGAAGGATTTTCTCCCCGGCTAATCGCGCCGAACGCATCCGCGATCAGTCCGATAAACGTTTCGCCATAGCCGATATTGTGCCCCGCCGGCCAGAAATGCCCGCTGTACGGATCATCACCGGTCGTCACGCTGACTGTGCGAAAGCCGTAAGTGCCTTTGCGAGTCTCTTCGGTATAGACTTCCAGCTCGTCAAGCCGCTCTAAATTGAAAGCGATCGAGCCGCCGGAGCCGTTGATCTCGAAGCGGTTGTAGTTCTTGCGGCCCAACGCGAACCGAGTCGCCTCGAACGAGCCGAGCGCGCCGTTATCGAACCGCGCGAGAAACAGCGCCGCATCGTCCACGGTCACCATGCCCATCGCTTCCGCTGCCGCACTTTGCGCGCCAGCCGAAGCCGCCTCCGGGCGCTGCTTGACGAACGTTTCCATCACGCCGCTTACCTCGGTGATCTCGCCGACAAGAAACCGGGCCAGATCAATTAAATGGGCGTTCAAATCGCCGTGAGCGCCGGTACCCGCGAGCTCCTTGTTCAAGCGCCAGACCATCGGGAAGTTTGGATCGGCAATCCAGTCCTGCAAATAAGTCGCGCGCCAATGATAAACGCGGCCCAGCGCCCCGCTGTCGATCAACTCTTTGGCGAGCGCCACGGCAGGCACCTTGCGGTAGTTGAAAAACACGCCGTGCTTGACTCCTGCGCTTTCGGCAGCCTCCAGCATGGCCCGAGCCTCCTCGGCCGTATTGCCGAGCGGCTTTTCGCAAAGCACATGCTTTCCCGCCCTGGCCGCCGCGATGGAAATTTCGGCATGCAGGTTGCCGGGGGTGGAAACGTCAATTAAATCGATATCGCTCCGCTCGATCAGCCGCCGCCAATCGGTCTCGTAGCTGTGCCAACCCAGCTGCCCCGCCGCTTCCGCCACGGCCGCCTCGTTGCGGCCGCAAATCGCCTTGAGCGAGGGAACGGTATCCAGCTCCGGAAAGAAATGAGCGACCTGGCGGTAGGCATTGGAATGTGCCTTGCCCATGAATTGATAGCCGACCAGCCCCACATTCAAGATTCGTTTAGCCATAATCTTGCCTTCCTCCCAAATAAGCTGTTGATCGATCCTAATGCAACTCCAGCCGCTCTTCGCGTCGGCGAAGAGCGGCTGGAGTTGCACATACCGCCAACTAGAGCGGAGGAGGCGGCGGCACGCTGGCCGGCGCGGGAGCCGCGGAGGGGCGAGCCCCAGTGGCGGCTCCGCCACTCGGTAAAGGCGCAGGTATAGCTCCAGGGGTGCCGGGCGGCACGGATATAGGACGCGCTCCCGCGTTCGGGTTCCCCGGCTGAGCGATAGGCCCGCGATAGTTGCGCGGCACTGGAATAGAACCCGGCCCACCAGGCCCACCCGCTCCAAACGGCGACGGGGTAACGGGTGGCGCGGGAACAAGAATGTTCTGCACGTGCGAGGTCGCTTCCAATTGCGTCACGAACTGGCGCACCAGCGGCTCGGCCCGCTGCTGGATCGATGCGTCGGCGGCGGCGTTCACCTCCGCAGGCGTCGCATGCGTTCCGAACTGCGGCACGTAGATCAAGTGGTAGCCGAACTGCGACTTCACCGGTTGGCTGATCTGCCCTTCCTTCAAGCCCAACGCCGCCGTTTTGAACGCGGGGTCAAGCGGGTCGCTCTGGCCGACCCATCCGAGGTCGCCGCCCTTGGATGCGGTGCCGGGATCTTGCGAGTATTTCTTCGCGGCTTGCTGGAACGTGATTTTGTGGGCGCGGATATCGGCCAAAATCTGCGTGATTTTCGCGAGCGCCGCCGAATCGGTCTGCGGCGCATTGCCCTGCGGCACCTGCTCGGTCAAAAGCAGAATGTGGTAAACGTGGATTTTGTCTCTCAGGCTAAACGCCGGCTGACCCGATGTTGCGAGTGCTACCTTTTCCGCCAGCAGTTGCAGGCGGGTCTGCTCGCGGGCGAACTGCTCGGAGTAGCCGTGCGACGCAAGGACGTTCGACCATGTCTGCCCCTGCGACTGCTCGACCGCTTGCTCTTTAGTCGCCTCCAGGCTCGAAGTCACTTCCGCGTCGGTTACCGACACGTGCGCTTTGCGCGCCGCCTGCTCCAACTCGGCAGTCGTAATCAACTGGCGAAGAGTGGCCTGTCCGCCGTCGCGAAGGAACGAGGCCACAAGCTGCTGGTTAGTGATCTGCTGCCCGTTCACGGTCGCCGCCACGCCGGAGACGCTGAGCGTCGCGGGCATGGTGACGCTTTTGCCGGGCTTCAACTGCGCGGCGGTCGGCGCGGACGGCACCCGAGGCACTGGGGGCGGGAAGTTGCCGGGATTGAACTGCGGAGGCGTCATGCGCGGGCCGGATGGATTCATCGGCCGAACCGACATGCTCGGCGGCGCTGAAAGCGTCGGCGCAGACGCTACGGGTACTGGAGCCGGAGCCGGCGCAGGCGCAGGGGCCTGTACGGGAGCGGGCGCAGGCGCGCTCGCGGCGGCAGGAGGTGCCGTTTGCGATTGAGCCGGAAGGCTGCTCAAGCCAAAATTAACTAACGCCGCACTTGTAATCAACGCGGCGGCGCTCGTCTTCGACACCGCGCGCAAATTAAGGACGGAGCGTTCGGCAAGACGGTTGGAGTTGCTCTTCAATTGTGAAACTCTCCCTTTGATGAGGTGGTAAATGTCAGTATCGCGACGAATCGCAAACGGCAGCGACGTCTCTATGTGACGCCGCCTCAGCTGTAGAATCTGACTGAAACAAAAGCTGAACTGCCAAAGTGGCGCGGGCTTTTGCCGAAGGTGAATCCGGGAAACTCCCCAGGCGTGGCAAGACCTCGCAGCATAGCCTGACTATGTTACAATGAAAATCGGAATGCAGTCAATACGCGCTGCCACAGATTAAAATTTACGATACCATTATCGACTCGCCGGCGGCAATGCTCAGCCGATACGGCGCGACTGAAAGGTCTGCCATGAAAACCAAACCCCGAACCAAAGCTATCGCCGTGCCCCGCGCGCTTGGCCGCGCCGCAGCTACCCTGACGGCTCTCCTCAGCCTCGCCGCAGCCTACCCCGCCGCCGCCGCCCCAGTTGCCAAAGCCCCTGCTCCAGTTGTCGTCTCGCCCGGTGCGCCGCCGACCGCCGGATTCACCCCGGCACCGATCGTAGCGGTGGACGCGCCGCAAAATAAGCTCCACCTCACCGCCGACCAGCAGACTAAAGCCAATGCTATCATGGCGGGATTTTTCCAGAAGCGCAACGCTCTGCTCGCGAATAAAAGCCAGACGCAGACTCAAAGGAAAGCATCCTACGTGGCGCTCGCCCAAGCCACCCACAATCAAATGCTGTCGATTTTGACTCCCCAGCAGAAAGCGCAGCTCACCCAATCTCAAGCAAACCAGGCGCAGTTCACCGCCGGCGCGAATGCGGCGCAGGCAAAAGCCATCTCCTACAGCAAGCAGCTTCGCGATAGCCTGACCACCGCTCAGAAAACGAAAATAAATGGCATCGAAAAAGCTGCCGTCGCAAAGCTTCAGGCCATGGCGGCCAACCCGAAACTGACTATCCAGCAGCGCGAGCAGCAAAGCTCGGCAATCCGCGCCGGCGTGCAGACCACGATCAAGGGCTTGCTCACCCCCACTCAAATGGCGATCTACGCCAACGTTCAGCGCTATATCGAGCAGGCGAGTTCCCTGGGCCGATTAGCTCAGGAAAGCGGCGTGTAGCTTCTCGGAACAAACAAACACCCCCTGCCCGACGGAAACTTGAGTAGCCGTCAGGCAGGGGGTGTTTGTTTGTGGGCTGGCTTCATACAGCGCTAACGGGAATGCGACGGCTGCTTTTCGGGTACAAGCTGTTTATCTTTGATGAGAAGCGTATAACGCAGCGAAAACTGCCGTTCGCGGTCGGTCAAGCGGTTCCGCTCCTCGTCCGACAAGCTGTTCAGCCACCGGTTGCCTTGAGCCTGCTCGCTCTGCTCATGACGCAAACGGATCGGCTCCGGAAGCGTGGAGCGGTCGATGGAGACGGCAACCGTGCCGTCGTCATAGGCCTTGACGACGTTCCCGGCCAGCCCTTTGTAAAAACTGTAGTACACCAAATTCTTAGGGTCCGGCGTCCCAGGATCCGCGTCTAAAATGCGGACATAATCGCCGGTCTTTAGGTTTTGATTCGTCTTGGTTTCACTCATAACGAAATAACGCTCCCATCGCGTACCGGCGAGTTGCCGATAATCGCTTGCGCCAAATGGCGCTCAATCAATCAAGGACACCATCAAGCATGTCGCCCATTATTATCAATATAATAGCATATCTCGCAATACTTACACTGCTGGCCTTCTTCGGAGTAGTCGCCTGGGCAGCGATGACCGCGCTTCACTTCGTCAACGACGCTAAAGGAGCAATTCGCGTGATCGATCCGCCTAAGCGAGCCGTAATGGAAATTGTCAGCACGGGTAAGGGCATCGGACAGCGCCTCGGGCAGCGCGGCAAGGTTATTGTCGGCTATGGCAAGAAAGCCGCGGGCAGCGTAATGACCGTGAAAGACGATGTCATGAAGGTCTACGGCTCTATTGATATACAAGACGCGAAGTCATCGGCGCAGGAAGCGGCTGACAGCGTGCGCCACAGCGGCAGCATAGACGCTCTCGCGTTTGCCAAGCAGATCATCGACACGCTGCACGACGCGCAAAAAGCGCAGCGCGCTCGCAGCTAACCAAGCGCTTTATCGAGCGCTGACGCATCCAGCGGCGCGGGATTAAGTGTGGCAGCAAGGCTCATCACCGTTTTGCCGTTTTTAGCCAGTCCCGATGGAATTGCCGCTTCGCTTTTGTCGCTTAAATCGCCGGCGGGAATGTCTAGGCAGACTACTTGCAAACTCGTTGACGGGTGACTTTCCGCATATGTTTGCAGAGCGGAGATTGTAGCGTCCAGTGAAGCCGGATTCTGCTCGACATTATCATCGGCGCTGTAACCGTAGGTAATCTTCGTTTGAGCGGCAGCGGGATTGCCGACAGTCAATTCGGTCGCGGGAGCGGCGGCGTTGCTTGACTTGCTTGGCGCGCCGTGGGTTTGCGGAGCCGCAGAGGCCGGCTTCGACTTGGCAGCGTTGTCGGCATTAATTTCCGCTTGCCGCGCTGTTTCCGCATCCGGATGGTCGCCGCTGCGAAACGCCGCATGGTTGGCGTAGCCGAACAGGACTAAAGCTAAAAGCGCTACGATAATCGTGGGAATTGACGAGGGTTTTCTCACCGCTGAGGTTATCACTCCTTCAAAAGGCTTGGTTCAGCTTGCGGCACGCGCGAAGCTGAGACATCTAGCTGGTTGTGATATCATACGTCCGGCAACGGCCCGTGTCAAGCGGAATACCCGACTCGCAGTCCGAGCACACCGGCCATACGGCCCGTTCTCAATCCAACCAAGCTCTCCCGACGGTGTGAAAAGAAGTCGGCCTGGTTGGTGAACGTATCTTCCGCGCATGCGGAGATTGCCTCAGCCGCGTAGCCTGCCCTTATTAGCTGAGAGTAAATCGCTCGCTGCACATGCAAGCTCCACTTGCCGTCCATGCCTTCTCTAGGCTCAATCACCGGCTGTCTTGCGGTTTCGTAACCGGTCGCAAAACGGCTCGCCACCTCTTCCCCAACTTCATAGCTCCGGCCGGAGATACCAGGGCCGATTGCGACGAGGCAGGCCGCCGGCTCGGAATCGAACTCATCTTTCATAACATCAGTCACAGCTTGCACGACGTTTTCCGCTGTGCCGCGCCATCCCGAATGCGCGAGAGCGATCACCCGCGTTTCCGGGTTGACGATATACACTGGAAAGCAATCGGCGAACTGCAAAACAAGAAGCACGCCAGGCACGTGAGTCACAAGCGCATCCGCGCGCGCCGCCAGAGTGCCGGCCTCAGACGCTTGTCGAACCACTGCCACGCCGCGTCCGTGCACCTGCTCGGCGAAGGCGCACTGCTGAGGCGCGAAGCCCATCGCTTCAGCCAACCGCCGACGATTTGCGGCGACGATTTTGGAATCGTCGCCGCAGTTCAGGCCGATATTGAGAGAATCATAAGGCGAATGCCCAAATCCGCCGTGACGCGTCGTGAAACCCTGCGCAACGCCTGGAATTGAACTGATCGCATCGGCGGCATACACTGGTAAGCCGCCGATTTCTACGTGCTTCCACCCGTCCGTTCGTGGCTTTACCCCGGTTTCCGTCACTATTTGTATCCTGCCCTTACTTAGCCCCAACTGGCTCCAGCAGATCGACGTCGCCCGTCAGCAAAGCGCGCTTCGAAGACTGCTCGCATAGCTCGTCAAGCTTGGACAGGTACTCGCGGATAGTCATCACGACTGTCGCGTGCGACCAGGTCAGCGGCGCCACCGACATCGGCGCTCCCGTATAAGGATGCACCTGCTCGGCCAGCACGCCGGATTCCAGCTGACGCTTTTGCACCCAGCCCAAAATCTCCAACGCTTTTTGCAAATCCGTGAGCGACTCCGCCCGCGCGATATGCCACTGCGCCAGCCACAAGGTGCAGATCACCCATGGGTTTCCCGGCACGTTCGTTACATCCTGGCTAATCTGATGGTAGTAGTCGTTCTCATACCGCGCGCTGCCGCCGATATCGGTTTTGCACCACAAGGTGGACGCAACCTGCTCCATAGTCGAGACGATGCGCGGATCGTTCGCGTCGAACATCCCAAAGTAGAACAAGCCAAAAACGCTGCTGTCGATATTCAGATCGACGTCGATGTTTCCGGTTTTGCGGTCCACATTGACTCGCCGCACGAACCGGTTCCGCTCCTCGTCGTAAAGGTACTTGACGGCAGCGGTCTTGATCTCCTGCTGCGCCGCCTGGTACTTGTCCTCTCGGCTGCTGTCGCCGAAGGTGCGCGCGAAATGCGCGGCGGCATTCAGCCCCGCCCAGACTGCGGCGACAGTAAAGGTATGGATGCCCCGGCGCTCTTCCCACAGATCGTATGACGCCTCGGGAAGGCCGGTGTGCGGCTCTCGGTACGACGCTAGGAAATCTCCGGCCCGGCGAATGAGCGGCGAGTAAAGGGGCCGGATAAACTCCACATCGCGATATCGCTTGTAGTGCTCCCAGAGCGCCCAAAGCACCAGCGCCGTTTCGTCTTCCTGAATCGGCAGCTGCATATTGCCTTCGCCGTCCACCCAAGGGTGCCACGACGAGCCCAGCGAGCCGTCGGGGTTGTACTTGTGCAGCATGTACCCCTCCGGCGTGATCAGATTTTTGCAGAATAGATAGAAGTTCTTCGCAACCTCGCCCTGCCCAGCCAAATCCAGCCCATAGGCCACCAGCGCCCCGTCGCGCGGCCACATATAGGAGTACGTATCCCGGTTGTAGTCGAGATAATCGCTGTCGTTGGCCGCCAAAATAGCGCCCCGGTTGTCGATCTGGGTGCGTAGAATCAGCAGACTCTGCTTATAAAGGTTGACCACCCCTTCCGGCAGATCGCCGTAGGGAATATCGTCTTTATTGACCCACGTGCTCCAGTAGGCCCGGTTGCGGTGCAAAAAGAACTCCGGCCCGCGCTCATGGACGAGCTTGTCGATAAACTTGACGCTCTCGTAGTTCTCGCCCGCCGCAAGCCAGTAATAGACCGTCTCGGTTTTATCCAGCGCGATATGCACGCCGATAGTGGAGTCCACCTCGCCCTGCGAAATTGGGTTGCCTTCCAGAACTCCGTCCTCGGCGTCGCGCCAGGTGCCTTCCGCGCCGTGGTGGCGGGTCACGCCAGTCGCGTAGTGCTGGACTCCGTAATGCTCCTCGTTGATGCACACGTTGGCCAGGAACCAAGCCTTGCCCTTGTAGTGCATCATCGCTTTTAAGTTAGGCGCGAAATAAGCGGTGTCGCCTTCCGGCACTCCCCAGATGTTGAAATCGTGGTGCCAAAACAAGCGAACGTCGCGCTGCATCGGCAGCAGATTTTTGA
>CAXSEA010000081.1:0-13821 GCA_964235675.1 uncultured Armatimonadales bacterium | reverse complement strand
GATATGACGGAGGAGCGGCTGTTGGTTATTTAAGAACCCATCCGTCCTTTCAGGCCACCTTCCCGGTCGGGAAGGAAAAGTCTACAGTTGGGTACTAGCTCGTCTAACACAAAATGCCATCTTATATTTCCTTCCCTACAGGGAAGGTGGCCTAAAAGGCCGGATGGGTTCTGGGCGGATCTACCCCAACCCCTCCTTGGAAAAGGAGGAGCAGAGAGCAAATAACGGTGAGTTTAGGGGCTACGCAATTCCCTCGCCGCCGGTGACTCCGAAGACTTCGCCGGTGATATAACTGCCTTCCTGGGAGGCAAGCAGGACATAGATCGGGGCGATTTCCACGGGCTGGCCGGGGCGTCCAAGGGTGGTTGTCTGACCGAAGGTATGCACTTTTTCCTGGGTGCTGCCGCCGCTGGACTGCAAGGGAGTCCAGAACGGGCCGGGGGCGACGGCGTTGACCCGAATTCCCTTTTCGATTAGCTGCTTGGACAGCGATTTGCTGAAATCGGCAATGCCCGCTTTGGTGATGCCGTAGTCCACAAGATCTTTGGACGGTGAATAGCCTTGAATGGACGAGGTATTGATAATAGACGAGCCGGGCTTCATATGCGGGACAGCGGCTTTGGTGATCCAGAACATCGCGTACAAGTTGGTTTTCATCGTCTGGTCGAACTGATCGGTGGTGATGTCCAAGAAATCCGCCGTGCTGACCTGCTTGCCGGCGTTGTTGACCAGGATGTCCAAGCCACCGAATTCTCCCGCCGCTTTTTCCACCAGCGAGTGGCAAAAAGCTTCATTCTTAATATCGCCCGGCAGCGCCAAGGCTTTTACGCCCGCTTTTTCGATCAGCGCAATGACTTCCTTGGCGTCGCTCTCCTCGGACGGCAGGTAGACAATGGCGACATCGGCTCCTTCCCGCGCGAACGCGATGGCGGCGGCGCGTCCGATGCCGGAGTCGCCGCCGGTAACGATGGCTTTGCGTCCGGTGAGCCGACCGGTGCCGACATAGCTTGTCTCGCCGTGGTCGGGTTTGGGCTTCATCTCCGAAGCCTTGCCGGGGGCGGATTGCGGCTGCTTCTCAAACGGAGGCTTGGGATACTGCTCGCGGGGATCTTGCATGGTGAGTCGGGAATCGGACATGGCTACCTCTTCTAAAATTTAAGTGATGCGAAGTAGGTACCCAATTTCTCGGAACCCATCCGGCCTTTCAGGCCACCTTCCCGGTCGGGAAGGAAATATAAGATGGCGCTTGGTTCCTAGCCGAACTAATAAGTGGCTGTATACTTTTCCTTCCCGACCGGGAAGGTGGCCTGAAAGGCCGGATGGGTTCTTACGCGATGCCGACTCCGCCGGTGACGCCGTAGACTTCTCCCGTGATGTAGCTGGCTTCTTGGGAAGCGAGCAGGACGTAGACGGGCGCGATCTCCACGGGTTGGCCAGGTCGGCCCATCGGGACGGTGGTGCCGAAGCTTTCCAGCTGCTTTTGGGTGGTGCCGCCGCTGGATTGCAGGGGTGTCCAAAATGGGCCGGGAGCGACGGCGTTGATGCGGATTCCCTTCTCCAGGAGCTGCTTGGAGAGGGCTTTGGTGAAATCGACGATGCCGGCTTTGGTCATGGCGTAGTCGGCGATTCCGGTGGAGGGATGGTAGGCTTGCACCGAGGCGGAGTTGACGATTGCCGAACCGGGCTTAAGGTGAGGGATGGCGGCCTTGATGATCCAGAAGAGCGCGTAGAGATTGGTCTTGAGGGTCTTGTCGAAAGCGTCGGTGGTGACGTCGAGGATATCGGGCTCGTTGGTCTGGCTGGCGGCGTTGCTCACGAGGATGTCGAGGCCGCCGAGCCGGCTTACGGCGGTTTCGACGAGAGTGGAACAGAACGATTCACTCGTGATGTCGCCTGGGATCGCGACCGCCTTCTGTCCGGATTTCTCGATCAATTCGATGACCTGCTTGGCGTCGGATTCTTCCGCCGGGAGGTAGCCGATAGCGACGTCCGCGCCTTCGCGGGCGAAGGCGATGGCGACGGCGCGCCCGATGCCGGAATCGCCGCCGGTGATAAGCGCTTTACGGCCTTTCAGCTTGCCGGAGCCTTGATAGCTGGTCTCGCCGCAATCCGGCACCGGGTCCATCTTCTGCCCCAGACCCGGCGATGGCTGCGGTTGCTGCTTGAACGGGGGTTTGGAAAATAGGTTACGGGGATCTTGGGGAGTGATGCGGTCGTCGGGCATGGGGTTACCTCGGGGCTGGATTGTAGAGAGTAGCTACCCACATATCCGGAACGGCGCTCCCAAGGTACCTTCTCAGAGGGCGTATAAATCTCGGCCTAAGACACCTATCCGGCTTTTCAGGCCATCTTCCCTGAAGGGAAGGACTAGCCGCATACATAACGCTGATCGTCAGTCCTTCCCTTCAGGGAAGGTGTCACGTCAGTGACGGATAGGTTCGTGGGGTTTAAAGCCGAGTTTTTCTACACACTCCAAGAAGGGGCAAGGGAAATTCGCCACGCACCAGACGCATCGCTAAACTAGACCATCCCCAACACCTCCATTTCTATAGAGGGGAGTTCAGATGACTTTTTCTAAGCCTTTTACAAAGGGTTTATTAGTGAACGGGAACGCCGAGCATTATGATATTGGCCTTGAAAAATTTGACCAAGGGGATTAACGTTGTCGCGTGGGCGGTTGCTTTGGGGGTGCTTGTCTGGAGCTCCGGCGCGGCTTGGGCGCAGGCAATGCGTCCAAGCTTGTCCGTGCGCGACGCCGCGTTTGCCGGCTATGTCAAAAGCTTTTATGTCTCTCATGAGGACGGAGCTTATTTCAAAGACAAAACCGGCGGCGGGGATGACCGCAACTCCAACTTCTGGCAGAACGCGGAGATGATCGAAGTCGCAGAGGACGATTACGACCGCACCCGGAGCAGCGCCGCAGCGGAGATGGTCGAAGCGCTGTGCGATGGCTTTCTCAGCCGGTATACCGCCGACTGGAGCGGCAATCCTTACAACGACGATATGCTGTGGGCTTGTATCGCGTTCGCGCGGGCGCAAACCGACACCGGGAAGGCTCGCTTCGGCCAGATCGGCGCGCGCAACTTCGATACAGTCTGGAAACGCGGCTGGGACAGTGTCTTAGGCGGCGGGTTGTGGTGGAATACGGATCGCAAGAGTAAAAACGCTTGCGTAAACGGGCCGGGGGCGATTGCGGGGATGCTTCTTTACTCCGCCGGGTACGGCGCGGGCTATCTTGCCGAGGCGAAACAATGTTATGCGTGGGAGCGCAGCCACCTGGTGGATACCTCGACCGGGCGGGTCAACGATCATCTGAATGCGGATGGGTCGATCGGCCCGGCGCTGTACACCTACAACCAGGGCACGTGGATCGGCGCGAGCGCGCTGCTGTATCGATTGACGAAAAGCGAAGCGGTCTCCCGCGACGGTAGGCTAGCCTTGATGTGCGCCCGGCAGAGCTTGACCAGCGGGCAGTCTTCCGAAATTTTGAGCGACGAATGCCGGCCGCCTGCCGGCGACAGCGACGGCGCCGGTTTTAAAAGCATTCTTGCTCGATGGGCGGGCAAGTGGGTCGAGTGCACGGGCGACGGCGAGTTTAACGACTGGCTGAGGCAGAACGCGGATGCGGTGTGGCGGAATCGGAACGTGTCCAATATTATATGGTCGGCATGGGGACAGCGTACTCCGGACAGCGTTTCATTGAGCGCTTGGGAGTGCGCCAGCGGATGCGCGATGCTGCTGGATTGTCCTTAGCGGGAGACCTATTTGGTTACCTATCCGTCCCGCTCGGAAGCGTGCCACCTTCCGTAAAGGGAAGAACTGGCGCTGTGTTTGCGCGATACCGACTGCCTTGCCGGCGCAAATAAAATGCTGGATAGCCGCAAGGCTGATTCTCACGTCTTGACGGCCAACAAGCGTATTTACTTCCCTTGAGGGGGTGGCACGCTTTCGAGCGAGACGGAGGGGTGGCTTTTAGCTGCTCGCCGAGGCGTAGGAGCGCGCGCCGAAACGCCAAAACAGGCCCGCTGCGATGAAGAAAAGAACGGCGACGGCGACCGACAGACCGGCGGTGGACCAGGGGTCGGCGTGGGCAAAGAGGACTTTAACGGGCATCGCGGCGATGAAGGCGAGCGGCAGAATGTAGGTGAGGATAAACTTGGCGGTGGGGCCGAAGGCGCTGAAGATGTCGATGGGGGTGCGTCCGATCTGAAAGGCGGTGTCGGCGAGCACCATCAGGTTGTCGAGGCGGATCAGCCAGAAGGAAAGGGTCATCAGCAGGAGGGTGATGGAGTAGAACAAGACGATGCTGCTGAGGAGCATCACGCAGAAGAGAAACGAGTCGAGAAGTGTGGGCGGGTGCACAAGGTGGAGCTTGGCGATGCCGTAGATGAGGATGAAGACGCCGCCGACGCTTTGGCCGAGGTCGGAGAATTCGAGGTAGCGCAAGGAGACGTAGAACTGGGAGTTGACGGGCTTGGTGAGAATCCAGTCCATCGTGCCTTTGCGGACGAAGGTGGGAAGCTGGGACAAGTTGGAATAAAACAGCGTGTTGCTGATGCCGCGCATGATCGTGTAGGTGCCGAACAGCACCAGCATCTCGGCCTTGTTCCATCCCGCCACGGAATCGGTGTTGCGGTAGATAATGGCGATCAGAACGACCAACGACGCCATCCATCCAAGGTTGGTGACGACGTTGGCCCAGAAGTTGGTTTTAAACTCGGCGGCCTGGCGGAGGCAGTTGCGGACGAAAGCGAGATAGAGGCGGGCATAGCGGCGCATGGGATTATTGTGGCGCAAAAAGCCCCAGGCTCATGATCGAGCCTGGGGCTTTTTGTTTTCGCTTCATAGCCGGCACTATGGCTGGTAGGCGACCGTGAACCAGTCTTTTTCCAGAAATATTTGTCGTGTTGTCACGGGGTTAAAATCCGACGTGCCGCACACATACAAAATGCCGGAGGAAGCGTCAAATGCCGAGGACGTGACCAGCGCGTTGCCGGGGTGGACATGAGCGCCGAGATAGTTTTGCCTCCAAAGGGAGTTTCCTGCCGAATCAAGCTCGGAAACTCCTACAATCCCGTGCGGCAGCATACGTGTTTCGCTCAGCTTTGGAAGTACCTGTTCCACGACATATAGGTTGCAGCTTTCGTCGCTGTAGAGGCCGACAACGCGATCGAGAACGGCATAATACCTCGACGTTCTGTGAATCCAAAGTCGGTTGCCGTCGCGGTCGTATTTGATGAGGCTGCGTTTGCTGACATGAGATGAAATGGCTATATCGCCCGAGGCGACGAGATCTCCGTCGGCATCGATTATAATCGGGCCGGAAGAGTAGTAATCGCCCAGATCGTCTTCTCCTCCGCCATCGTCGTAGCGGACCCAGGCTTGCTGACCGGCTGAGGAGTATTTAGTGACCACCAGCCTCGCATGACTAACGTCATATTGATGGATGCCGGAAAGATAGATGCTGTCTTCTTTATCCGTCGTCAGGAACAAGCTTGAAAAATTGGGAGATTGTTCGCCTGATAATGTTTGCAGAAACAGCAGATTTCCGTTAGGGTCGTATTTACCGAGCAAACATTCATTTTCGGATTGCTCGTAGCCTGTTACGATCAAATTACTGTCGTTGTCCAGAGAAGCGTTTACCAATTCGGCATTATTGTCGCTGTTGGAATTTGCGATAGTTTGTGTCCAGAGGCGAGTCAATTCAGGAGAAAACTTGGAGATAACTAGAATCGACGCAAAGAAGGAGTTACCGTTGTAAATGGCTTCAGTTCCGCAAAGATAGATGTTGTCGGAAGCGTCCACCAAATACGTGCCAAAGTAGCTCACACCATTGTTTGTTCCTGCGTCGAGAGTTGACTTAGAAATTAGGATGCCCTGCTTCGAGTATTTGAGTAGGATCGGCAACCGGCGCGAATATTCCTGATAAGTAATAAAGACGAGTATGTCGCCTTCAGAATTCGTGGCTAAACGCGGCCTTTCAATTGCGTTTCCTGGGATCGACTGCTTCCATAGGAAAACGCCGGTTTTATCGTAAGCGACAGTGGCGATTTCTCCATTTTTGCGCTGTAAAAAGCCGGAGACGATTACATCTCCGGCTTTGTCAACGAGAGTGGAATCAGGGATGCTCCTGGTATCTTGGTTGACGCTTGAATCGCCGCGAAGGTCGTGGTACCAGAGGTAATCCGCTCGCGCGGCACTTGGGTTGGCGACCAGGGACAATAGCAAAACGAAAAAAGCAAAGAAGCGGTAGAGAGTATAGCCAGGGGATAGTTGAAAGGGAGATTGCTGTTGCATGGTCATTTTTCCTCGATGATACATGAGGATATTGTAGCAGGGAGATTTCTAGATTGCATTTTCGGCCAGCGGCGGCAGCTTGCGCAAGGGGATGACGGCGATCAAGAACGCCGCGCCGATGACCAGGCTGTCGGCGAGGGCGACTCCGGGCCAGCCGTAGCGGGTGAAGGCGAGGCCGCCCAAGGAGCCTATGACGCTGGAGCCGATGTAGTAGGAGCAGAGGTAGAGCGACGAGGCTTGCGCTTTGGCGGTGAGGGCGCGCCTGCCGACCCAGCTGCTGGCGACCGAGTGCCCGCCGAAGAAGCCGACGGTGAGCATCGCCATGCCGAAGACGATGACGGTGAGCGGGGTGGCGAGAGTGAGCAGGACCCCAATCAGCATGACCAGCATCGCGGCCCAGAGAACGTTGCGGCGTCCGAGGCGGTCGGCGAGTCGTCCCATGAGGGCGGAGGCAAGCGTGCCGACCAGGTAGACGATGAAGACCAGGGAGATGTCGCTTTGACTGAGGTTATAGGGCGCGCGCTCCAGACGATAGCCGAGATAGTTGTAGATGGAGACGAAGCCACCCATCAGCAGAAAGCTAACGGCGTAGAGCCAGGGTAGGCCTTTGTCGCGCAGGTGACCAGCCAGGGCGCGCCCGGTATCGAGAAACGGCAGGCGGCGCGGGGCGAAGTGGCGGGACACGGGCAGCAATAGCTGAAAGGCGATGGCGCAGACTATTCCCAGAGCGCCGATGCAGACTAGAGCGGCGCGCCAGCCGTAGTCGTCGGTGACGAAGCCGGTCAGGAGACGCCCGCACATGCCCCCGATGCCGGTGCCGCCGACGTAGAGGCCCATTGCCAGGCCGATGGATTTTGGGTCGACTTCCTCGCCGAGATAGGCCATTGCAATTGCGGGCAGGCCGCTGAGGGCGATGCCTTCCAGCGCGCGCAGGGCGATGAGAACGCCGAAGCTGTGGGCAGTGGCGCAGAGCAGGGTCAACGCGGCGGACGCGGCGAGCGAGGCGGTCATCGGCGGCTTGCGGCCCCAGGTATCGGCGACCCAGCCGATCAGCAGCATGGAGAACGCCAGGGTAAGAGTGGCGATGGAGAGCGACAGGCTGGCCATAGCGGGAGCGACCTGGAACGCTTTGGAGAGCGCGGGCAAGAGCGGCTGGACGTCGTAGAGTGAGGCGAAGGTGGCGAAGCCGGCGATGAACAGGGCGGCGTTGGCCCGCCAGAAGCGCGGGGTGCCGACTTGGATGCGCTCGTGCTGAGGGGCTGCGGAAGTGACCATAAAAATTATTGGCTGAGCTGTGGCTGACCTATCCGGGCTCTCGCCCACCTTCCCTAAAGGGAAGGAATTTTACATCGAGCTGGGATTTGCTATAGCTTTACGTTTTTAAGCGATAAGCTGATTTTAGCGCTGTAAACAGTTCCTTCCCTTTAGGGAAGGTGGGCGAGAGCCCGGATAGGTTGGCTGGAGCACTGCTGGAATGCTCCTGTGTCATCGTCCGTAAACGGTGTGTCTAATCAAGCAGTTCCGAGTTCAGATGCCGTAGGCGGTGAAGCGTTTCATGCCGCCTTTGTAGAGCGCGCCGGAGAGCCAGACGAAGAGGATGAGCCATCCGGCTTGGACGGCGTAGCCGGTCCAGAGGGCGTCGCCGGTGGTGTGCTTGAGGAACACTTGGGCGGGGAAGGCCATGGTGTAATAGAACGGGAGATACGTGGCGATTTCGGCGAGCCAGCGCGGGAAGAACGCCAGCGGGGCGAGCTGACCGTTGAAGAGCACCAGGGGCAAATAATAGAAGTAGTAGATGCTTTGCACTTCCAGCAGGTAGAACGCCAGCATGCCCATGCAATAGGCGATGAAGTACGAGACCAGGTGGCCGCCGATTACCGCGAGCCAGAACTGCCAGCCGTAGTTGTAGTCCGCGCCGCTCCAGTGCACCCAGCGGTGAAACAGCGCCAGCATCCCGAGAAACAATGGGATGAAGACCAGCGCGCGCATAAAGCGCCAAGAGATATTCTGCGCGTACATGCTGGCCGAGTAGCTGAACGGGCGGGTCAGGTACATGTTGATGCCGCCGTCCTTGACCATGGTGGAGATGTCCCACATGATATGGGACTCCACGATGCAGGACAGAAACAGGATCATCAGGTAGTAGACGACCATCTGCGAGCGGGTAAAGCCGCCGATGGTGTCGCGCGCGCCGTAGGACGCCAGCCAGATCAGGGGCATGATGATGGCGGGGAAGGTGTCGGTTAAGAGCCAGATGGCGGCGTTGGCGCGGTAGGCGACAGCATCGGCGAAGTAGATGCGGTAGAAGCTGAAGAACTTGCGGAGGGATGAACTCAGCACTGAAAAAAGCGACAGAGAAGTAGGGCTTTCGGATGTTTGAGAAGCGGCAATTGACACGGCGGGGAAACTCGGTTCTTGAGTCAGGTGTGACTTGCCTCAGTTTACCTTGCCGGCGTTGAATGAAGGAACAGCACTATGGGAACGGACATCAGTGGGTGGGTGGAATTTCGCGATGCTGAGAATGACGCCGTAATCGATGAAATTAGATGGTTTGCAGTGATCGACACCACCGGAATTCTAAGGCGCAATTATTCGTTGTTTGGCTCTTTATTCGGGGTGCGAAACCGCACCGGCTTTGCGCCTTCAGCCGCCGCACGGGGACTACCAGTTGATACTTCGCCTGCAGTTCGCGAGGAATCTCAGTGGGAGGGAAGCTACGGCCATACCTGGATTAGCTTGGCTGAAATAGCAGCGATCGATTGGGATGAAACAGGATTCGATGGTTTGCTCCATGTAGGGCCGATTGGAGCGGCGGAACGGCAGGTAACCCAAGCGCTGAAGCTGGATAGCCCTCTTCTCGGTGTCGAAGCAGAGTGGATCGAGAACGGCGTCCGCCGCAGCGTACCACGAATCACGCGCCGAGCGGCTCTTGAGGCTGAGGGAGAGCTTGTGCTAAAAATGATGCAGCTATTGGGTGAACGATATGGAAGCGAGTGCGTCCGGCTTGTCGTCTGGTTCGATAACTAGCGGTGTTTTCAAGGCGCGGGGTGCTGGTTTTCTACGATCAGAATTTTGACCCGCAGCTCGTCGATTACGAGCTTTCGCACTCGCCCCTCGCCGATGGACAGCGCGCCGACTGCAACCGCGCCGATGGCCAGGGCTCCGACTGCCATTGCGCCGAGGGCGAACGCGCCGACGGCTATCGCGCCGATGGCGGCGGCTTCTATTTTGAGCTTGCGGTTTGGGGTGAGATCGGAATCCTTTTGCGGGTCGTTGGCGGAGGGCATGGTCGGAGCCTCGGATTTTCGAGATTGTACTGCGCGGGATTTACCTGTGTAGCGGGATCGGTCAACACCGCGAACGCCCCCGCGCCAGGGAGGGGGGCGCGGGGGCGTTCTAGCGGCTGGGGAGCCGAGTGGATAAGCGACTTGTCCGCGTCCGGCGGCAGTCCGGATGCGTCAGGCCACAGTTAAGAAGGCTTCAGCGGTTAGATGCAGCATTGAGCCTTCTTATCGATCCCCCAGAGCTGGGCGATGAGTGTCATCGCTTGGTAAGCGAGCGCGCAGTCTCCCGCGCGTGAGCCATTCGCCGACAATGACTTTATCTTATTGCGGGGCTTGGCGAGTGTATCGCGCGATACACCTATGGCAACATCAGCATATTCGTAAAATTAATTTCGCTGCGACGAAAAAGCCCGTCCGCAACAAGCGTTGCGGACGGGCTTCGCGGCGGCGGAATGCGCTTAGTGCATCTTGGCGACTTTGACTTTCTTAGCGCCGAGAGCGTGGGCGACATCCACCATGGCCTGGTTGGTGATGGTGTGGTAGTTGGTGTCGGCGTCCGCGCCGTATTTGGCGTCGATATCGTTCATCACCTGCACGTGGATATTGTGGGAGACGGCGTGGTCGAGCATGTACTCGGTGTAAAAGACGTTCTTCTTGTCGGTGCCGGCGTTGACTAGCGCGACCGCGAGATCCTTGCCGGACAATGTGGGGGCAGGAAGGGTGACGCCCGCCTTGGTGGCGATGGTGAGAGCGTCATCGACGGCGAAGTCGAAGACGGTGAGCCAGGACTTCACTTTATCCGCGCCGTACTGCGTGGTCAGCTTGTTGACTTCGGCGGTGACGGTGGGCGCGCCGACCATTGAGGTGAGCGCGGTAGCGGTGGAGTAGCTGGCAGCTCCGCCGCCAGCTTGTACGAGGGCCGCAGTGACGGCGAGCGCGGGAGCGCCGGTATAGACCGGGCCACCGTAGCGGCTCATCGCCATGGTCTTGGACATGTCCATGCCGGGCATCGACGATCCGGCGGCGGGAGTGGCGGGTGCGGCGGGAGTAGTGGCAGTCTGAGCATGGGCGGCGAGAGGCGCGAGCGCGAACGCGGCGGCAAGCACTAGTGTATTGGTGAGTTTCATATTTCTGTACCCTTGGAGCTGTTTTCAGCGAAATTAACTTTGTTTTTCGGAAGGCGGCATCGTTGCAGCGCATTCCACGAGCATCGGCGTCGGATTATCGACGCATAGTTCAGTCTAGTATGCACTATTCGGGTGTTGGAGCATGTATTGGCCGATACGTTCGTAGAAATTATCGGTTTATCGCGTCTTTGCTCTGTTGAATGAAGATGCAATTCCCCATCTCGATTCTCTATCGCCAAGCCATTCGGAAAAAGTGCCGGCATTATTGCGATTATCGAAAAGGGACTTAATAGGTCCTTGCATCCATTAGTGCAAGGACCTTATAATCAGTCAGTTTAATTCGTGAATGCGAATAAGCCGACGTTTACCGCTGCTAACAACATCTATACCAACACTCGAATACACCTACTATGAATCGCCATTTCCTTAAGCATCCAATTTCATGGCACCTTTTAGCCGCGCTCGGGCTGCTCGGCTGGAGCGCAGGTTGTCCCAGGGCGCAAGCCTCGCTTCCCGCCCCGCTTCCGCTCACCTATACCGGCCAGCTTCTTGTCAGCGGCAAGCCGGTGACCGGCACGTACGATTTCAAGATTCAAGCTTACAGCGCGGCGAGCGGGGACACTGCCGTCGGCTCCGTAGTGACCGTCAGCGCGGTGACGGTCGCGGACGGAGTCTACTTCGTCGAGCTTCCGGCGGGCGCGTCGCTCGAATCCGGCACGCCGCTTTATTTGCAAATCAGCTATCGCACGCATACCACTTCGACTACAGCGTCGTACACGGCGCAGACGTTTCGTCCGCAAGCGCCCGGAGCGGCGTATGCGGCCTACGCGGTGAACTCGCTCAGCACCACTGAGCTGCAAGGGCACAATGTAATCAGCACCGCTCCGGCGACCGGGCAGGTGCTGACCTGGCAGGACGGGCATTGGGGACCATCGGACGGTACGCCCGGCCCGGCCGGACCGGCAGGCGCTAAAGGATCGGCAGGCGCTAAGGGCAACAACGGCGCGACTGGACCGGCTGGGCCAAAGGGCGACACCGGCGCGGCGGGGCCGGCCGGGCCGAAAGGCAATACCGGCGCGCCAGGGGCCGCTGGGCCGACGTATTCGGCGGGGTCGGGGCTTTCGCTCTCCGGGACGACTCTTTCAATCCCGTACCACGGCGTCACGAACTCGATGCTCGCCCTGCCGCTCAGCCTGATCGGATCGGAGAGCAGCACCAGTGTCGTTACCGGCTACAACCAGGGCGACGGAGGCGGTGTTGAGGGAGTCGCCACAGTGGACGGGTACGACGGGATGATGGGCGAAAATACGACCAGCGACTCCATCGGGCGGCTCGGGACGAGGGATGGATACTACAATGTCCCAGCCGGAGTTTACGGCTCATCGCCAAGCGGCAACGGGATTGTCGGCTACTCCAACAGCGCCAACAGCGGCGTGGTCGGCGTGAACCCGAACGCAAGCGGCACCGGTGTCTACGGCACCGGGCAGACGGGCGTGCATGGCTACTCCGGCGCGACTCAAGGCACCGCCGTCTACGGCAATGTTTCGGGCGCGTCGAGCAACGCGGTGTCCGGCTCCAACAGCAACGCGAGCACCTATGGCTCGCTCGGCGGCGCGAGCGACGACTACTTCGGCAGCAGCTATGGTGTCTACGGACGCAGCGCTACTGGAAACGGAGTCACAGCTTATTCAACGACCAGCAAAGGAGCCGGGCTCTCCGCAGTCAACTCGGGCGGCGGCTACGCGGTGTTTGCGACGGCAAGCGGCAACAGCGCGATCGGCGTCTACGGCTCCGAGTCCGGCAGCGGGCTCGGGATCGAGGGCGTCAGTACGAACGGATATGGCGTGGCGGGCGTCAGCACCAGCACCGAAGGCGTCTATGGCCAGAGCAACGCCGCGAGCGGCGTTTACGGGTACACGTCGGCGGCGCAATTGGTCGACGACAGCCAGAGCGCGACTCCGCCTGTCGGCCCGATGTACCCGGCTGTCGAAGGCGAATGCTCCCACGAATTTTCAGGCGGGCTAGGGATTTCGTTCAACTTAAGCGAAGGCAACATCGAAGACATCCCGCCGGGAATCGGCGTTTACGGCTATTCTCCCTACGACAATTTCGATTACGCCGGCAATAATGTCGGGACGGACAACGACACCTATGCCGGTTACTTCCAGGGGTCGGTGCAAGTGACGGACAATCTTGTGGTGAATGGCGATTTGCACGTCGATGGCAGTACCTATGATATCGCCGACCATCCTCTGGATGCGGCCAATAAGTATCTCGTGAAAGCGTCGGTGGAGAGCAACCAGCCGGAGAACGTCTACAACGGGAATGCCGTCACGGACGCTTCCGGCAGCGCGGTTATCGCGCTGCCCGCGTATGTGCAGGCGATCAACAAGGATTTTCGGTATCAGCTGACGGTAATCGGGCAGTTCGCGCAGGCGATTATCGGGACGGAGATCGATAACAATCGTTTTACGATCCTCACCGACAAGCCGAACGTCAAAGTTTCCTGGCAGGTGACCGGGATCGGCAACGACAAATCGGAGCAGGCGCATCCGTTCCAAGCGGAAGTGCCGAAAGACGACGCCGACCGCGGGCGCTATCTCGATCCGGCATTCTGGGGCCAGCCTGAAAGCAGCGCAATCGGCTATAGCTTGCGGCAGCAGTTGAAGATGGCGACGCAGGTGCCGACTCCGCTTCGACCGAAGACGCCGATTTAGTGAGATGCCAGCTCAGACTCTGCCGCCGTGCAGAAGAACATTGAGACGCCCCCGCCGCGCGATTGGCTGCGTGACGGGGGTATTTTATCGGATTTGGAGAAGCCTATCTGGCCCTATCGCGACACCTTCGCAGACCTATCCGTCACGCTCGGAAGCGTGCCACCTTCTCTGAAGGGAAGGACATTCAGAAGCAGAGCGCTGAATTATCTTTAGTTCTAGCATTGAGAGGGTTCAGGAAAAGTCTCGAAACAAAGCGGATTCTGGTCCGCCTCCTTTTCCCAGGAGGGGCGAGGGTAGGTCCGCCACGCACAAAACGCCGCACTAAACCAGACCTCCCCCAGCCCCTCCATAGAAATGGAGGAGAGTTCAGATGATTTTTCCAACACGCTTTTCAGG
>CAXSEA010000080.1:0-13876 GCA_964235675.1 uncultured Armatimonadales bacterium | reverse complement strand
GAATAAAACCGCACAGACTAACACGCGGGTTGGTACATAAAACGGGGGCAGGTCAGCGTACCATGGTTACTAGAAGTTACCAACTTCTTAATCAGTACCATGTTCCACTGGAGAAATTTAAAATGATTGTCGTTACCGGAGCCACAGGCAAGCTGGGCCGCCACGTGATAGAGGGCTTGCTGGAGAAAATGCCCGCGTCGGAGATTATCGCCGCCGTCAGGAACCCCGAAAAGGCGTCGGACTACGCCGCCCAAGGCATCCAGGTGCGCCACGCGGATTACTCGCAGCCGCAGACGCTCGCTACGGCTTTTGCCGGAGCCGACAAGCTGCTGCTGATCTCATCCAACGAAGTCGGCCAGCGCGTCGCGCAGCAAAAAGCCGTGATCGACGCCGCTAAAACTGCCGGCGTGAAACTGCTCGCGTATACCAGCATCCTGCACGCGGACAAGTCCACACTCATTCTTGCCCAGGAGCACAAAGCGACGGAAGAGTACCTACGCGAATCCGGCGTTCCCTACGTTTTCCTGCGCAACGGCTGGTACCTGGAAAACCAGACCGAGCAGCTCGCCCCCGCTTTGCAGCACGGAGCCATAGTCGGCGCGGGCGGTGACGGCCGCTTCGCTGCCGCAGCCCGCAAAGACTACGCCGATGCCGCCGTCGCGGCGCTCACTACTCCCAGCCAAGAGAACAAAATCTACGAGCTGGCCGGCGACAATCCCTACACTTATACCGAGCTCGCCGCCGAAGTCTCCAAGCAATCCGGCAAGCAAATCGCCTACCGCAACCTCCCCGAGCAAGCCTACGCCGAGATGCTCACCGGCTTCGGCCTTCCCGCCCCCTTAGCCGAAATCCTAGCCGACGCCGACTCAGGTGCCGCTAAAGGCGAACTCGACGACGCGACCCACACCTTGAGCAAGCTAATAGGCCACTCGACGATGCCTCTCTCCGAAGCAGTCGCTGCCGGCCTGAAATCCTAAAGAGCGTAGAACAACTTCCTCTGACTCCCCTCCATTTCCATGGAGGGGCTGGGGGAGGTCAGGACCGCATGCGTACTGCGTAATTTAGCATCAAAATCGTAAATCTCAGACCTCCCCTAACCCCTCCATAGAAATGGAGGGGAATCCTGATAAGCCGCTTGATCTTTCTTTACTTCCTCGAACAACTGACCGCATCGGCCCAAAAGAAAAGCCCCGACATTAAAAATGTCGGGGCTTTTCTAAGTCGTAGCCAGTTAAAATAATCTGCTGGCCTAGCTCGCGCCGCCTGATGCAAAACGCTCCGCAACCTTATCCCAGTTCAGAACCGCCCACCACGCCTTGAGATAGTCCGCGCGGACGTTCTTGTATTTCAGGTAGTAGGCATGCTCCCAGACATCGTTGCCGAACAAGGGGTACTGGCCTTCCATGAGCGGGCTGTCCTGGTTGGCGGTGCTGACCAGCTGCAAATTGTTCTGGCCGTCTTTCACCAGCCACACCCAGCCGGAGCCGAAGCGGCCCGCGCCGGCGGTCTGGAACTGGGTCTTGAACTCGTCCAAGCTGCCGAACTTCTGGTTGATCGCCGCTTCCAAAGCGCCCGATGGTGCCGTCGCGCCGCCCGGTGTCATCAGCTCCCAGAACATCGAATGGTTGGAATGGCCGCCGCCGTTGTTGCGGACCGCCGCGCGGATATCTTCCGGCAACTGGCTGATATCTTTGATCAGCTCGTCCACCGGCTTGTCGCCCAGGCCAAGCTCCGGGTGCTTGTCCACGGCGGTGTTCAAGTTGGTAACGTAGGTCTGGTGATGCTTGTCGTGGTGCAGGTGCATCGTCTCGGAATCGATCGTCGCTTCCAAAGCTTCGTAAGGGTAGGGCAGAGGCGGCAATTCAAAAGCCATGTTCAGTTGTCTCCTTCAAGAGTGGGTGCTGCTCGTTCGGCTAACCTGTCGAGCGGCGACGGTGTAACCGGGCGCAAAACGGGGTTAGGGTACCTGATATGTTTACCAAAGAAACCCGCTGTCTAACCGGGCGCATCCGGGATTGCTCGGCGGCTCAGGGGTGTTACCAGAGCATAAGTTTGGACAAAGGAGTCAGTTATGCCAAAAGCAGTCCGTTTCCACCAACTCGGTGGCCCCGAAGTTTTGCAGATTGAGGACATTGAGCTACGCCAGCCCGCCGAAGGCGAAGCAACGATGAAGGTCGCCGCCGTCGGCCTCAACCGCGCCGAGAGCATGTACTACCACGGCCAGTATTTCGAGCAGCCCGAGCTGCCGTCCGGCATTGGCTACGAGGCGTTCGGCACCATTACCGCCGTCGGTCCCGGCGTTGACCCCGGCTTGATCGGCAAGCAGTTCGGCACCATCCCCGGCTATTCCATGAACAAGAATCCCGTACTCGCCGAGGAAGCCGTCGTGCCGGTCAGCGCTCTCGCCGAAGCGCCCGCCTCACTCTCGCCCGTGCAGCAAGCCGCCGTGTGGATGCAATACGCCACCGCTTACGGCCCCTTGGTCTACTTCGGCAAGGTAGGGCAGGGCGACTTCGTGATTATCACCGCCGCCTCATCCAGCGTCGGCCTCGCCGCTATCCAGATCGCCCGCGCGGAGGGCGCAACCGTGATTGCCACCACCCGCACCTCAGCCAAAAAGCAGGAGCTTCTCGATCTTGGCGCGCATCATGTGATCGCCACTCAGGAAGAGGATCTCCCGGCGCGCGTGAAAGAAATTACCGGCGGTAAAAACGCCCGCATCGTCTTCGATCCGGTTGGCGGCGACTACATGAATACGCTCGCCCAGGCGGCTGCCAATGAAGGCACGATCTACCTCTACGGCATGCTCTCCGGCCAGCCCACCGCGTACCCGATGAGCGCCTTCGGCCGAGGCATAGCCCTCACCAGCACCAGCCTGGTCGAAATGAAGACTCCCGAGCGCTTGGAGCCGATGAAGCAGTACATCGTCAGCCATCTCGCCGACGGCAGCTTTGTCCCCAAAATCGCCAAAACCTTCCCCTTCGCCGAATCCGCCGAGGCCTACAAGTACCTCGAAAGCAACGCCCAGGTGGGTAAGGTCGTCATTACGTTCTAACGTGGCAACGGCCTCTCGCCCTGCATCCGATTGCAGGGCGAGAGGCCGTCATCGCGGCTATGCCGCTCCAATCAAATTGCGGAGCCAGGCGCAAAATGATTAACCAGAACATCCCGCATGGATATAGGCTGGCGACCCAGGATTCGCTCTAGCGTGGGATCGATGACATCGAACTCGCGAGCTTGTGTTGCGCGAAACAGCGTTCCAAGCATATCGACCATCCACTCAGGATATCCATGCGCAAGCTGAGCCGTTCGGTACTCGTCCTCATTGATGACGATCCTTGCGATGTCGCGCCCTAGAATCTCCGAGGCAAGCTTGGCGATACCCGCAAAGTCCAGAGCTTCGGACGCGGTCAGCGGCGGCGTGATTCCATCGAAGAGACTCGTGTCGACAAGTGCGGCCACGGCTGCTACCGCGAGATCGGAGCGGTCTGTCCATGAGACCGGCCCGTCTTCGGGCAGAGCCAGCCGTCCCGTGTCTTGCATGCCACCCAGCTGGTACAGAGCCGATTCGGAATAAAACCCATTGCGGAGCGAGACAAACGGAACGCCGGAGGACTGAAGCAATGCTTCCGTCGCGGCATGATCTCGCGCGAAGGCAACAGCCGAAGATGGGCTGGCAGCCTGATGACTGGTGTAGAGGATGCGTTCGGCACCAACGTCTTTGGCGGCTTGGATCGCGTTGCCGTGCTGCCGGATCGCCTCGTCACCGAGGGCGTTCACAGAAACAATAAGAACCTGCGAAGCTCCCTCGAAAGCGTTGCGCAGGCTCGCCGGGTCGGCGAAACCAGCCTGTCGCACACGGACGCCGCGCTCTTGAAAAGCGGCGGCCTTCTCGGCGCTTCGCACGCTGACGCCGATCTCCCCGGCCGGCACTTGCTCCAGCAGCAGCTCGACAACAGCCCCGCCCAGCTTCCCGGTGGCTCCCGTAACGATAATCATGATTGTCTCCTAGCAGCATTCCATCCCACTGAGCTTCTTATATCAATGGATACGCAACAATGTTACCATTGATATTACACTGGTAAACTATGCTTAATGGAAGATTCTTTTGGGAGATTGGAGTAGCGCATGGGTGATTTCCAAGCAGCGGAACCCCCCATCGCCCGCGACGACACGCGGAGTCGCATCTTAGCGGCCGCGATTCGTCTTCTGGAAACGGAAGGGCGCGACGCTGTCACGACTCGCGCCGTTTCCGACGCCGCGGGTATCCAGCCGCCGACGCTCTACCGCTTGTTCGTTGATAAGAGCGGCCTTCTCGACGCTGTAGCGGAATACGGATTTTCGACTTACCTGAGCACAAAAATCGTCAGGGAATCTGGTGACGATCCCGTGGAAGACCTGCGCGTAGGATGGGATCTGCACATCGATTTTGGGCTCTCCCACCCAGCCGTTTATCAACTGATGTACTGTCATCCCCGCCCTGGCATAGCATCTCCGGCGGCAATGCGTTCTTTCGAGATACTGCGAGAGCACATCCGCCGAATCGCTATAGCCGGACGGCTGCGAGTCGCCGAAGCTCAGGCGGCGGAGATGTTACATGCGTCGGGATGCGGCACAGTATTGACCCTGTTAGCGCAACCGGAGAATCGCCGCGACCCGGATTTGTCGGCAGCGTCCCGCGAAGCAGTTCTCAGGGCAATCACGACCGACGTGCCCATAACCAGGAGCCATGGCCCGGTAGCTGCCGCTGTTTCTCTCCGCGCCACTCTTCCGGAAGTGTCGTCCCTCTCCGAAGCAGAGCGCGCCTTACTCTCGGAATGGCTTGACCGCTTGGCGGCAAATCAATCCTGAACAATCGCGAGAAAAAGCGCAATGATCTGTCATCCTTTTTAACAAAGGCGCGGCAAAGTCGGATAAGTCTCCGAACTAGATTTAGTTGCGTCCTACCCGAACCAGAGCTTGATCTCGTCCGCCGCCGTTTCCGCGCTGTCGGAGCCGTGGATCAGGTTCTTCTCGATGGAATTGGCGTAATCGCCGCGAATCGTGCCCGGCGCGGAATCGACCGGCTTGGTCGCGCCCATCATCTTGCGGCAAAGATCGACTACTCCGTCGCCCTCCCAAACCATCGCCACCACCGGCCCTGACGTGATAAAGCTCACCACGCCGTTAAAAAACGGCTTGTCGCGATGCACTCCGTAGTGCGCCTCGGCCATCTCGCGGGTGGGGGTAAGCATCTTAAGCTCGGCCAGTTTGAACCCTTTTCGCTCGAAGCGGCCGATGATCTCGCCGACGAGGCCGCGCTGCACGCCGTCGGGCTTAATCATGAGAAACGTTCGTTCCATACGGTTTTGAGACTCCCTGAAGTAAAATCGTTGTAGTATACCTATCGCGCCAAACCCGCAGCCCCAAGGCACCGCCGCCGCCGCCGTACTGAAAGCCTGAACAATTCATGAAGTTCCTGTCCGCCCTCGCTCTTCTAGGCCTCACCTTCAGCGTAGCCCACGCCGACGTGCCCGCGCCCGTGTCCGCGCCTGCCCCAACCGCGTCGGCGTCGCCTGCTGCTTCACCCGTGCCCGCGTCCGCGCCCATCGGCAACGCCAAAGCGAGCGCCGCCAAAAACGCCCCGCTCATCTGCCCCGTCTCCGGCGAGACGATCGCCTCGCCCAAGGCCGCCTACAACTCAGAAGTCTACAAAGGCAAAACCTACTACTTCTGCTGCCCCGACTGCAAACCCGCCTTTGATAAAAACCCGTCAAAATACGTGAAATCCGCCGCCGCGCATAAGAGCTAGAGCAATTTGGCTATAACTGAGCTATTAATTCCCGTCGCAATGCTGAATTAGCAAGAAGCGCAACCTATGTCTCAGCGAAAGTTAGATTTGATGGCCAGTCGAATAGGCTTTAGCAGCGCTCTCTTGATGGTAATCGCCGAACTTTGTTTTCACCCGCCTCTAGTAGTGGTTCACCTGTCTCTTGCGCTAAAACCGCGGCAGTCGTAGCGTACACTGCATTCTTTATCGCCGCAGGCTTGCTTCTGGTAATAAAGAGACGAGTCCGAATACAGTCCGCCAGACGAGAAGCGGCAGCGCAGTCAATCTTTAACTACTCTTGATTACCTACTCCCACTACCGCCCCGCCGATGCCCACCAATGCGTCGAACTCTGGAACTCCGCCCTCGGCGACGATTTCCCTCTCGACGTCCGCTTGTGGCGTCAAAACGTGGATCACTCCTCGCGCATGCTGGCGGAAGCAAGCATCATCGCCCGCGACGATGAAAATCCAGGCGTGGGGATCGTCGGCCTGACCGTGGTGAAAGCCCCCCGGCACATCGGTGCGATCGTCGTGCGTCCGGAGTACCAGCGCCAGGGCATCGGCACCGAGATGATGGCGATGGCCGAGCAGACTCTTGGGGCGGACACGCCCGGCAACTGGGTAGTGGGCCAAGATTACAACCATTTCTTCCCCGGCGTGCCCGCCGAAGCCGTCGGCGCTCTCGCGTTCTTCGAGAACCGCCTCGGCTTCACCCCCGGCGAGGGCTACGCCTACGACCTGCGCCGCAACCTCGCGGATTACGCCATCGCGCCCGATGTCCAGGCGCGCATCAAAGAATTAGCCGACCACGAAGGCATCGAGCTGCGGCAATGCGAGTCGCGCGACCTGTCCAAAATGATTGACTTCATCGCCGCCAACTTCTCGCACCGCTGGGTCGCTGATACCATCACGCGCCTCAACGTCGAAACCACTCCCGCCGAAGTCGCCATCGCCCGGCGCACCGGCTCCGGCGAGATCGTCGGATTCGCCCATACTTTCTCATTCAATTCGCGCTATGCCGGCCCGTCCGTCTACTGGCGCGCTTTGCTCGGCCCGAAATACGGCGGCCTCGGCCCAATGGGCATCGACCAGCGCCTGCGCGGGCAAGGCCTCGGCCTCGCGCTGCTCTCCTACGCGGTGCAAACCGTAAAAGACCGTGGCGTCGAGCAGATGGCGATCGACTGGACCGAGCTGACCGGCTTCTACGCCAAATGCGGCTTCGAGCCATGGAAACGCTACGTCCCGATGCGCCGGAAATAGCGCGTTCTACTCCTCGGCACGCTTGCGGCAAGCTCTATCCTTTACAGAATGGGGCAAAAACCGTATAATAAACCCGATATAGCTTGGCGAATGTAAGGCCGAGCGCGATTAATCGCGCCGCCGATTTCGCCCTGCATCCGTTTCATCCAAAAGCTTTTGCCGCAGTCACGCGCCGAACAGCTTTTTGCGACAGGAGCGAATGCCGACCTTTTTTGGAGAATTGCATAATGCCTAGAACTCCGCGGCGGCGCCAAGACGAGCAGCCCGCCGCGATAGAGAACCAAACCGGTGCGCAAAGCGTCATCCCTGGTTCCGAATCGCCGACAGAACAACAAGACACCCCTTCACTCTTCTCACCCGACAACGCTCCCGCCAATCAGTCGACTTCCGAGCCACCAGGCGACCAACCATTACAGGCACAAGCGTCGGACGATTCCGCTGACGCCGCGCCAAAGCGCGCCGGACGCACCCGCACCCCGCGCCGCAAACCGGCTGCGGCACCTGATATTGCCCCCATGTCGGCGGAAACCGATGCCGCGCCCGTCAACGAAGCCACCGATAGCGTGACCTCGGATGACGAGTCTCAATCGGCGGCTTCTCCACGCTCCCGCTCACCTCGCTCCCGGTCGCGCTCCCGCCTGCGCCGCGTCGTCGCCGAAGCCGAGGGGGTGGCGGATTTAGACGTTGCCGCCGACGCCGACATTTCTGTCCTCGACTTGGATGCCACGACCGAAGCCGTTCCCCAGCCCGAAGCGATCTCCGATGCCGACGTGGACGCGCTCCCGGATATCGCCGCCGCGCCTGCCGATGCCGAGCCCGGCGCGAGTCGAAGGCGAAGGCCGGGCGGTCGCCGCAACTCTCGCTCCAGCCAGCCCGCAGCCAGTCCCGCCGAGCCCGAGCTTGCAGCGGCGGCACCCCCGGCGACCGAATCCGAAACGCTGGAGATCGCCACCCTCATTCCCGGCCTCGACATCGATCCGCAAGTTCTGCCCGGCAGCGACTCCACGCCCGACGGCGATGGCGGCGAGATTGCCGACGCTGGTTCCGAACGCTCCGGCGCATCCTCCCGACGCTCGCGACGAGGCGGCCGGCGCAGGCGGGGCGGACGCGACCAAGCCGCCGAAGCCGCGCCCGCTACCGACGCCGATACTGATGCCGACCTCTCTGTCGTCTCCGAAGAGGGCGATGCGCCTAACGAAGGCGTCCTGGAGCTGTCGAGTGAAGACGATTCCTCCCTTATCGCCGCCATTGAGTTGCAGGGCAGCGAAGGCAATGGCGAGGGCGATACCGCCGCTCCGGCTGCCGATGATGCCGCCGCGCGGCGTTCCCGCCGCTCACAGCGTGGCGGACGGCGCAAGAATCGAGCCGAATCCGAGCCAGGCGATAACGGCACTGTTGCGGAAGTCGCGCAAAGCGCCCCCGCCGATGAGTTCAGCCTGCTGCCGACCGTGCAAGCCCGCGCTCAATGGACAGCCCCGCCGCTTGTCCCCGCTTTAGACTCTGCCCTACCGCCCCTGGATCTCGGTATGCAGGCTGGCCTGGATGTTCCGGCGCGCGGCTTCGTCATCAACGGCGCGCGCGTTCCGGCCAACCTTTTCTTCGTTAACAGCGATCCCGCCCTGCTGGAAGGCAGCGACGCCGGGCCTTTAATCCCGGAAATCGTCTCCGGCGAAATCCGCCGCGCCGCGCAGGCCGGTATCCACCTGCATACGTGCGTCGCCTACCTGCCGCTCCTTAACGCCTACGGCGAGCGCTCCTTTGCCGCCGTCGATGCCGCCGTCCAAACCGTGCTGGACGCCGACCCCGAAGCCAAGCTGGTCCTGCGCGTGCAGTGCGTTCCCACTAATTTCTGGGCGCGCACCCACGAGCAGGAGATGGCCTCCTACGCCGACAGCTCCATGGGCGACGTTACCATCGCTTCCGCCGCCTTCTGGGCGGACTGCGTCGACGCCCTTCAAGCCCTGCTCGCCCATCTCGCCGAAAAGAACTCCCCGGCGCGTGGCCGAGTGTTCGCCCTGCATCTCGACAAGGGCGAATGGTTTTACGAGCCGGGCGCGGGCTACGACTACTCCGAAGCCAACCTGCAAGCGTTCCGCAACTGGCTCCACCAGAAGTACCAAACGCTGTACGCTCTCCGCGCCGCCTGGTTCGACGGCAAAGTCACCTTTGAAACCGCGACGATCCCGCCTGCCGCGCCACAGTCGCAGTCTCAGTCCGAGCGTCGCGGCGATACCGTGCTCCTCAGCCAAAAGCGCGACCGACGCGTGGTGGACTACGTCACCTACGCCTCCAGCGTGGTCGGCAGCGTGGTCTGCGGGCTCGCCGCCGCCGTGAAGGCGATCACCGGCGGCAAGCTGCTGGTCTTCGTGCCCTATGGCTACCTATTTGAATTCGCCGCGCGCAACGATTCCGGCCATCAAGCCCTCACCGAAGTGCTCGCCTGCGATTCCATCGACGTTCTCACCGGCCCTAACTCATACCTCACCCGAGCGGCGGGCGGAGTCGGCGGCTTCGCCGCGCCCGTCGATTCGCTCCCGCTGCACAACAAGCTCTGGATAGTCGAGGACGATACCAAGACCTATCTGGCCGCATCCGACACGCCCGACAGCTACAACCCTAAAATCGGCGGCCAGCAGGAAACCGTGATGGTGCTGCGCCGCAACTTCTACGCCGCCGTCGCCCACGGCTGCGGCCTCTCCTGGATGGACCTCTGGGGCCAGGGCTGGCTCGATTCCGACTCGGTCTGGGATGAGATCGCCCGGATGATCGCCGACTCGGAAGCAATCCGTCAAACCGGCGAGAGCGACTTGCCCGTCTACCCCGAGCGCGCCCCGGAAGTAGCCGTGCTCGTGGACGACGCCAGCTACGCCTGGGTGCGCGGCGACGCCGCCGGACGCCAGCTTCAAAGCGGCCTGATCGTAAAAGCCCGCGACCTCCTGCAGCGCTCCGGCGCGTCGATCGGCTACTACCTGCAAAGCGATGCCGGACGCCTGCCCGAATCGGCCAAAGTTGTCTTTTTCCTGAATGCCCTCAGCGTCACCACGACCGAGCGGCAGGCCATCCGCGAAAAGCTGCAAACGGCGGGCAAAACCCTGGTTTGGGTGTATGCCCCCGGCCTGTTCGACGAAAACGGCCCGGCCCCGTCGGAACTGACCGAAATCGTCGGCATGCCCTTGAAAGCCCAGCCCTGGAATTCTCAAGTCGGCACGCTCTTCACCGATGAGCGCCACATGATTACCGAGCGCCTGCGCGGCGGCAAGCGCATGGGCACCGACGAAGCTCTCAACCCTTCCTACGCCGCCATTGACCCGCAGGCCACCGTGCTCGGCGTCTACACTCAATCCGGCGAGCCGTCCATCGCGGCCAAGACCCTCCAGGCCGACGGCGCGTGGCGCTCGGTCTTTATCGGTGAGCCGCAATTCACCGGCGAGCTGGTGCGCGGCATCCTGCGCTACGCCGGAGTGCACCTCTACGACACCCAGGATGACATCGTCTTCGTCCGGGAAAACCCCGGCGTCGGCGGCGGACTCCTGGTCGTCCACTCGCCCTACACCGGCCAGCGCGTCATTCAATTGCCGCGCCCCGCCGCTTGCTACAACGCCACCGAAGGCCGCCTGGTCGCCCAGCACTCCGCCAGCGTCCGCTTGTTCCTGCGCGGACGCTCCACGCAAACCTTTTTCTGGGGCGACCTGGAAGCCGTCGCCCGGCAGTCGGGCCTGAATGTAGACGATCTCATCGCCACCCAGGCGCCCCAGCAACGGAGCGGCGCTGAGAACCAGGGCCAGGAACGAGAGAGTGGCGGCGAATCCGGCGACGGCGGCGGCGACGCGCACGGCTCCGCGCCTGCCTACGAGCGTTCCGCCGGTGAAGCGGTAGAGTACCCGCACGACCGGGAGTACATCGTCTCCAGCGAGCGCATGACCACCGTGGAATACACCTCGGTCACCTCGTCCAGCACGACCTACGAGCAGCCTGCCGCACCGAATAGAGCCGACGCGGATTCCGAAATCGAGCCGGCCTTGGAGCAGGTGCTCCGGGCGGTTGTCGAAGAAGTCTACAGCGGCGCGTACGGCCAGCCCGCCGAAGAGGATTTGTCCTCGTCGAAGCCAAACGCGTCAGCCGCGCCCGACGCATTGCGCGACGCGCGACGCGAAGCCTCCCGTATCACCGAAGCGCTGCTCGCCGATGTCAGCGGCGATTTCAAAACCAGTGGCTCCAGCTCGTTGTATGATGACGATGCCGACGCTCTTGATCTTCCCGAGGGCGAGCAATCCCAAGCCGTCGCGGACGGAGAGCAAGACGGCGGCGCGCAGGCCGAAGACGCCTCCGGGGCGCAGCGGTCGTCGTCGCGCCGAAGGCGATGGCGGCGCAAGCGCCAGCAGGGCACGGAAACAGGCGCAAGCGCCGCCGACCCCGGCGCTCAGCCCCCGCCCGCGCCAAAATTCTCCGTTGAGCAGATCATCGGCGACCTCCTAAGAAGGCGCAAGCCGGCCGACCCATCCGAATAGTGTTCGCGCTGAACGAGCTGCACAACTGACTCACACGACAAATGCCGCGGGATTAAACCTGCGGCATTTGTCGCATTTTGTGGGTAAGACGCGCCATGAACCCAAAAGAACTTCAACTCGCCGCTCAGTGTCTCACCCTCGGCTTTGTCGCCGGCCTGCGCTCCGCGACCGCTCCCGCCGCTCTCACCGCCATTCTCAGCGAGCAAACTCCCACGCAGCCGCTTCCCGAGAGCCTCGACTTCCTGCACACGCCTAAAGCGCGCGAGATCGCTCTGCAAATGGCCGTCGGCGAAATGCTGGTCGAAAAGCTGCCGTTCATCCCGCCGCGCACCCAGCAGCCTGGCCTGACGATCCGCTGCTCCTCCGGCGCGTTCTGCGGCGCGGTCCTTGCCCATACCCGCTCCGGCTCTCCCATCATCGGCGGCTTGCTCGGCTTCACCGGCGCGGTAATCGGCTCCTACGGCGGCTACGCCGCCCGCACCTGGCTCAGCGAAAACCTCAAAATCAGCTCGGCCTTGCTCGGCCTCCCGGAAGACCTCATCACCGCCGCCCTAGCTGTGACTCTGACGACGACAAATTAGCCCTCGCTTGTAATAGAGTAGTATTTACTGGTCGCCATGATATGACGGATTTGCGCTATTGTAAACAGCTCTCCATTGGGCCAATACATGTCTCTTTGGGATTTCCAGACCAGTTCGGCTCTCAATCGCGTGTAGTGGTAGCAGGCAAATTGATCTGAATAGCCGCCAATGCTCCTACCGCTCACATAATAAACGATACAGGAGTTGGGGCTAACGCCAGCGTAAATCAGCCGGCGCATCGGCAACGCTGGAGAAAGTGCATCGGCGGCATAAAACGGCTTGCCTGCATCCGCAATCCCTTGCAATGCTGATTTGCCTAGTAGCTTAACTTGAACGCTCTTTGGAATCGCGCTGAAAACTTTCACGACAGCGAAGCTGTCACTCAGCAAATGCTTCTTGTCGGCCTTGGTAATTGCCGCAAAAATAGGCGGCAATTTTTCAGCATTGGCAAGATCAGTGACCAGTTGATCCGTGTGTGATGCCGCTTCGACTTGCGCCGCTACGGCCGGGGGAAGTACGCGGCTGTTGGCTGGTTCTATCTTCTCGGCGGTGTGCTCCTGGAGACGATGAAGCGTGAACCACGGTTCGGGAGAGCCTCTACTTCCCCGTTCAGCGTAAACAATGCAATAGTGCGCGCTGACTGCCGCGTATAAGAGCCGCTGATTTGGCGGGGTCAGCGTGTCCACGTCAGTAGCATTGTAAAATTCGCCGGGATCGGCTATCTCGGAATAGCCTGGTTCGTAGCAAAAATCATTTTGAACACTTTGTGGCAGTTGATTGACATGCTCAACGATACTGAAGTTCTCCCGAGCAAGCTGGTCATCGTCGCTCTTGTTCCACGGCGACATCGACGCGGGAACGGGGTAGGGAAGATCAAACACCAATGATCGCTGCGCGTTCGCCGCAAACGGTGTAAGAATTGTAATCAACGCGGCGCAGAAAAAGCAGATTGTTGTCAGCATCCGTCGCATGTCACATCTCCTGACTATCGATAGACTCAACAATTATTCTGGGTGTTGTGCTGGAAGTTATTTCAAAACTTCCATTCGCCTGTCCCCTGCGCGATATCCGAGCATCAACCTGAATGGAAGGCAATCTCGTCCAAGTCAGCCAAATTACAAACGGCCCAAGTTCCCAAACCGCTACAAAGCTGATCGGATACGTTGCCATTTACGCTCAGCGAGGCACACTAAATCTAGTCACTGAAAATGCTCTATCTTAAATATCTATTCAGGCTTAGAAAAAACGAGGCCGCCGGAACGCGGCTTGTATGTAACCAAATATAAAATGCACCGCTTTTCAGAGCGGCGACTCGATCCAACACACGCAACGCGCTGTCAAATCGACATACCGGTGTTCACGATGTCGCCGTACAATAGACTATGGCTATCCCAACCTTGGGCTCTGAATCTCTCTCCGTTCAAACCACCCAGCCCCGCTACCCCGGCCCGCGCAGCCAGGCCATGCTCGATGAAATGGCGCGGTACGTCCGCTACGAGCCATGGCCGTTCGTCGTGGATGCCGCCGCGAGCGAGGGGATGTACCTCGCCACTATTGACGGCCAGCGGCTTTTCGATTGGGCGGGGTACTACGGCTCCAAGCTGATTGCCCACAACCATCCCCGCCTCAGCGAGCCGGAATACGTCAAACGACTGGTCAGCGCGGCCAACAACAAGGTCGCTAACCCCGATTTTCTCACGCCTGAGTGCCTGGAATA
>CAXSEA010000079.1:0-13963 GCA_964235675.1 uncultured Armatimonadales bacterium | reverse complement strand
GACGTTGACGCCGTTGAACTCGGAGCCGCCTTCGCGCCAGTAGGCGTGGGTCATTATGAGGAAGCTGCCGACGCGGCGGCCAGCGTCGATTTCGCGTCCGGCGGGGACTCGCCAGTGGAAGAGCGCGTTGTAGCGGGTGACTCGCTTTCCTTCGGCGGTAGGCTTGACGTGCTCCAAGAATGTGGAGAAGCGTCCAATGACGCCGCGCGCGCTCAGGGATTGAGCAACGGTCAAGAAGGTACTCAGGCTGACTTCGGCTTCGTCGGCGCGGGTGGTCCAGATATCGCGGCGGATTTCATCGGGGTCGAGCTCGCGCTTCAGGGCGGTGAGAACCCGCCAGTCCAGCTCGGAGAGCTCGACGATCTGCGTATCGGTGACTTCGGCGAGATCGTCGGCGCGGTCGCCGGGCTGCATATCGCGGCGGCGGATGTGCCCCACCCCGAGAGCGAACAAGCGCTTGGCGGGCATGATGCGGTAGCTGAGCGCGCCGATTCGGGTTTTCAGGAACTCGGCGTGATGCTCCAGCGAAAAACCCTGCGGCACTTTCAGGGTGGTCCAGAGCCGGTATTTGGAGCCGGGAGTGGCGTTGTCGGTGGAGCGGATGACGACGTGGCCGGAAAAAGGATCCTGGTCGAAGAGGAAGCGGAAGGCGGCGTCCAGCTCCTCGGCGGGGACTTCCCAGGCGACCAACGCTCCTTTGGCGAGGTTGGTCGCCATCAAGGTTTGGCGGACGCGGCGGATGGTGCCGGCTTCGAGCATCGCGCGGATGCGCTCCAGCACTGCGCCGATTTCGATGCCGGACTGCTCGGAGATCGCACCGAACGGATCGGCGACGAAGCCCTGGATTTGGTCTTCCGAAACGCGGAGAATAGCGGCGTTGACGGGATCGTCGATATCGGCGGGGACGGATTGGAAGATGTTTTCAGGGGGAGCGGAAACCGGCGATGTCATACGCCTAGTTTACCTTGCGGCAAACGCCGGTGTTTGAGGGTGAGCGGAGACCTATCCGGCTTTTCAGGCCATCTTCCCTGAAGGGGAGGACTAAGCGCGCATGTAACGCTGATCGTAAGTCCTTCCCTTTGGGGAAGGTGTCACGTTAGTGACGGATAGGGTTCGTAAGGTGAGAAGCCAAGTTTTTCCTTTGAGGAGGAGTAAGGGGAAGCCAGATACGGACGAAACGCCTCACTAAACCGGACCTCCCCAGCCCTCTTTGGAAAAGGAGGGGAGATCAAACATCTTTTCTACAATCTCTTTTGAGTGGGCTAGCCGGTGGTGTGGCCGTCGGCGGCGGCTGAGCCGATGGGGTTCTCGCTGACGTCGGCCTCGCGGGCGGATTCGGTGCCGATTTGCGGGAGGGTTTTGTCGTCGTAGTCGCCGCTTGGGCTTGGGCCGACCTGGTGGTGGGGGTTGGCGTCGGGACGGGGTGGAGTCATCTTGTCGAGTTCGGGTTCGCCGCCTAGTTCCACCGTGCCGGTTTCGTTAAGTGCCATTGGGTTGCTCTCCTGCCGCTTCATTGCCTTGCAAGCGGGCTGTAGTCATTGGATGAAGAGCTACTACCCTGCCCTTCCCGCCTGCAAACGCGCCCGCCTGAGTTTACGCCGTGACTCGCCCTGGGTATCGCATGCTGCAATAAGCCCCGTCTGTTTCTGAGTTTTGGCGGCGGGGCGAACATTACACATTAAAGCAAGGGTGGCATTACAGTTATGAAGGATGATACGAAGAACGGCGATGCGAAATCGCCGCGCGACGAGCATATCGAAAAGCTGGGCAGCTTAATCGAAGGCGTGAAGATCGCCATGCTGACCACGATGGACGAGAACGGCGTGCATCGCAGCCGGCCGATGGCGACGCAGCAGGTGGAGTTCGACGGTGATCTTTGGTTCTTTACCAGCAAGAATTCGCCGAAGGTGGTTGAGATTAAGGACGAGTCGAACGTCAACGTGAGTTTTAGCAATCCCGATAAAGATATCTACGTTTCCGTTTCCGGGACGGCCAGCGTCCTGGTGGACAAAGATAAGATTAAAGAGCTGTGGACCCCGGCTTACAAGGCGTGGTTTCCCGACGGCGTCGATGATGAGAATATCGGCTTAATCAAGGTGCATGCCGAGCAAGCCGAGTATTGGGATACGCCGAGCAGCCCAGTCGTGCATTTGATCGGGTTCGTGAAAGCGACTGTCACAGGGCAGAGCTACCAACCGGGCGAGAACGAGAAGATTGATTTGGAGCACGATTCGACGACGGCATAGGCAAGACATTATATAAGCAAATGAGTAATCAGGTTCAGGGCGGTGCGCCGCGATTAAAGTGGCATTTCTGGCTACTTTTAGCGGTTTGTGTTGTCGGCGCGCTTTTGGCGATGTATGGCAGCCAGCATCCGGCGCATTCGCAGACAACGCCAACGCCAATGGCGACGGCATCGGATTCGTCAGCGCCGGTAAAGTTAGCGCAGCCGCAGGTAGTGGCCCGGTTTTACGGGCCGATGCCGACGGGGGTGAGCGTCTCGCATACGGGGCGGACATTTGTCTGCTTTCCTCGGTGGGCGGCGCATATTCCATTTACCGTGGGTGAGGTAGTGAACGGCCACACAGTCGCTTATCCGAACGCGGCGATCAATGCGTTTACACGTGGGGCGGGCAACTCCACGCATTTGCTTTGCGTGCAGAGCATTGTCGTCGATCCGAAAAACCGATTGTGGCTGCTGGATGCGGGCGACTACTTGTTCGGGCCGGCGCTGCCGGGCGGGCCAAAGCTGGTGGGGGTAGACCTTGCCACTAATAAAGTGTTCAAGATCATTCACTTCCCGAAGAATGTCGCTTATTCGACGACTTACTTGAACGACGTTCGCTTTGATTTGTCGCGGGGCCAAGGCGGCTACGCTTATATTACCGATTCGGCTCTGCATGGGCCGAGGGCGATTATCGTGGTGGATTTGGCGACGGGAGAATCGTGGCGTCGGCTCAACCTTGATCCGTCGACGAACCCGGAGCCGGATTTCACGCCGATTGTGAATGGGCAGCCGCTGTTGAACCGACCCAAGAATTCGCCGCCGACTCACGTCTCGTTCGGCTCGGACGGTATCGCGATCAGCGCGGACGGCAACACGCTTTATTACTGCCCGCTTGCCAGCCGGGAATTGTACAGCGTCGATCTGACCGCCGCGCGAGACCGCAAGGTGAGCGATGCGGACGTGAAGAAGACGGTTAAGGATTTGGGCGTGAAGGTGATGTCGGACGGGCTAGAGTCCGATGCGGAGGGGCGTATTTACTGCACCGACGTGGAGCATCACCGGATTATGGTCGGAAAGCCGGGCGGGCCGTACCAGGTGCTAACGGTTTCGCCGAACGCGACCGATTGGCCGGATACGATGTCACTGGCGACGAACGGATATCTTTACTGGAACGCGAATCAACTGGAGTTGCAAGGCTCTTACCACTACGGGAAAGATTTACGCCAGCCGTCTTATACGATGTATCGAATCAAAACGGACGCTCGCCCGATTTTGCTTCAGTGAGAAAAAGCCCTTCGCCAATAATGGCGAAGGGCTTTTTCTGTGAGTGCTTAATCGATGAAGAGCCTACTCCTCGACGACTTCGCGGATGCGGCGCTCATAGCGGTCGAGATCGATGTTGCCTTCGTCGCGGGTGATGCGGCGGATCGTGGCGGGAACCTGGGACAGGTCGTTGAGCAGGTCGCGCAAAATTTCCTGCTGCTGGCGAGACTGGGTGATCTCGCGCGGCTCTTGAACTAAGTCGCGGACAATAGAGTCCTCGGCGCGGGAGGCGACCAAGGCGTCGTCGCGTCCGAGCAGGCGCACGAAGGTGCGGCGTCCCGGCCCGCGCTCCTCTTCCACAGGCTCTACGGCCGTAACCTGATCGGAGCGCACGTATTTGCCGTAACCAAGCGGCACAAGAACTGACGGCTGGATCTTCATAATGTTGCTAGTCCTTTGCTGGTATTCACTGTAAATAACATTAAACTAGGGGCTATAGTTCCTTCCATCTTGGCGAGACAGCACAGTAGGGCGCAAAGAAGCCGTGTTGAATTTCGCGTCGGGAGATTAGATGGTCATTGCGGAGAAGCCACCGTCGATGACGATGTTTTGGCCGGTGACGAAGGATGAAGCTTTGTGGGAGGCGAGCCAGAGGACGGCCCCAGCGAGCTCTTCCGGGCTGCCGAAGCGCGCCATGGGAGTGTGGGCGATGATTTGCGCGCCGCGCTCGGTGTAGGAAGCGTCGGGATTGACGAGCAGGGCGCGGTTCTGCTCGGCGGGGAAGAAGCCGGGGCTGACGGCGTTCACCCGGATTCCGTTTTGCGCCCACTCGCGGGCCAGAAATTGCGTCAGGTTCAGCACGGCGGCTTTGGCGGCGGAGTAGGCGACGACTCGGGACAAGGGAGTCATGCCGGACAGTGAGGCGATATTAATGATGCTGCCTCGTTTGGCGGCGAGCATGGCTGGGGCGAACACCTGGCAAGGAAGCAGCGCGCCGCCGACGAGGTTCAGGTCGAACACATCGCACCAGGCATCGAGCGGGAGAGCGCAGAAGTCGCCGCCGGGCTGCAAAGTGGCTGCCGGGCGGTTGCCGCCTGCCGCGTTCACCAGAATGCCGGGGGCTTGGCTCCAGCGCGCGCCGACGGCATCGCGGGCGGCGATCAGGGATTCCGTGGAAACGGCGTCCGCCGTGAAGAAGGCCGCAGCGCCGCCCGCCGCAACTATGTCTTCGACCCGCTGCCGGCCGCGTTGCTCGTTTCTGCCGAGAATGGCGACGCGGGCACCGGCTTCGGCCAGGGCTTGCGCTATCGCGCCGCCCAGCGTGCCGGTGCCGCCGACGACGCAGGCGACTTCGCCGGTAAGATCGAAAAGGCTGCGGCTCATAATGCTGGGACTCCGGGCAGGGCGAGGTAGCCGCGGGCGTTGTCGATGCAGATGTTTTTGATGAGCGGGCCGAGCAGGTCGTCGCTATCGGGCAGCTCGCCGCGCTCGACATCCGCGCCAAGCAGGTTGCAGAGCACGCGGCGGAAATACTCGTGGCGGGGAAACGAGAGAAGCGAGCGGGAATCGGTCAGCATGCCGACGAAGCGCGACAGGAGGCCGCAGTTGGAAAGCGTGTTGAGCTGCAGTTCAATACCTTCCCTGGTGTCCATAAACCACCACGCCGAGCCGAACTGCATTTTGCCGGGCGTGACGCCGTCCTGGAAGTTGCCGAGCATCGTGGCGAAGGCGTAGTTTTGCGTGGGATTGACGTTGTAGACGATTGTTTTCGGCAGCGCGTTTTCCTGATCGAGCGTGTCCAAGTATTTGCCGAGCGCGCCGACATCGCTGGAGTCGCCCATCGAATCGAAGCCGGTGTCCGGGCCGCTGGCGCGGTAGGCTCGCGTGTTGACGTTGCGCAAGGGGCCGAGGTGCAGCTGCTGAGTCCAGCCGCGCTGGGAATCCAGCCGCCCGAAATGCAGCATGAGATACGCGGCGAACTTGTCGTGGGCTTCAGGGGGCGCCGGGATGCCGACGCGAGCTTGATCGAACGTTCGGGACGCGTCCGCCTGGGTTGGAAATTCGGCGTAGCAGCGGGTTAGGCCGTGGTCGGACAAGCGGCAGCCGAGGTCGTGAAACGCGGTGTGGCGGATATCGAGGGCTTGCAGCAGAGTGTCAAGGGTGGAGATTTCGATATAGGATGCGGCGGCGAGTTTGTCGAGCCAGGCGTTCCAAGCGGGAGGGTTGTCGACCTGCATCGCTTTGTCCGGGCGGAAAGCGGGATAGACGCGGGTTTTCAGATTGGAGCGGGCGATTTGCCGATGGTTATCGAGGCTGTCCGCCGGATCGTCGGTGGTGCAGAGCGCGGCGACATCGAAGCGGTTCAGGATTCCGTGGGTACTGAGTTCCGGTGTTTGAAGTTTAGCGTTGGCTTCGTCCCAGATGGCTTCCGCCGTCACCTCGCTGAGTAAAGCGTCGATGCCGAAGGCGCGTTTCAGCTCCAGGTGAGTCCAGTGGTAGAGCGGGTTGCGAAGGGTTTGCGGGACGATTTTCGCCCAGGCGAGAAACTTGTCGCGCGGCGGAGCGTCGCCGGTGCAGAGGCGCTCCGGAACGCCGGCGGCACGCATCGCGCGCCATTTGTAATGATCGCCGGCGAGCCAGATCGCGTGCAGATTCTCAAATGACCGATTGACGGCGATATCGGCTGGGGGCAGATGGTTGTGGTAGTCGATAATCGGCTGCGGCTCGGCGAACTCGTGGTAGAGGCGGCGAGCGGTTTTGGTGTGCAATAGGAAATCTTCGTGGATGAAGGTCATGCGTGAATGGCCGTCCTGGTGAAGTATATTATCTCCTACTGGCGTGGGAATTTTGAAGCGGACCTATCCGGGCTCTCGCCCACCTTCCCTAAAGGGAAGGAACTCTATATCAAGCTTGAATTGACTAATAGCCTCTAACAATACCTGTATTGAAGGCCTGCTTGCTTGCCCATTTCCACGCTCAAAAAGTCATCCTAAGCAGAGTTGTAACCTCGTTGGAGCGAGTTTTAGGTAGGTTTTGATAGAGGCTCTAAGCTGTACGCATCAAGACGATAATCCCATTCAGCTGACTGTAGAGTTCCTTCTCTTTCAAGGAAGGTGGGCGAGAGCCCGGATGGGGTCGCGAGCGAACTTAGAATTTATCCAGCTCATGGCGAATTTACCGGTATTGCGGGTGGAGCGGTTGCAGAGCGCGAATTTGCCGGGCGAGGCTTTACATGACGCGTTGGATTTTGAGCTGCTTGCGGGGGAGCGGATCGGGATCGTGGGAGCGTCGGGGGTGGGCAAAACGACGCTGCTGCGGACGATTACCGGATTGCAGGATGCGCACTCGGGGGCGGTGACGCTGGGCGGAAAGACGCCGGAGGAGTGGGGCTGGCCAGGGTTTCGGCGGCGGGTGGTGATGGTAAGCCAGCGTCCCACGCTGACGGCGGGAAGCGTCGAGGAGAATTTGCGGCAGCCGTTCGGGTATGCGTCGCTGCGCGACTTGAAGTTCTCGCGCGAGCGGGCGATTGGATTGATGCAGCGGCTCAGGCTTAAGCCGGAGCAGTTGGAGCAGCCGGCAATGAGCCTGTCGGTTGGGGAGCAGCAGCGGCTTTGCTTGATCCGCGCATTGCTGCTGGAGCCGTTTGTAGTTTGTCTGGACGAGCCGACCAGCGCGCTCGATCCCGAGGCCGCTCTTGCGGTAGAGTCTCTGATTGAAGAGGAATCGTCGCGCAACGGCTTGTCCGCGCTGATCGTGACGCACAATTCCGCGCAGGCCGAGCGTTGGTGCCGGCGTATTATCCGATTGGAGCGCGCAGGGCCAGTTGCTGATGGAACTGACGCCTTTTCGGCGCGGGAACAAGGCGTATGAGCGTGCAGCCACTGAACGCGTGGCAGATTTGTATCGCGGCGGGGCTGGTCGTCTTGAGCGGCGCTTTAAGTTTGCTGTTTCGTCTGCGACTCGAAAAACAGCTTGCCATCGGCGCGGCGCGAACAGTTGTGCAGCTGCTGCTGGTGGGCATTGTGCTGGGTTATATATTCGCGGTGCGCAGCCCCTGGCTGGTGCTTGCGGTGGCGCTGGTTATGGTCGCCTTTGCGTGCCAGGCGGCGGTGGGCCGCTCAAAGTATCGCTATCCGGGAATGGCGGGGCATGCGTTTCTGACTTTGGCGACGAGCGGCATCCTGATTAGCTGCCTGGTGACGCGGGCGGTGATCGAAGTGCATCCCTGGTACAGGCCGCAGTACGTCATCCCGCTGCTCGGCATGACGCTGGGTAACAGCCTGACCGCCGTATCAATCGCGATCGACAGCTTGCTCGCTGTTGTCACGGAGCAGCGCGGCATCATCGAGATGGAGCTTTCGCACGGCGCGTCCGCTTGGGAGGCGGCGCTCGGCCCGATGAGAACGGCCGCCCGTCTTGGGATGCTGCCGACGATCAACGCCATGATGGTGGTGGGGATTGTGTCGCTGCCGGGAATGATGACCGGGCAAATTCTAGCCGGAAATAATCCAGTGGAGGCAGTAAAGTATCAGATCGTCGTGATGTTCATGCTCGCCGCCGCCAGCGCAGTGAGCTGCATCGCGATTGTTCTGCTGGCCTTCCGACGCTTGTTCAACGACCATCAGCAGCTCACGCGGGCTGTGGCGGCGTCTTCGAGGTAGGGCCTGTGCGTTGACGTGCCTCCGGCGGCTCCTCGTGCCGGAAGGGCACAGGCTTGGCCTGGACTGTTTGCCGCCAAGCTGAGGCAGCTTGGCGGAGTTGTTCGCAAACCGCTGGATACACGCCATTTAATCCTTACTCTTACGACGCGGCTCCGACCAAAACTTTACTTGGCTGTAGAGCGAAAGTTCTAGCCAGCAGCTCGTAGGAATGGAGGCGTTTGGCGTGGTCGAAGGTGAAAGTGGTGACCATGACTTCGTCGGCCTGGGTTCGGTCGATGAGATCTTCGATGCGACGTTGGACGGTTTCCGGCGAGCCGACGATGTGCAGGGGGCGGATCTGCTCGACGATGTCGCGCTCCAAGGGCGTGAATGGGTAGGCCTGGGCGTCGTCGGGGTCGATAAGGATGGGCTTTTGGCCGGAGCGGAGGCGCGCGAAGGAAACGAAGAGGCTACCGGCGAGATGCTGGGCTTCCCGGTCGGTGTCGGCGCAGATCACCGAGAGGGTGAGGATAGCGTGCGGCTTATTTATCGCGCCGGGCTGGAATTGATCGCGGTAGGTGAGCATTGGCACTTCGGGCGGAAAATCGCTGAAATGCGCGGCGAACGAGAAGCCCATGCCGAGCTTTGCGGACAGGCGGGCGCTGAAATCGCTGGAGCCGAGAAGCCAGATGGGTGGGAGCGCGGTGTCGGGCGGCTGGGCGGTGACTACGCCGGACATCTGTCCGTAGCGGACGCTCCCCTCGCCTAGCGCGACTAATTCTTCGAGCTTTTCGGGGAAGTCGTCGGCTTGCAGCGCGCGGAGGGAGCCGCGCAGGGCAAGCGCGGTGGCTTGGTCGGTGCCGGGAGCGCGTCCTAAGCCGAGATTGATGCGTCCAGGGTAAAGCGACTCCAGCATTTTGAAGGCTTCGGCGACCTGCAAGGGGGCGTGGTTAGGCAGCATCACGCCGCCAGAGCCGACCTGGATGCGCTCGGTGGCGTTGGCGGCGAGAGCGATCAGGATTTCCGGCGTCGTGCTGACCACCGTCTGCATGTTGTGATGCTCGGCGAACCAGTGGCGGCGGTATCCGAGCTTGTCGCCTAGTTGGGCGAGCTCGATGCTGTTGTGCATCGCCTGGGCGGCGCTGGTGCCATCGGGGCGCGGAACGAGGTCGAGTATGGAGAATGGTATGCTCATCGTGTTGCTCATCTCTTCACAGTGCCGACAGAGCCGCTTAAGTTTCAGCTTTGCCGCGTTGCCATCGCCCGCGCAAAAGCTTTGGTTACTTTTGCTTCAGGACGATTTTGATCGTGTATTCAGTATAAAACAACGTTTGCAGATGGGAAGTTCGGCATGCGTGCCAGCATATCTCGGCAGAATGGCTTGTAGAAGGTTTGAAAGGATTTTGTTTTCTTCCCTTTCTTATCCTACAAACTGGCTCAAAACTCCAAAATTGCTTTTAGAAATTGTTGGGGAAGTCGGTCTTTATCGCTGCGTTATGCTTAACACGGACCTCCCCTAGCCCCTCCTAGGATAAGGAGGGGAACCAGAACTCGTAGCACCCTTTGGGGTCAATCAGATCTCCACGCGCAGCAGCTTGGCGGGGCGGGCGATGCCGTCGGGCAGTGGGGATGCGGTTCCTCCGTCGCTGAGGAAATAGGCGACACGGCAAAATTCTCCCGGAGCTCGTCCCCATGCGCCAGCCGACGGGCCGATCAGCTCTTCGGTGAAGGGATCTCCGGCAATGGATTGCGTGAAACCGGTGTTGCCGCTTGGCTCGAGAGAGACGCGGTCAATCGAGTTTTGCCGGTGAGTGGTCAGGTACGCAACGCCGGCGTCCTCGTCGAGGCAGAAGTCGTCGCCCATCCTGCCGGCTAATACCAGCTCAGGCTCGGCATCCGGCTCGAGTGTCGCCGGATTGACTGAGACGCGCATAAAAAGCTTTTTAGCGGTCGAGGTGTAGTAGAGATAATTTGTTTTCGCAGCGTAGTGGATGCCGTTGACGCCAGGCTGCTCCGGTTTCATTGTGCCTGGAAAATAGTCCATGCTGTGGTGCCTCAGCCAGACTTTGGGCTCGGGTTTGCCGCCGCCCGCGGGAATATCGACGCGCCAGATGCATCCGCCGAAGCAGTCCGCGACCAGCAAAACAAAGGGCGCAAGTAGGCAACTGCCGTTAAGGCTTCGGGCAGCCTCCGGAAACTGCAGAACCATTTCGGTCTTGATCGGGTTTCCGGGGGTCCAGCCGCGCATATCGATACGGTGTAGGTATGACTCATGCGTCGTGTACAAGTTAGACGTGGACAGGTAAAACACGTCAGGCTCGATCTCGGCGAACCCAAGAGTCGGCTGATCATAGGTATGGACGCAAATCGGCTCTACCGGCAAGCTTCCGGTCACGGGTGGGACGTACCACAACTCCTTGTGATTCATCGCGCTGACTAAGATTGAGTTGTCTTCACGAATCGCGAGGTTTTCCAGGAAGTATTTGGGCGGAAATAAGGCGGCTGTGGTGAGTTTTGCTTGTGGCGTATCGTTGGATGGCATAACTTTCTCCATGTGCTAGGGATCAAAAGCAAAAATAGAAGTGCCCTATATTTTTCGGACGCTTCATTGACAAGCGACTGCGCTAGTTTTAACGCTTTAAGCCGACGGCGTCGGAGGGAACGTCGTAGGCGTTGAGGGTGAGCGAGACCATGGTGAAGTAGCCTATCAGCACGGTAAGGTCGGTTAGGCCGACATCTCCCAAAAGCTTCACCGCTCTTTGATACATTCCGGTCGGCAGGACGCGTGGGGCGATCAGTGTCTGCGTGACTTCATAGATCACCTGCTGGCGGGGATCATCGAAGGAGGTAGGCAACCCGGCGACCAACGCCTGCACTTTTTCTGGGGGCAGTCCGGCTTTTTCGCCGATCATCTCGTGCTCGTAGTTGGAGTAGGCCGCGAGCCATTTGCCGTTGATTAGGTTGTTGGCGATCTCGCGCTCGGGGGATGAAAGCGAGCAGTTGTTTTCCTGGAAATAGACACCGAACGGGACGATGATTTCCAGGAGCTTCGGGTTTTGCACGAAAATTTTATAGGGGCCCGGCACCTGCTTGCGCGCCTTGAGCACCATCTCGTAGCCTTGCTTTTGCTCCGGGGTCATTTGATCCAGCGGAAGCTCGTGATAGCGGCCAAAAGTGCCAAAATTTGATTCTTCGGACATGATTATTTTCTTCTTTTCACAGGTATAGCGATTCGAGACACAACCAGGGATGAATGCTACCCAAATAATTAAGAGGTAATCTTATTAGACAGCATCCCTCAGCACTAGCGACACCATATGAGCGGCGCTCTTGCCTTTTGGGAGCACCTTCAGCGTTACTCGGGTTCCAATTGGCGAGGTTCTCATTGTTGTGCGGAAGGCTGTCGCGGCGGCCTTCGAAGCGATAGCTTGGCCGTTTATGCTCAGGATAAGATCGCCCGGTTTGAGGCCGGCCTCTTCCGCGGGGCTACCAGGAAGAGCTCGCAGGACAACCGCTTTGTCGGGGTTCCCGGTGAAGAGGATGCCGCTGCGCGTGTAGATGTCCGGATCGTTGTAGTGCCGGTTGGGAATGAACGCGATAGTTTGGTTGCTGTAGTTGAAGATTAAATTAAACCGGTGCAGTACACCCATGCCGACGTTGCCCGCCACCACGATATCGGAGCCGCCTCCGGCGGCGTCGTTGACCAGGCCCGTCACGATACTACGCGCCGTCGCGCCGCCGAGATGAAGCGTCTCCACTCGCACTTTCGCCGCGTACTCCGGGCCGCCCGCGCCGTAGCCGTCCAACACCGTGAATTTCGGCTTGTATTTGGCGATCAGTTGATGCGCCGCCACAAACGGGCCGTTGAGAGTCAGGGAACCGCCGTCGCCGACGTCTATAGTGAAAACGCCTGAGACGCCGTCCACGCTGCCTTCGATTTCGGGAATCTGGCCGTTGAAGTGGAACGGCGTGAGCCGCGCCTGCCGAGGGTAGTGGAAGCGGTCGGGGCGCGTAAAGGTAATCGCGCTTTTGTCAAAATCGAGGGAAACGACGAAGCGCTGCAGCAGCTCGTAGCCGACAATGGGCGAATTTTGCAGACCGCCGGGAAGCGGGATCGACAAGAACATGGGGTTTTGCAGCGTCAGGCTGCCGATCTGCACGCTGCTCACCCGCACGTGCCCGTAGACCACGCCGGACGAGCCGATGCCGGTTCCCTCCTGCGCGCCTTGCGGTTTTAGGCCCAGAGTTTTGGCGAGGCTTGGGTCGACGATGAACTGACCGCCGCTGTCGAGAATGGCCTGGAACGGCTTGCCGTCGATTTTTATCGGCAGGTGAATAAGCGATCTCGAATAGGAAAGCGGCACGGTCACGGAGTCCGCGCCATTCGCGAACGCGTAGTCCGCCGCCGGAGCAGGGGGTAGATCAAACTCATGCGCGGGAGCGGGCGCGTTGATTTCCACGCTTGCGGCCTGCTCGAATGTGTCGTAGCCGGCGTCTCCGGTAGATAGGCGCGTCGTGAACGGCTGCATCACAGTCGTCGTGGGCACCGACCCGCTTTCCGAGGGCACAGGCACGGCGCGGTAGTCGCCGAGAGTGGTCGTCTGCGTTTGTAACGCTTGCCGATCGACTGTTCGGACCAGCAGCCCGGTAGCGCGGGCGAACCACATCCGCAGCGGATGGCCGCCCTGCGGGGTAACCGTCAGCACGTCGCAAACGACGCCGTCGCTGCCCGTTTGCTGCCCGGCATGGCGCTGCGGGTACCAGAAGGCGAGGCTGGCGAGATAGACGGTGTCGTTTGCCTCCTGCTGGTCTTCTACGCCGTCTTCGTAGTGCGCGGCGCTCGCGTCCTGCTGGTCCCAGTTATGCGTTCCGTCGTAGCCGGTGATCTCGGTAGTGGGGCCGAGGTCGGTTTTCTCTTCGCCGCGGCCGGTAAGCGCGTCATGCCACTGCTCATCGGTGCCGCTCAGGCCGCTGGTTTTGATGCTGGAGACAGTGTGCAGCGTGCGCACCGAATCCCAAGCCGCCCCGCCGCTCGCCGCTTTAAAGCGAGATACAATGGAGGCAGGTGCCGGGAGAGCCGGTGTTGCCGTCGAGGCTGCCGGGGCGGCGTAGCAAAACGGCGCAACGGCCGCGCCCAACAGGCAGACAGCCGCAATCGTCAGGTAAGGTCTTTGCATAACGCGTTTGATGATTGATTGAGCGAGGTTGTTTCATAAAACCTTCGTAGCTGGATTGAAGCAATTCGCGCTCACTCATGCTCAATGGTGATAGCCGACTACTCGGATGATAGTTTTGGAGGCTGACGCGCGCAGGTTCGGCATGACGCGCCTGAGCTGAACGGCGACGATTTGAGCGATAGGAACTATGTTCGCGGCGAGCGACCGCCGCGCTGATGCGTACCGTGAGCGGCTCCAAAACGGGTGTCATCCAATTCGCCATTAACCGCGCCTGGAACGAAATTGCGCCTGTGCCTCAGATCGGATGGAAGCTGGAGCCAAAAAGTAGTCGCGCTTGTTTTTATCTTTCGACAGCATCGAAGGATTAAAACAAGCGCGGCGTCTGTAGTTGGAGCTACCGTGAAGCGGTAATCGGCCAGCCAGGAGTAGATGTCTACTTTCAGCTTGGGATTGGGAGGCGTCCGCCGTCAGCTTCGATCAGGCTCGGCAGATGGTTTTGGCACTTGCTCATGGCGTTTCAGCGATTTTGGCGGATGCTACCGTGTCGGCCACTTGTCGGCGGCCTTCCTTGTGCCTGTCTGCCCGGAGGCGCATACGTCCGCCACCAGCCGCGCCAGGAGCACGGCGTGATCGAAACCGGGCACATTGGTGGTGCC
>CAXSEA010000078.1:0-13988 GCA_964235675.1 uncultured Armatimonadales bacterium | reverse complement strand
CATCTTATATTTCCTTCCCTACAGGGAAGGTGGCGCAAAGCGCCGGATGGGTTCTTTAACTCCCTCCGGTCGAAGTTGTGCTCGTATCCGTACTCCGCTGCTCCAGGCTGCCAGCGGTCCAATGGTCGAGCGAGACATCGGGGGCGGTGCCGTCGCTCCAGGTTGGGTCGCCGGTGCCGCTCATGATTAGCGATTTGGTCTGGTCGTCCTCGGTGAACTCGATGGCTCCTCGGTCGGTGCTGCCGTCGGGATAGGCGTTCCACTGCCAGGTACCGGCGTCGGACACTTTGCCGTTCAATTGCACGCTGCTGATTTGCAGGGTGGTGCCGAGATCCAGCGTTTTGATTTGCGTCGCTACGCCGTCGGTCGCCACCACGCCGTCCAGCAAGGGCGCGGGCTGCTGCTCCAGGATAAGCGTGGTGCCGGAAATGCGCAGGTCGCAGACCTCCTGGGAGCGGGCGGCCTGGCTTTTGGCTTCCAGCGGCAACCGGGCGATGCTGGCTTCCAAGTCCAAGCGGGCGCGGCCTTGCTGGGCGGCGACTACTCGCGGGATGATGAGCGAAGCCATGATTAGCAGGATGACCACCACGACCATGATCTCGACCAGGGTGAATCCGGCGTCGGCCCCTTTGAGTTGGCGGCGGTTACTGTTGATCGCTGGTGATGTCGGCTGCATTGCCGTCTCCGCCGGGAGCGCCGTCGGAGCCGTAGGAGGTGATCAGGTAATCCTGACCGTCCGGGCCCGGCGAGACGTACTGGTAGGGGTTGCCCCAGGGATCGTTGCCGATCTGCTTTTCGATGTACGGCCCTTTCCAGTGGGGCGCGTCGGAGGGGGCAACCCGCAGGGCGTCGAGGCCATCCGAGGTATTCGGGAAGTTGTCGTTATCCAGGCGGTAGCTGCCGAGGGCGGTGCTGAGGGAGGCGATATCGCTTTTCGCCGCCGCGATTTTGGCTTTGTCGGTGTTGCTGAACAATCGCGGGATGATGAGGGCGGCCAGGATCGCGATGATCAGGACGACGATCATAATTTCGATCAGGGTAAAGCCGCTCCGTCCACGCCGCCGAATCGGCAGCATCGGCAGTTTGGTGAGAGAGTGTTTCATGTTATTTAATGGTGTTCTCCGCTTGATAGATTGGCAGTAGAATGGAAAGCGCGACGGTTCCGACGACCACGCCCATGACCAGAATGATAATCGGCTCGGCCAGGGAGACCAGGCGTCGCATGCTGGTATCGACCTCGAAATCGAGGCTGTCGGAGACGCGGGTGAGCATCTTGGGCAGGTCGCCGGTTTCCTCGCCGACGGCGACCATATGGGTGAGCACCGGCGGGAACGCGCCAGCGTCGCGCATCGCCTCGGCGATGGGACGCCCGGCGCGCACCTCGGCTTCCACGGCTTTGGCGCTGCTGAGGAACAGACGGTTGTTGGCTGAGAGGCCGGCGATGTCCAGGGCTTCCAGAATCGGCACGCCGCCGTAGACCAGGGTGCCGAGCACGCGGGCGAAGCGTGAGACGGTGGCTTTTTGCATGACCGTGCCGATCAGCGGGGCGCGCAGGCTGAAGCGGTCGCGGGCCAGTGCGCCGGAATCGGTTTTGAACCACTGCATCACGCCGACGACACCCACCACGATCGTGACGACGACCGCGATCCAGTTGTGGGTAAGAAATGTGGAGAGTGCCATCAGTATGGCGGTGGACGTGGGCAGGTCGCTGCCGAGACCGTTGAAGACGCCAGCCATTTTGGGCAAGACGAAGGTGATCAGGAAGATGACCACGCCCAAAGACGTCAGCGAGAGTAGGGCCGGGTAGACCAGGGCACTGGTAATCTGGCCGCGCCGGGAGACTTCCAGCTCCTGATAGTCCGCCAGGCGCTCGGCGACCGGGCCGAACTGGCCGCTGGCCTCGCCGGCGCGGAGAGTCTGGACGAAAACGTCGTTGAAGAATTTGGGATGCCTGCCTAATGCCTGCGAGACGGGCATGCCGCCGCGCACGTCGGCTAGGGCTTCGTCACAGACGCGCTTGAGGACGGCGTTGTCGGCTTGCTCCGCGACTACCGCCAGGACGCGGTCGAGGGGCAATCCCGCCGAGGCGAGATCGGCGAGGCGGCGGGTAAATAAGGCCAAATCCTGCCGCGAAGGCGCTCGGTTCGCGCCCAGGCTGCTGAATAATCCACCGCCGCCGTTTTCGCTTGCGGCCGCGTTCACCCCATTGGCCGATGCGCCTGCTTTGGCTTCGGCGATATCGAGCACGAAGCGGCCTTCGGAGGCCAGGCGCGCGATGGCAAGGTCGCGGGTTTCGGCGTCCACCGCTCCGGTGCGGCGGGTTCCGGCGGCGTCTAAGGCTGTGTAGGCGAAAGTTTGTGTGGCCATGGCGGCTTTTTAGGAGACCCTATCCGGCCTTTCAGGCCACCTTCCCTAAAGGGAAGGACTAAAGGACAATCCAGCGCTCTGCCTTGAAATGTCCTTCCCTTTAGGGAAGGTGGCCTGAAAGGCCGGATAGGGTCTCTAGGTTTTTACAGCGATTCCCGGCCTGCTACTCTGAGCACTTCTTCCGGGGTGGTGCGGCCTTCCAGGACGGCTAGGCGTCCGTCGCCGAGGAGGGAGCGCATGTTTTGGGTGACGGCGGCGCGCTCTTTCATTTCGGAGGCGGAGGCGCGGTCCACGGTCATGCGGCGGATGGTCTCGTCAATGGCGAACAGCTCGTACAGGCCGACGCGTCCCTTGTAGCCGCTGCCGCCGCACTTGTCGCAGCCGACGCCGTGGCGGAAAGGAGGATTCAGCGGGTCGAAGTCACCCAGTAGGACTCCAATGCCCTCCAGAATCTCAGGCTCGGGGAGATAGGCTTCGGCGCAAAAGGGGCAGACGCGGCGGACTAGGCGCTGGGCGACGGCTCCGATCAGGGATGAGGCGACCAGGTATGGCTCCACGCCCATGTCCAGGAGGCGGGTGACCGCGCCGGGGGCGTCGTTGGTGTGCAGGGTGCTGAATACCAGGTGACCGGTGAGGGCGGCTTGGATGGCGATTTCGGCGGTTTCATGGTCGCGGATTTCGCCGACCATGATGACGTCGGGATCCTGGCGAACGATGGATCGGAGGCCGTTGGAGAAGGTGAGGCCGATATTGGAGCGTACCTGGATCTGGCCGATGCCGGGCACCTGGTACTCGACGGGGTCCTCAATGGTGAGAATGTTTGTGGTCGGCGACCAGATTTCCTGGAGCGAGGCATACAAGGACGTCGATTTTCCTGAGCCGGTGGGGCCGGTGGCGAGAATCACACCGTGCGGCTGGCGGATCATGCGTCGGAACTTTTCCAGGATATCGGCGCGCATGCCCAGGTCTTCGAGGCCAAGCATCGCGGTGCCTTTATCCAGGATACGCATGACGGCGCGCTCGCCGAAGACGGTCGGGAGGATGCTGACGCGGACATCGACGCTGCGTCCGGCGATGACCAGCTTGATGCGTCCGTCCTGCGGCAGTCGGCGTTCGGCGATGTTCATCTCGCCCAGAATCTTGAGGCGGGAGATGATAGCCGAGTGCATGCGCTTGGGCGGTTCCATGACTTCGCGGAGCATGCCGTCGACGCGGTAGCGCACCTTCATGTTGCGCTCGTAGGGCTCGATGTGGATGTCGGAGGCGCTGTCGCGGACGGCCTGGGCGAAGATCAGGTTGACCATCTGAACGACAGCCGTTTCGCCAGCCATCTTTTGCAGGTCGGCCAGGTCGGTGGAATCGTCGCTGAGATCGCCGATGCCGGTGTCCTCGCCGGAGCCGGGCAGGCCCGCGAGGATGCGCTCTAAAAATATCTCTTCGATCTTTTCGCGCACCATTCCAGGGGCGGCGAGAACGGCTTGGGTGGGCCGTTGCAGGAGGGTGCCGAGATCGTCTACCGCGCCGAGCGATTCCGGGCTGCCGATGGCGCAGACGAGTGTTCCGGGAGCGTCGGGGAGGCCGGGAATCGAGTCGATGCGGATCGGGAGCACCTGATTTTTGAGGGCGAAGTCGCCCGGCGCGAGGCGGACGGCTGCTTCCTGGGGCTTGACCTCGTCGAGATCGACCCATTCAAAACCGTCTTTAATGCCCGACTCGCGCAGGGAGAGACCGTTGGAGAGTCCAAGCAGATCGTTCGTGTAAGTAGTCATGGGTGTAAATGGCGGAGCGGAATATCCGTGATGCTCCTACTAATTAGGATACTACTCGATTATGAAAATCTTCTGAACCGGTGCATTGAGTTCGTGGGCCGAGATAAGCGCTGATTACTGTTGGCGATTGCGTTGAGTAGAGCGGCGGATTCGCATCCCATTGATTTTGCGTCGTAGCTGTGACAGGAGAGCGCGCCGGCGCTCCTCAAGTGTTCGCGCAGCGCATGCCGACGCAGTCCGAGGCACGGGCGCGGGGCGGAATTCGGCGGCGTTGTCGATTGGATTCCAGCCGTGGCTCCGCACTCGCCACTGTTCGACGGCAGCGAGCTCAAGCTCCGGGAGCGCCCGCCAATTGTCGCGGATTGTGAGCGAGAGCCAGCGGGTGAGGGTCGCGCCGTTGTCGATGGCGTGGAGCTTATGCCAGCCGGCCTCGTCCAGGGGCCAGGACGCGGCGAACTCCCAGGCGGCGTAGGGCTCGTAGGGCGAAGTGCACCACAAGGCTTGGCAGCTCGGGCAGCGGACCAGGCTAATCCAGTTGCCGTTCTTGATGGTGGTGAAGGCGGGCTTTCGTGATGCGCCGAAGAGCGCCCAGAGGGTGCGCTTGGGGGATTGGCAGTTGGGGCAGGTCATGTAACTGTGGTAATTGGGGGCGACCCTATCCGTCACGCTCGGAAGCGTGCCACCTTCCCTCAAGGGAAGGACTTGAATCACTTTAGCGGAGTGGCTTAACTTGTCCTTCCCTATAAAGGGTTTGGGGGAAGTCGTATCTTCTTCCCTCCTTGGACAAGGATGGGTGTAGGCGCTCAGTTTTGATGCAGCGCTTGTGCTGAGCGGACCTCCCCTTAATTCCATTCTTGGAAAAGGAGGGGAAACAAACCAGAGGGCGCTTGCTGTGAACTTTTTAGGTGTTTCCGGTTAGATGGCGGACGAGGTCTAGGAGGTTGTCAGCTTGGATATCGGGGTTGGCTAGGGCGGGGTTTGGCTCGGCTTCGGAGCGTTTTACCCAGCCGGTGAGGGCGTAGCCCGCCGATTTCGCGCCCTGGCAGTCCCAGGCATGGGCGGCGACTAAGGCCATGTGGCCGGGTTTGGTCCGCGCCGCTTTGGCGGCGTGGAGATAGACTTCGCGCATCGGCTTCCACTGCTTGACGTCGTCCACCGAGACTACGGCGCTGAATCGGTCGGCGAGGCCGGCTCGCTCAATTAATTGCTCGGTGGATTTGCGGCTGCCATTGCTGAGAGCGATTGCCGGAATTTTGCTGATGTGGAGATGCTCCAAGGCGGGGCGCAGGTCGGGATGAGCGTCCATTTGGGTAAGGCCTTCGAGGATATGGGCCGTTTGCGCGGTGCTGAGGGGGATGCCTTCGGATTTGGCGACGACTTCGAGCGCGCCTTTAGTGACTTCCAGGTAAGGCTTGAATTCGCCGCAGGCGGATAGGGCGATGCCGTCGCGGAGGCTTTTGGCGTACCAGAGCGCCAGGCTGCTCTCGCTGAGTCCGACTTCTTTGAGGCGCTCAGCCAGAATATCCAGTGAGAAACAGGTCTCGATGATATCGAAGGCGACGGCTTCGGGTTTAAGCGCCATTGGAGTTGTCCTTGATCTTCTCGTTAGAGCGGCATCAGTCAAGCTGATTGCGCTCGCGTCCGTTTTTAGTACCACTCTGCCCCGGTAATGCAAACGAGTTACTCACGCAGGTGGACATTTTAGAACGCGTTTTCGGTTGGAACGAAATCAAAGGGCAGGCGCGTTAAAGGGAGTGCGTTTGACGACGGCTAAAATTTAATCCGCTTATGGCGCTCGCGCGGCGTCGGCGGGGTTGCTCACAAGCGTATTGATTCGGTAAAAGAAAGTTGCCTTGCCGCTTGGCTCACGCCGATATAGACGCCGGCCTGAGCGGAATTTGTTATGTTTTTAAGCTTGAATACCCGATTGCGCGCGCCAAAGACGGCTGCGCTGACCGCTCCCGCCGCGCTGCTGCTTGCATGTCTCAATCTTGCCGCCCCTCTCCCCGCGAATGCCCACGGGCACCGGCATCATCATCGCCGTGCGGATGCTGCGAGGGCATTTCCGCCGCTGGATTTGTCGCCGGTGGCGGTGGAAAAATATGACGTTTCCACCGAAACCGACCCGAAGCTGAAGGCGTGGAAGAGCAAAATGCATCTGGAGGACGGCTTCGTGGTCGAGTCCAAGCGCATGATTCAGCCTTCGGACGTGACCACGCGGGAGATGTTCGTCCTGCAAATCACACAGAGCTTGGAAGGCGGGTTCGACTCGGTGAATATGTACGACCGGGGGATCGCGTCGTGGGGGCTGATGCAGTGGGCATCGCATTCGGGCAGCTTGGATCATGCGCTGCTGTATATCAAGACGCGGATGCAGCAGGAGGGCGAAGGCGACCGCTGGGATAAGCTCTTCACGGCGAACGGGCTGGACGTGCAGCCCGGCGCGGGGCTGACGTTTTACGGCGTCGCGCCGGGAATGGATTTGAGCAAGCGGCGGATCGCGCTGCGCGGGAGCGCGACGCCGGGCAAGTTCGACGCGCCGACGATGATTCACTGGGCGACCGTGCTGGGACGCGCTGGGTGTCAGATGGACGTGCAGCGTTATGAGGCCGAGTACGCGGGCAAGGTGGTGGACGGGGTGCTCGGGGCGCGGGTGGACGGGGTGCCTTACCATCTGGCGGCTCATCGGGACGGCTTGACCGTTCAGGATTTGGTGGCGGGCGATCCTTACGCGGCGGCGCTGGTGTTCGTGCTTTGGACGAACAACCCGCGCCATGCCTGGCAGTATGTGGACGCGGCGGCGCGCGACGCGCGGTCGGGAGCGTGCAGCGACGACCCATCGCTGTGGCCGGCGGGGGCGTTTCAGGCGGCGCTGCTGCGCCAGTGCGCGCATTCCAGCTTCGGCAACTGGCAGCAGCGCGCCGCGCTGGTGGAGCAGCGCGAGCGGCAGGTGCGGGCCTGCACCGATTTGGCCGAATTGACTCCGTTCGAGCGTCAGTATCAGCAGGTGCTCGCCACGCGCAAGGAAGTGCATCTGGACGAGCTTGCCGAGCGTCCGCTGCCCGTGTTCCGCGCTCCGGAACCGGCGCAGCTGGCCGCGGCGTCGAAGGCGGCGGTTTCGGCGGATGCACCGAAACAGTCCGCGCTTGACGGCGCGCTGCTAGAGGCTCAGCAGGGCGAATCGCTGCCGCAGTGGCTTGCCGGCAGCCCCGCCGAGGGCAGCTCGCATGGCTTGCCACCGGCTTTATCCGGCGGCATAGATCGTTTGGGGACTGCCTCCGCGCCCAGCGAGAATGCGGCGGCGAAAATCGCGCGGCCTTCATGAAACCTTCACTCCGCTTTCTCAGAATCAGTAGCCGTAGACGTAAAAGAATGGACATCCGGCTGATGGCTCGGAGCAATTAGGGGAGTGAAGAGATGATAACACTAGAGTTTGGCGGTGAGCAGCAACAGCAGCGATATGCGCTTTTAGAGCAGCGGCGGGAAGCGTTGCGGCGCGAGATCAGCACGATTTACCAGCGCTATGACGAGCATATCGGCAGCCGTCTGCGGGCTTCGGCAACGGGCAGCCACGGCTTTCTTGATCTCGATGCGATGCCGTCGGACGAGGAGTATGCCGCTTATGATCTGGCGAATACGCCGCTGACTACACTGGAGGAGCAGCTGTTTAAGGTTTCGCTGGCGATGCAGGATTTGCGGCTCACGACGGTGTAGCACGGCTGAATTAGCGTGCATTTGTCGCTCATTTACGCTTATGCCTTCTGGAAGGGCATGAGCGTTTTTTGTGCAGCCTACTCGAAAAAAGCCTGAATACCGACCGGTCAAAGCGGGATTACTCCTGCGCCAGGCTCAGGGCTCGGATACGTTGGTAGATGCGGGGGTATTCGGCTTCGAGGCCGGACAAAGGCGTCCAGCGGATCGCGTCAACTTCTTTGCGCTCGATCTCAAGCAAGTCCGTGGCAGACGAAGTGAAGATGTAGCGGAAGTCGTGGTGGAAATGGGCGGCCTCGCCGCGCGCCTTGTTTTCGGGGATCGGGTGCGTGTCGATGTCGATGGGAATGCCGCTGACGTAGTGCCAGGGGTGCAGCTCGAATCCGCGCAAGCCGGTTTCTTCCGCCAGCTCGCGGGCGGAGGTCTGCGAGGGCATCTCGAACGGCCCGGCATGGCCGCCGGGAGCGAGCCAGAGGCTGAGAACCTTGTGCTTGATGAGGAGCACTTCGGCTCGGTCGCTCAGGACGATGGCGGAAGCGGTGAGGTGGCCGGAGAAGTTGCTCCGGTCCCAGAGATTATCTTTGGCGGCTAGCTGCTCTTTGAGGCGTGGGGAGATTGCTGTGCCGAATGCTTGCTCGTATTGGTGGCAGCGTTCGGACACATGGTCCAGCATTGTATTGAAATCGTCGCCCAAAGACATATCAGCAACTGCAACCTTTATTATTCAGCGGCTGGGAAAAGCGAGGCCGCGGCTTTTCTCTTTTCTAAGGGAAGGCTGATACGCTTCCGACCTCCCCCACCCCCTCCATGGAAATGGAGGGGAGTTCCGAGTGCTCGTCGTCAGCAGTTAATCCCAAATAGGCCGGCCGTTCTTCGGCCACTTGGTTATCTCGTTTAGTTTCGCTACTTCTTCCACCGACAATCGGTAGCCCGCCGCTTGTACTGTGTCGTTTAGCTGCTCGACTGTGTTCGCGCCGATGATGGGAGAGGTAATCACCGGGTTGGTGAGTTGCCAGGCGATTGCGGTTTGGGCGATGGTTTTTCCGTGGGATTTGCCGATCTCATCGAGGGCGTCGATGACGGCGTAGCCTCGGTCGTTGGCGTAATTAGCGGTGACTTGAGTAGCGCGCTGGCTTTCGGGAACGGGAGTGTCCTTGCGGTATTTGCCGGTGAGAAATCCCGCGGCAAGCGGCGAGTAAGGAATGACGCCGACGTTATAATGCTTGCAAAAAGGCATCGCCTCGTACTCGAAGAGTTGGCGCTCCATGAGAGAGTATTGCGGCTGGTAAGAATCGAAGCGCGCGAGGTTCAGACGAGTGGAAGTTGCCTGAGCTTCCATGAGACGCCAGGCGGGGTAGTTGGACGCGCCCAGGTAGCGGACTTTGCCTTGCTTGACTAGGTCGTCGAGGACAAAGAGGGTTTCCTCGATGGGCGTGTTGAGATCGACCCAGTGGGTTTGATAGAGGTCGATATAGTCGGTTTGCAGGCGGCGAAGGGAATCTTCCACGGCGCGCATAATATGAATGCGGGAGAGGCCTTCGCCGTTTGGGCCGGGCCACATCTCGCCGCGCACTTTAGTGGCGAGGACGATTTTGTCGCGGTTGCCGCGCGATTTCATCCAGCGCCCGATAATCTCCTCGGTGTGGCCGCCGTAGGAGAGATCGCCTACCCAGCTGGTGTAGACATCGGCGGTGTCGATGAAAGTGCCGCCTGAGTCCACGAAGGCGTCCATGACCTGGCCGGAGGTTTCCTCGTCGGTGGTCCAGCCGAACTGCATCGTTCCGAGGCAGAGTTCCGACACGAACATTCCCGTGCCGCCGAGTTTGCGGTATTCCAAAAGCGTTTCTCCTTCAAAATGGGTGAATGCTTAGGTTTGTACCAATATCGGCGGTAAAGTAAGCGGGACAGGTTGGTGCCTAGCGACCCTATCCGGGCTCTCGCCCACCTTCCCTGAAAGGGAAGGAACTTTACATCAAGCCGCGATTGGCTTATCGTTTTCAGGCGTTCCGCTATAACCGCACTTTGGCAGTAGACACTTCCTTCCCTTTCAGGGAAGGTGGGCGAGAGCCCGGATAGGGTCGCTAGGCATTTAGTGGCCATAGGGAATTGTGATGAATCTTCTTTGGATCGTCTATATCCTAGTGACGGTGGGCGTGGGGATTTATTTGTACGTCACGACCGTGCATGCCGAGCAGTTGAAGCGGCGGCGCAGCGGGGGCGAGAGGATTGATCTGCGGCCTGACGGGACCGTGGTCTCCAGCGACCCGGCGGCGTCTACTCCGGGGGATCTGGGCTATGTCGCTCCCCCGGCGCATCATTACAGCCCTCATGGCTTATCCCCAGTAGGGACAGGAGCACCGGAAGGGCATGATGCTGGCTCGCACTCGCAATCCGCCGGAGTCGGCACGGATGGGGGTAGCTATGGCGTCGGAGTGTTTGACAGCGGAATGGTGGGGGATAGCGGATCGGGTGGCGGCAGCAGCGACGGAGGCGGGGGTGCGGATGGCGGCGGGGGCGGGGATTAGCGGTGCTCCCAACTTAAATAAGGCTGGGAGCACCGCTAATTGAGTGCCAAGTGGGGTTCAGCGTCCGAATGGCAAGCCGGGCAGCGTCCGGGTGCCTTCCAGCTTTGCCGCTTGAAGACTATCGGGGTTGAGTCCGAGGGCCGCGAGGACGGTCGGGGCGACTTGCGTGGCGCTGACCGGAGCGGCTACTGTGCCGCCGCGCAGGCCGGGAGCCTCGACGAGAAGGCCGACGTGCGTGTTGTCCTCGTCGAATCCGCCGTGCTCGGCCACTTTCTTGGCTGTGGGACTGGCGATAATTACGCCGGTGCGCGTAATGACGATGATATCCGGAGTGCGCGAGTCGCGGGCGGGATCGTCGTAGCGCGCGGCGAGCGCGGGGCCGTAGAGAACCTGCCGGATTCCGATCTCGGACGCGCGGGCTTGCAGCGCGGCGGCGACGGCGGCTGTTTTCGACGGGTCGGTCAGCCAGATCAGCGCGCCGCAGTCCTGGGTGGCTTGCCCGAGAAGCCCCGGCTGAACTCCGTTCACGATGCTGGGAATCAGCTCCTCGGAGACGATGCGGCGAGCGGCAGGATCGACCGGCTCCTGGCCGTGCTTGGCGGTAACGATTATAGCCGTATCCGCGTATAAGCCCCGCGCCTTGAGCGCGGCGACTATCTTTCCGAGCGATTGATCGGTATGGTCAAGCGCGTCTTCGAGGGGAGCGGTGGGCGTGCCTTTCGCATCGGCATAGCCGTCCACTTTTTGCGCCGTGCTGACGGACTGAAGGCTTGTCCCGAAGAGCGCCGGAACCCCGACGCTGCTCACGCCGGCGTGATCTTTTCCGTTGATTTCGTTGAGGACGGCCTGCACTTTCGTGTCGTCGTAGGCCTCCGTGAGCGGAACCGACTTGCTCGCCTTTTTGCCCTCGATCTCGGGGGTGTAGAGATCGTCGACGCCCTTGCCGCTCGGCCCGTTCAGGAGGTCGTAGGCGGGATGCTTGTCGGCCCACGCCGTGCGCAGACCGGCGGCTTTAACCACCTCGAAAATCGTGTTCACCCTAAGATACGAGTGCGGCCAGACGGGCTGCTTGGTGGCCGGATCGACGGGCAGCTTGGCGGTGTCGATTCCGCCGCCCGCGTTCACGCTGTTTTTGTCGATATTGGCGTCTTCGGTGTAAGTGACGACGGCTCCCGGCTTCGACGATGCACCGCCCGCCGGAAGAAGGGTGCGGTCATAGGTGACGTCGTACCAGAGGCCGGTGGTTTTCGGCGAGCCGCCGGTGGCGAGAGCGGCCATGCCGGGAAACGAATCGTCCGGCGTGATTTGGTGAGTGTCGGTGTAGGTAACGCCGCTTTTAGCAAGCTGCGCCAGCGTGGAAGAGGGATGGCTTTTCACGTAGCGCGCCAGATCGAACTGGTGCAAGCCGTCGATGCTGATTAATAAAACGTGGTGCACGGCTTGTTTCGGCTGATCGCCGCCGGCCGCGAACCCGCTTGTGGAAGAGGCCAAAATCGCCGTGGCGACGACTGCGGACTGAATCATTTTGCCGGAAGTATATCGAATCGCTGATTTCATAAACTGTTCTAAGAACCTCAAAAAATTGCTCTGCCCCAGGTCAGCGGGGCAGAGTAGTAAGCGTTGGTTGTGACTACGGAAGGTTAGTCCGCGTTGCGCTGGATGCCTTCGTTGTTGCAGCTTCCCGCGAAGTCCCACGCCCAGTCGATGCCGTCGCAGCCCTTCATATAGCCGTTGCCGGCGCTGATGATGAACTTGGCGTGGCCGTCCATGTATCCGATAGTGGTGCCGAGCGGATGGAACGGAGTTTCGCCCGCCTTGATCGGCTTATCCTCGAACTGCTTCTGCCAGTCGCCGACGCAGCGGGTTTCGGAGGGGCGGGCAAAGTCGCTGATGTGGAGCACAGAGTAGCCGGTTGCGCCTGCGCCCGGCGTTGAACCGCCTGAGCCGCCATAAGCCGCGCCGTTGGCGAGCACCGCCGCACTCACGGGAGTATTTCCTCCCTGGAAGTCGCAGTTGGAGGATGAACTGGGATTGGTGCTGGTGCAGGCGGGAGTGACGTTGTAGCCGGTATCGGCGAGCGCGGCGGTTCCGGGGAGATGGGTGTAGTTCTGATTGGTGAACTTGTAAGCCGTGCCGTACACCTGGTAGAACGTCTGCCCGACAAAGCTCGCCGGAGTTCCGTTGTTAGGCAGACTGGTGGTCTTGATCGCCGTGGCTTCGGGCAAGCTCATGGGGTGATCGTCGGGACAATCGAAAAGGGCGGTAGACTTGATGTACGGGGCAACTTCAACGGGAATACCCGTTTGCCCCGAACCAGGGACGGTCGAGTTGTATGCGTAGTCCGGCGACGTGTTCGAGGAGGCAATAAGGCTGCCGTTTGCCAGTTTGCCCGGTCCAAAGGATCTGTTATCCTTGAACGTGATCGGCTCGGCCTCGTCGTTGTCCTGGTTGTACTGGATGATGGCCAGCAGGAACTGCTTGGTATTGGAGACGCAAGTCGTCTCGCGCGCTTTTTCCCGCGCTTGGGCAAAAACCGGAAACAAGATAGCGGCTAAGATTGCGATAATGGCAATAACGACTAACAGCTCAATGAGCGTAAACGCTTTGCGCGAACTCTTCAGCATCGGTGGTGTCCTTCAACTCGAATATTAGTGCGCTTCCATGAAATGAAATGGAGCTTGGTGACCTTACCTGAAAGAGCTCGCCAGGGTGTTTAAGGAATTGTTAAGTTTTCCGAGAGGCGGTTTGCGCTCTCCCGCTACTTGATTCAGCCACAGGCAAGCTGTTCACTTTCGTTCTGAGATAGTGCAGAAAAACGCGTCCGAACTTCACTCCCCGGAAATGGATGGAAACCAGAGCATCAGCTCTTGGTGCCAGGAGTTTTTCCACACTCTATCAGAGAGGGAGCGAGCGCCGGGTTAGTAGCTGAAAATAATGTACATAAAATTATCGCGCAAGGCTTGACTTTTATGTACATAAAATCTATACTAACAGGCGTGAGTGATTCTGGAAAGCCCGAGCGCAAGGTGGGCCGTCCGAAAATGGCGGAGACGATGCGCCAGCTGCATCAAGTTCATCCGAGCGATTTGATCGAGCGCTTAGAGAAGCGGTGCAGGCAACTTGGGATCTCCGTTTCGGACGGGGTTCGGATTGGGATCGAGCTGTTTTTGTTGGAGGATGGAAAGCAAAAGAGGCCGTGACGCTTGTAGCTCAGTCTGGTAGAGCATCGACAATATCTTTACCGCACTCTTATCCGGCTTCATCGCTGGGTCGATGGTTGAAGGTTATCTCATGAATCGCGTGTCGCGGGTTCGAATCCCGCCAAGCGTCGGATTCTCTTTTGCTTGTAAATACTTGGAATTTTGTCACGCTCGTGGTGTAGTGGTTATCACGCCTGCTTGGCTAACGCGGCTTGCTGCCTATGCCGGTTTTCTTCGCCAACAACTTATCCGCGCCTAGCGTGGGTCGAAGGATGAAGGTTATCTTCACGCGGGAGGCTGCAGGTTCGATTCCTGCCGAGCGTCTAGCTCTTTTTATCTGGAATTAATCACTGTTCTTTGTGACGCTTGTAGCTCAACTGGATAGAGCGCCTAAAATACCTTCGCCGTACACTTAT
>CAXSEA010000077.1:3067-14015 GCA_964235675.1 uncultured Armatimonadales bacterium | reverse complement strand
CGGACTTTGTCTATTCCAGCCCGTCGGGGCTACCCATTCTCCTGCGCAACTACAAGCTCTCCGACGACGTCGGCTACCGCTTCTCCAACAAGGCGTGGGAAGGCTACCCGCTGAAGGCCGAGACCTTCGCCGGATGGCTGGCGGGCAACACCGACCCGAGCGTGCTGCTGGCGATGGACTACGAAGCCATCGGCGAGCACATGTGGGCCGACACGGGCATCTTCGATTTTATCTGGGCGCTGCCCGACGAAGTCGCCAAGCATCCCCAGCTGGAATGGTCCACCCCCAGCGACGTCCTGAGCCGCGTCTATCCCACCGGCGAGCTTTGGGTAGACGATTTCAGCACGATCTCCTGGGCCGACCAGGAGCGGGATACGTCGGCGTGGCTGCGCAACGAGATGCAGCAGTTCTGCTTCGAGGAAGTGAAGCGCCTGGAGCATGCGATCTTAGCCACGGGCGACGCGGCGTATATCGACATCTGGCGCAAGATGCAGACTTCCGACCATTACTATTACCTATCAGACAAAAGCATGTCGGACGGCGACGTACACGCTTATTTCTCGTCGTATGGCTCGGTGATGAACGGGTTTGTGCGGCTGCACACGGCGCTATCGGATTTGAAGCAGCGGGCGGAGAGCTACGCGGCCAAGAAGTAGCCGTTTGTACCGATAAGAAAACACTTCGCGCTGATCGGTGCGGGGTGTTTTGTTTAACGGTTAAGCCTTTGAGGCTGGCGCGTCGTGCGGCGTGTAGCCCCGCGATATCAATTCGGTTCGGATCGTATCGGCCCTGACGTAGTCGCGAGAATTTCGGGCGGCTTGACGCGCTTGCACCAAGTCACCGAAGTCAGCCGGCTCAGCTTTTCTGTGAGCGAGGAGAGCGTTTTCGCTTTTTGCGGCGTAGTCTAAGCCGAGTACCGAATCGAACCGCTCCCAGAGTGCCGGGGATTCATACTCGTGCAGCAGGGCGATGGCGCGGGCGGCGTTGAGATCGTCGCGGAAGGCGGCGGCGATTTGCTCGGAAGCGGTTTCTTGCTGGGGTTGGGTCAGCGGCTCCTCATGGTTCAGGCGGCGGGCGAGATGATAAATGCGGCGCAGCGCCTTGGAAGCGGCGTCGAGGGAGTCCCAGCTGAAGGCGAGCTCGGAGCGGTAATGGGCGGTGAGGGTGAGATAGCGGTAGGCGATGGGGTCGTAGCCGCGCTCGATCAGCTTATCGACGGTGATGAAGTTGTCGCCGGATTTCGCCATTTTGGTGTGGCCGGGGCCGCCGGAGCCTTTCACGTTGAGAAACGCGCCGTGGATCCAGAAGCGGGCGAAGGTGTGGCCGGTGGCGCATTCGGATTGGGCGATTTCGTTGGTGTTGTGGACGGGGATGTGGTCGATTCCGCCGCAGTGGATGTCCAGAGTCCGCCCGAGATAGTGCATCGCCATTGCGCTGCACTCGATATGCCAGCCGGGGTAGCCGACGCCCCAGGGCGACTCCCATTTCATAATATGGGTGGGCTTGTTGGTGAACCACAAAATAAAGTCGGAGGGGTGGCGCTTCTCGGGGTCGATGTTGACATCCTCGCGCGCGCCCTGGCGCTGCCCGGCGAAGTTAAGGCCGGCGAGCTTGCCGTAGTCGGGGTCGCGGGCGGTGTCGAAGTAGATGCCCTCGCGGGTGCGGTAGGCGAAGCCGCGCTGCTCCAGCTCTTCGATGAGCGCGATCATCTGACCGACATGCTCGGTGGCGCGGGAAAGAACACGCGGTCGCTCGATGTTAAGCCGGTCCAAATCGTGCGTGAATGCGTCCTCGTAGAAGTGGGCGATATCCCACGGCGAGCGGTTCTCGCGGGCGGCGGCTTTGGCCATTTTGTCCTCACCCGCGTCGCCGTCGGAGGTCATGTGGCCGACATCGGTGATATTGACCACGTGGTCCACTGACCAGCCCTGGACGTTTTCCAGCACGCGCCGCAGCAAATCCTCGAAGAGGTAGGTGCGCAGATTGCCGATATGGGCGTAGTTGTAGACGGTCGGGCCGCAGGCGTACATACGGACGGTCTCGCCATCGGAGGGAGTGAAGACATCTTTGCGGCGGGTGAGGGTGTTATAAAGTCGAAGTTCGTGCATAGCGAATCGTCCCGAATTGCAACTGCGAAAAAGTAGTTCAAACAGCATACCAGAAGCGGCAACCCACTCCGACGCTCGCGGCGCACGCGCGGGATTGAACGCAAACGCGCTACAATCGTCCGGAGATCCGGAGATTCTGTTATCGGCCGCGCTCATGCCCATGGAACCACAGCCCAGCGATTCCGATCCGACGTCCGCAGCCAACCTCGGCGCGCGTCGTCCTGTGGCGGCCCGCGATTCGAGTCTGATCCGGCGTATTGCGGCTGGCCTCGCGCAAGCGCGGGTTCGCCCGAACGCAATCTCCGCCGCCTCGGTCGTGTTCGCAGCTGGCTCCGCCGCTCTGATGATTCTTGCCGCCAGGCTGGTCGTCCCAGGCGCGATTGCCGCTTACATTGTGGCGGCGGTGTTCGTTCAAGCGAGGCTGCTTTGTAATCTTCTCGACGGCCTTGTCGCCGTGGAAAACGGCCTCGGCTCCAAAACGGGAGATATCGTGAACGATTTTCCCGACCGCGTCTCCGATGCCGTCACGCTCGCCGCAGCCGGGTACGCGGCGCTGCCGCTTTTATCATATCAGCCTATTTTGGGTTGGATAGCCGCGCTAATGGCGGTCTTGACAGCTTACATGCGCGTGCTCGGCGGCTCGGCGGGAGCCAAGCAGTATTTTGTCGGCCCTATGGCCAAGCAGATGCGCATGAACATCGTCACGCTGGCGTGCCTCGGCGCGGCGCTGGAGCAGCCCTTCCACCAGCGCTTCCCGGTGTTTGCCGTGGCGCTGGCGGTTGTGATCGTCGGCTGCGCGGCGACGATTTACAACAGAACAAAGCTGGTGGTCGGAGACCTGGAATCCCGATGAACGGCCGCGCGCTCCGCGATTTCACAGCGTGGCTCATCCGCGTGATTACCGGTGCCAGGGCGCAGTGGCAAGCATCGCCAAGCTCGGCGACGCGTCAGCGGATTTATTTCGCCAACCACACCAGCCACTTCGACGCCGCCGTGATCTGGGCCACTCTGCCCGTGCCCCTGCGCGAAGTCACCCGCCCTGTCGCCGCCGCCGATTACTGGTCGAGCGGCGTACGAAAGTTTTTGGCGCAGCGGATATTCCGGGCGATTCTGATCGAGCGCAACGCCGACTTGCACGAGGCGCGGCACGTAATCGACCGGATGGCGGAGGCAATCGGCGAGAACGAATCGGTGATCTTGTTTCCCGAAGGCACGCGCGGCTCGGGCGAGCAGCTCGGCGCGTTCAAAAGCGGTTTGGCGCATCTCAGCGAGCGCAAGCCGGACATGGAGCTTGTGCCGGTTTATCTCGACAATCTGAACCGCGTGCTGCCCAAAGGCGAGCGTATCCCGCTGCCGCTGCCCACCCGCGTGATCTTCGGCGGCCCGGTCGCGCGCTATCCCGACGAAAACCGCAAGCGCTTCACGGAGCGGATGCGTCAAAGCGTGATCGATCTAAAGCAATCTTAGACGATTTGAAGCAATACGCTGCTCGTCTCGACATATAGAAGCCATGCACACCCTGACCGCGAGATTAGACCCAACCCTGCTCTGGACGTTTACCGGCATCGTGGCTACACTGGTGGTCGCCACGCTTGTAGCCGCAGTTCTGGGTGCGCGGGCGACCAGCGAGTCGGGCAAGGCGACGCTACAGAACGCTCGGGAGCGCATTAAAGCTTGGTGGCTTATCGCCGGGGTGGTCGCGGGCGCAATCGCGCTGGGCGACGTAGGGTGCGTGCTCTTGTTCGCTTTGATTTCGTTTCTGGCCTTGCGCGAGTTTGTCGCCCTGCTGCCGACCACGCGCTCCGACCATAAAACGCTGCTTTGGTCGTTTTTCATCATCACGCCGCTGCAGTATCTCTTCGTGGCGCGCGGTTGGTACGGCTTGTATTCGATCTTTATCCCGGTCTACGTATTTTTGCTGGTGCCGATATTACTGATCCTGCGCGGGCGGGGCGATACCTCGCGCTTTCTCGACCGCGCCGCCGAAATTCAATGGGCGCTGCTGATCTGCGTCTACTGCGTCAGCTACGCTCCGGCTCTATTGCAGCTGCACGCCCATATCGCGCATCAAGGCATCAAGTTGCTGCTCTTTCTCATTATCGTGGTGCAGATTTCCGACGTGCTGCAGTATGTTTGGGGCAAGCTGCTCGGAAAGCATCCGCTCGCGCCGCTGGTGAGTCCGAACAAGACGTGGGAAGGTTTCCTGGGCGGCGTGCTCTGCGCCACGCTGATCGGCGCGGCGTTGTGGCGGCTGACGCCGTACACCCCGCTGTTCGCCGCCGCCGTCTCGCTGGCGATTGCGTTGATGGGCGTCGCCGGCGGCCTGACGATGTCGGCGATCAAGCGCGACCGGGGCGTCAAGGATTTCGGCGCGCTGCTGCCCGGCCACGGCGGCATGCTCGACCGCATCGACGGGATGTGCTTCGCCGCGCCGATCTTGTTCCACATGACCCGCTTCTTTTACGGCTAGCGGCATAATAGCGCAATGACGACGCCAGACCCAATCCATCCCGAAACCCGCATCGGCCATGTTCATCTGAAAGTGGCCGATCTCGACCGCTCCCTGGCTTTTTATCAGGGAGTGCTCGGATTTGAATTGACGCAACGCTTCGGAAGGCAAGCAGCGTTTATCTCGGCGGGAGGCTACCACCACCACATCGGGCTAAATACGTGGGAATCCGCCGGAGGCTCGCCACCCGCGCCAGGAACGACAGGGCTGTACCATACGGCGATTCTCTACCCCACCCGCGCGGCACTGGCCGACGCGCTGCGGCGATTGATCGCGGCGGGAGTCCCGCTGGAAGGGGCAAGCGACCATGGAGTCAGCGAAGCGCTCTATCTGCGCGACCCGGACGGCAACGGCGTGGAGCTTTCTTGGGATCGTCCGGAAGCAGAGTGGCCTAGAGAAGCGAACGGGGATGTTGCGATGGTGACGCATCGGCTGGATTTAGAGGGGTTGCTGCGCGAGTAAAAAACCGGCGGCTAATGCGGGGCCGCCGGAAAGTTATCTGCTCGGCGCACCCATCCGGCCTTTCAGGCCATCTTCCCTGAATGGGAAGGAAGTGCTGCATGGCGCTTAGCTGGTTTCGGGATGGGCACAGGGGTTAGGGGACCGCGACTGGCGACTCCAGACCTCCCCCTGCTCCTTCATGGAAATGGAGGGGAGTTCAAGCGAACCGCCACAAATTTACGGCTTCGCTAAGCGCTTGGTGGCGGGGACGTGGGTGCCCATTTGCTCGTCCCAGGCTCCGGTGCTGAGAAGCTCGTTGTAGAACAGGTACTGCTGGGCCCAGCCGGCGTAGGGGCCGAAACGGCGTCGGAATAGCTCGGCGATAGCGGAGTAGGCTTTGCCGGTGAGGGAGTTGTAGGCGCGGGCTTCGCTGAATAGCCGCTTGGCGACGCGGGTGACGTGGACGTCGAGCGGGACGGCTTCCTGCTTGGCGAGGGAGAACAGGCAGACGCAATCGGCGATCTTCGCACCGACTCCGGGCAGGCTCATTAGCTGCGCCTGCGCTTCGGCGTAGGGCATCGCGCGGAGAGTGAGCAGGTAGTCGCGTCCGCCGCGCGCGATAATTTCCTTGGCGGATTCTTTCACGTTGCCGCCGCGAAAGCCGAGGCCCATTTTATCGTAGAGGTCGCGGTTGGCGTCGGCCATATACTCCAGGGGCGGGAAAGCGAAGTGCTCCTGGCCGCCGACTTCGCCGATGCGCACTCCCAGCGTGCGGCACATGGCGTCGATGCCGCGCCGGATGCGGTAGATGGGCGCGACCGACGAGCACAGAAACGAGAACAAGCACTCCACCGGGTCTTGCATGGTCACGCGTAGGCCGGCGAAGTGGTCCAGCCCCGAAGCGATCTCCTGCCCCGCCGCTCTGCGCCAGCCGATTTCCAGCGCGGGCAGGTCGACATCGAGCTGGAAGTAGGTACTGACAGCGGTCAGATTGTTCGCGCGGGGATACGTCTGGTAGTACAGCTGCTCGCGGTCCTGCCAGCAGCGCAGGATAATCGGCGTCGGCTCGGATTGGATCACCGCCGACCACCATCCCTGCCGGTCGCGTTGCCAGCGGAAGGCTTGCCCGCTGGCGAGCGTGTGCTGCAGGCTCAGCTCGCTAAGCGGGCATTGCAGGATAGCGAAATCGCCTACCGCTGGAGCGGCCAGGCTGGGTGAGCGCCCGGAGGTGGAGCGCGGCGTCGCTGCAGGCCCTGTTTCTTGCGATGACATGAAGTATCGTATCATATTTCCACGGTCGCCTGCATGCCGAAGCAGCCTGCCGCCAGGAATGCGTTTGAGACCAATCGACCGCGCCGCGCTTCAAGTGATATGATTTTCTTACTACTCAGCCGCCGCCATCGGCTACGGAGCTTTGATATTCCTTCATACGGCAAGTTCGTGCGGAGGCTGGAATGGCTGCTGCTCGTCCTGGTGCTGATGGGCGTCGGGTACGGCGTGGCGGAGCGGGCGGGATGGTTCGACAGCTTGTGGCTGGTCTGGCAGACGGTGACCACGGTGGGCTACGGCGATATCCCGCCGAAAACGGCGCTCGGGCGCAGCGCCGTGATGGTCTGCGGTGTGGTCGGTATCATTTTGTTGTCGTATGTGGTGAGCGCCGGGATCGATTACCGGGACGAGCGCGCCACCAGGAGAAAAACGGGATTGGAGCCGAACTCAAAGGAAGGCAGCTATATCCTGATCTGCTGCCGCAGCCAGGACCAGTTGGAAACGATGATTACCGAGCTTCGCGCCGTGGACGCGGGCGCGTCGGTGTGCGTGGTGGACGATCTCATGACCGAGCTGCCGGCGAAGATCGCGGCGATGCCGGACGTGCATTTCGTCCACGGGCCTATTCTCACCAGGCAAACCTATGAGCGCGCGGCTATCGACACCTGCAAACAGGTGATTATCTTCCCCCACGATCCGGAGAAAGTCGCCTCGGACGCGGTCACTCGCTCTGTCGTCGCCACCACCGAGCTGCACGCGCCGGCACGGGTGCCTATCCTTTACTTCCTGGTGCACCCCGACAATACCGAGCTGTTCGCCGGGGCGCGAGCTAAAGTGATTCCGACTAATTTCGCTTTGTTCGCGGCGGTGCAGGAGTGCCAGGAGCCGGGGTCGGCGGATATCTTCACCACGCTGATGAGCAATGTGGACGGCGCGAACCCGCGCACCTTTACCCCGGTGAAACTGGTCGGCTGGACTTGGGGCGACTTGCAGCGATCTGCTCCGGACGCATCGCAGCGGATCGGCTCGCCGGTGAACCTTCTGGCGTTAATCAGCGGCGGCAAGCCGGAGCCATGCCCGGCGATGGAGACGCGCGTCGCCCCCGACGACCGGCTTTCGCTGATCGTCCATGCCAATTTCTCGTACCCCGATTTCGAGGCGGCGCTCACCGCTCAGAGAAGTCAGTAGTCGGCGCGGCTCGTTATTGACTGTGAATGCTAGCTGGGGCTAAGTTAAAGCTCGGGAAATAGAAATACTTCTATGATGAACATCCCTTTGCTCGTGTCGCGCCATGCTCAAGCGGTTCTCCTGCTGTCTGCTGTCCTTTTGTTGCCAAGGGTGGCGCTGGCCGACCCGGTGACGGATGTTTCGGCGGTTCCGCAGCCGCACCATCGGCTCAGCCGGTTGGTGACAGGCTGGCTGCCTGAATGGCTGAATACCAAAGGGCCGGGAGCCGTGGTGAAGCCCGAGGACGTGGGCAACGACGACGGCTGGCATGCGGTCTATGACAATATCGACATCATGGACCAGGTGGATCTGTGCAGCGGCACGCTCCACGAAAAGAGCGGGGCTTGGACATTGGACTTCGGCACCACTCCCGACGTCATCAACCGCGAGGTGGCGATCATGCACAACAACGGCGTCCAGGCGTTCATGCTGATGAGCTATGACGGTACCGTGCACGATCTTCTGGCGCATCCGGAGCGCCAGAAGTTTATTATCGACAGCATCGCCCATTCTCTCGATACCTATAACCTCGACGGCGTGGATATGGACATCGAGGATTTTGTCGATACGGACCACGCCGACACGGAGCGGTATACGGCGTTTATTATGGCTCTGGTGGCGCGGCTGCATCAGCGGATGGACAGCTTCGGATTTCCGACGCATGTCAGCCCGACGGTCATTGTCCGCACGAGCGGCGATCAATGGGCGTATGCCGACGAGACCGTGCTCGCGAATACGGGCGCGGATTCGATCCGGGTCATGGTGTACGATCAGAACTACGACGGCTCTCCGAAAGCGGGCGCGACCGCCCCGCTGCCGTGGATGCACCAGGTGGCGGATTATCTGCATCAGGCCAAGGCTCCCACGTGGAAGTTTTTGATCGGGCTGCCGGCCTATGGCTATGATTGGCCGGTGGCGTCGGCGTCAAATTGGAAAACCAGCGCGACGGGCGATTCGCTGTCGTATTTTCAATCCATGGCGATGATCAAGCGATACCACGCGATGCCGCAGTGGAGCGCGTCCGACCAGGCCCCGTACTATATCTACAGCAAAGAAGGGAAGACGCGGGTCGCGTTTTACGAGAACGCCGCGAGCTGGGACTTGAAGCTCAGCCAAATTGTCGCGCCTGGGGACGCGGCCACCAGCCCATCGGGCGACAAGCCGTTCGGCGGTATCGCCGAGTGGGCGCTCGGGATGGAAGACCCGGCGGTCTGGCCTGGAGTGCGCGCGCGATTCAGCTCGCCCTGCCCTATTTACGGCGTGATCGGCGAATGCTACGCGCATCTAGGCGGCGGAGCGCGTTTTGGGCAGCCACTCGCGTCGGAAGAGGATGCCGGCATCGGGCAGCCGGGACGAATGAATGGGCGCGCGGGGCGGATGCAGCGCTTCGAGAGCGGAGCGATCTTCTACGAATGGGACAAGCCCCGCGCCTACGCCGTCTTGGGCGCGCTTCTAGCGAAATACGAAGCGCAGGGAGGGCCGTCCGGCGCGCTCGGATTTCCACAGTGCGATGCGGTGGTGACCAGCGGTGGCATCGTGACGCAGCAGTTTAGCGGCGGATCGCTTGAGTCGAACGAGTAGCAGGAGCGGCACAAAAAAGTCCGCCTCGAGAAGCGGTTCTCGAGGCGGACTCAATGTTGTTTGGTTGCCAGACTAGGATTCGAACCTAGGACCTTCTGATCCAGAATCAGACGTTCTGCCAGCTGAACTATCTGGCACTACCCTATTGCCATCAGAAGCATTTATACCTGATGCTTTTGGCAATGTGCAATCGACGGAGCTAGTTATTATACCGCCGCCCGATATAAGCCGCCACGCACGAGATGGGCACGGCGGCTCATTGGTCTACGGAGGGCAACAACGAAACTAGTCGTTGGGGTTGGTGCGGACCAACCGGAGCGCCTTGCGCTTGGCGGCGGCAATCTGCTTGCGCTTCTTGTCGCTGGGCTTCTGGTACTCGTAATGCTCGCGGGCCTCGCGGAGGACTCCGGTTTGCTGAATCTGCTTTTTGAAGCGCTTCAGCGCCTGGTCCAAGGATTCGTTCGGCTTGACTTGAATCTGCGTCACTCTAAATCACCCCTCTTGCAACCCACGCCTGGGAAAATCGACAGTCCTATCAGTATACCTTGCTTGGAGAGAAATTTGATGAGCCGGAACCGAAGGCGGCGCAGCTCGGTTTGACATATGCCGGTCGAATTGCCATAATAAACCGATTGTCGATTAACTCGATAGACATTATTTCAGCATCCCGCCCCGTCAGCAGAACGAAGGAATTCCGATGAACAAGGTCGAGCAGATCAAGCAAGCCAAGCACCCGCTCCGTGTCATTGACGACATCTACCGCTATGCCGAGGCCGGCTACAGCGCTATTGAGCCGGATGATTTCACCCGCTTCAAGTGGTACGGCATCTACGAGCAGCGTCCCAAAGGCGCCGGCAAGTTCATGATGCGGGTCAAAGTGCCCGGCGGCAACTTGAACGCCGCGCAGATGCGCACCCTGGCGGATATCGCCCGCGACTACGGCCATGGCATGGCCGATATCACGACTCGCCAAACCTTCCAGTTCCACTGGTTCGAGATCCAGCAGATGCCCGAAATTTTGGGGCGTTTGGATGCGGTCGATATCGCTACTGCCGGAGCTTGCGGCGATATCGCCCGCAACGTCACCGGCTGCCCGGTAGCGGGACTCGCCCACGACGAGCTGTTCGACGTCCGCCCGACTATCCAGGCGCTGCACGAGTTCTTTCTGGAGCACGCCGAGGAGTACGGCGATCTGCCGCGTAAGTATAAAATTGCCGTGGTCGCGTGTCCGGTGCAATGCGCGTTGCCGCAGATCAACGATTTTTCGATGATCGGCGCGAAGCATCCGGTGACCGGCGAGAACGGCTATCATTTCTATGTCGGCGGCGGGCTGTCCACCCAGCCGCATATCGCGCAGAACATCAACTTCTTTATTCCCATGGATAAGGCGATTGACGGCGCGCGCGCGGTCACGGAGATTTATCGAGACGCGACGGAATTGCGCGAGCGGCGCACCCATGCCCGATTGAAGTTTTTAGTGGCGGCGCACGGCGTCGAGTGGTTCCGCGAGGAGTTTCTGAAGCGTTTGGATTGGGTGCCGGAGACGATCACCGAGTCGTTCCTGCCGCGTGATACGTTCCGGGACCATCTGGGCGTGACGCCGCAGAAGCAGGAAGGCTTGAACTGGATCGGGCTATGCGTGCTGACCGGACGGTTAACCGACGAGCAGATGCGCGACGCGGCCGGTATCGCCGAAAAATACGGCAACGGCGAGCTGCGCACGACCAACGTGCAGAACCTGTTGATTCCGAACGTTCCCGACGCCAATGTCGAGGCCGCGAAAGAAGCGCTGGCGCGGGCCGGGTTCCAGTGG
>CAXSEA010000077.1:0-3057 GCA_964235675.1 uncultured Armatimonadales bacterium | reverse complement strand
CGCGGGACAATCGCGTGCACGGGAATCGAGTTCTGCAACCTGGCGCTCACCGAGACTAAGGCGCGCGTCAAGGAAGTGGTGCATTATCTGGAATCGAAAATCAGCTTGGACTACCCGATCAAGCTGAACATCAACGGCTGCCCGAACTCGTGCGCGCAGCATCATGTCGGCGATATCGGCTTGCAGGGCTGTATCGCCAAGCTGCCGACCGGCGAGAAGGTGGACGCTTACGATATCCACCTCGGCGGGCATCTCGGCCAGGATGCGCGGTTTACGCGGGCGATCCACCGCAAGGTGCCGTCGCGCGATATCCCCTACGCCATCGAAAACATTATCAACGCCTACAACGGAAACCACGACGGCGACGAGCGGTTCGCCGAATGGGTGCACCGGTACAGCGACGAGCAGCTGGACGCGTTTTTGGGCGTGGAGACAATTATCGGCGCTCCCGATTTACCCGCGTCCGCAACTCAGCCAGTTCCGGCTTAGTTAAAGTCCTACACTTTTCTTCGTGTCCGCTGATTTGCGTGGTCGACGGAATTATCATACTCCGTATCGCTGATTCAGTACAAACAAGGTCTGCATGCAACTCATTCTCAGGAGATGAAATGGTTTTAAAGACTTACTCGCGTATCTTTACCAGTGACGCCGCCAAGGCGTTGGAAACATTCCGCGCCGTATATGGAGTTGAACCCCATCTCCGGTTCCATTTACAAGGGATGGACTTGATCGGCATCGGCGACGTTCTAATCGTCGGCGGCTCTGATGAAGCGTTGGCACCTGTTCTAGGCAGCCATGGCCCACTGATAGTGGAGAACATCGACGAGACAAAGGCGGCTATCGAGCGGTTAGGAGCTGAAATTACAAAGCCTATTTTTTCCTCGCCGACCGGGCGCGCCTTCTTCGCTCGGCATGCCGATGGAACCGAGGTTGAGTATGTCGAATGGAAGCCGGAACTGGTAGACCAGTTTATCTATGAGCCGCAGCGACAGGGGAAACTTTCGTCGCAGATTTGATCTGCGTTGGACAAGCTCCCACTCTTGCAGACAAACGGCGTCACCTGACGGGGGCGGGCAAGAACACAGCCTCAAGAAGCTTTCCGCTCCTGTATGTCGGCCATAACGCCGTTTATCGGGAAGAGATCGCCTGATTATGGTTATAGTGTTGCGTCGTTAAGCCCTGCTCTCGAATGGTTTCCGATGAACTAGCCTATGTATGAGTATAAAGCAAGCGGTTCCCTAGCCGCCGCGCTTAAGACCTTTGTGTCTTTCTCAATATGATTGTTAGCCTTTGGATACATCGCATTGCAACGAGCGGATAAATGGATGCGAGTTTCAACGTGGAGATGATGATCGGCGCGCCTGATCTGCCTGCCTCGGCCATGGACGCGGTGCCTGCCTAGCGAATGTTAATCCGTTGCTGATTTAGGTTGTGGTAAGCGGGACTCAGACCATTCTAGGATGTGCCGGGTCTCGCTTTCCAGTTGCGGGGCACAGCATTTGCCTGCTTGGCTGCAGCGAATGCCGCGCTGATAGAGTAAATTAGCGGTATGGCGACAACGACAAACAAGCAAAGCGGCGGCTCGGGCCTTCGGTCAGTCGTTCAGCGATTGTGGGGGCAAGCGCCTCCGGATGAGCCGGCCTTGGTCGAGGCTCCCTCGCCGGAAGACATGCGGGCGCTCACCGCCTACCGGACTTCCGGACCCTACGGCCAGACGATTATCGCGGCGCCGCCGGCTCGTCCCTGGATGGACGCTACCCCGGACCGCTTCGCCTACCGGTGCCTGCCGATGCTGATCGCCAACCAGTCCGGATGGCTGATTCTCAACGACATCTCGTTCGAGGCCACCTGGGACGGGGGCAGTACCGAAGAAAGCGTCCAAATCAGCTTCCTTGACGACGAGCTCGACCTCGAAGACGACACGCTAGCCGCGATGCAGGCAAGCGTGGTCAGCCATTTCGGCTGCGGCATCATCACGTGGACGCTTCCCTACTTGTTTCAAACCCCTCCCGGATGGAGCCTGCTCGCCCGAGGCCCGGCGAATTGGCCGTTCGACGGTGTAGCGCCGCTGGAAGGCATTGTCGAAACCGACCAAGCCGCGAGCACGTTTACGATGAACTGGAAGATTACCCGCCCGGATTTCACCATCCAATTCGACCGTGGCGACCCGATCTGCATGATCGTGCCCCAGCGCCGGGGCGAGCTGCAAGCGTTCAAGCCGAAGTTCGAGACGATTGAAGGGGCCGGAACTTTGCTGCAGCGCTATACCGCTTGGCATAAAAGCAGAAACACGTTCCTGCAAAAGATCGAAAAAGGCGACCGCGACGCAGTAAGCCGGGGATGGCAGAAAAACTACTTCCGCGGCGAGGACGTCGATAAGAAGCGATTCCAGGAACATGTCACGCGAGTGCCGCTTCAGGAGTTTAGCGAGCGGGAAGAAGCGAACCCGGCAGCGGAGTAACTAGGGCCCCGAAATGATTCCTGGAGACAAGAGTGCGCCATACCTCGCAGAGTCGTTTCTCGGAATGGACTATAAGCCAGGTTTATAGCGTCTTCGCGCCGGGAACGTTCCTGCTAAGACAGGGAAGGAAAGAATTTCGACATGCAACTCAAATCGTTATCGTTGACAAAGACAAGCATTGCGGCTGCCTCGCTCGGCCTTTTGTTGAGCTTACCGATGGTCGCCGGCGCGCAGGTGATTCATCACGACAGCAATACGCTGCACAAGATCGGCAAGTCAATCGCCTACCCGGCGCGAAAAGACACGGCGAACATTAGCACCGTGACTCATCGCACTCTGGGCAAGAACTCGGTGACCAACAAGAAGTACGGGCCTGTTCTGCGGCAAAAGACCGCCGTCACCCCTGGCGGGCATTTAAAGCCAGTTGCACCGGTAAAATTATCCGGTCATGGCTAATTCGATAACGGTAGAGCGCCCGGCTACAAGGCGATAAAGCATTGCTTCGCCCTGTAGCCTTTTGTATTTTTGAGCAATTCAACTGACCGTCCGCCGGACAGGCCCGTGCGACTGTCGAACCGAACACCTATGAGCAAAGT
>CAXSEA010000076.1:0-14100 GCA_964235675.1 uncultured Armatimonadales bacterium | reverse complement strand
CCAGCAAAATTGAGCACGAGGCCATCCTCAATACGGCGCGGTTTTTGGAGCGCCTGGGGTTTCAAGTCACTTACCTGGATGTCGATTCCTATGGCATGGTGCCGCCTGAAGCCGTGGAGCAGGCGATCACCGACAAGACGACTTTAATCTCGATTATGCACGCCAACAATGAGGTGGGCACGATTGAGCCGATCTCCGATATCGCTCGGATTGCCCGGCAGCGCGGCATTGCCCTGCATACCGACGCGGTTCAGACGTTCGGACAAATCCCCGTCACGCCCGAGGCTCTTGGGGTGGATGCGCTGAGTATCTCGGCGCACAAGATCAACGGCCCGAAGGGTGCGGGCGCGTTGTATGTCCGGCGGGGAACGGCTATTGATGCAATCTTGCACGGGGGCGGCCAGGAGCGCGGCAGGCGCTCGGGGACGGAGAATGTGGCTGGTATCGTCGGCTTTGCGGAAGCGGTCCGATTGATGCTGCGCGAGCGCGACACCGTGGCAGAGCGCTGCACGCGGCTGCGCGACGCGTTTATCGCGGAGCTGCAAACGCGCATGCCGGACGTGAGCCTAAACGGGCATCCTACCCTGCGCCTGCCGAACAACATCAATATCAGCGTGCCCGGAGTGGAAGGCGAGGCGATGCTGCTGAATCTCGATCTCGCCGGGATCGCGGCCTCATCCGGGTCGGCTTGCGCTTCGGGCAGTATCGAGCCGTCGCATGTTTTGACCGCGATGCACCTCCCGCCGGAGCGCCTGCGCTCCGCATTGCGGCTGACGCTTGGAAGAAGCACAAGTGACGCGGACATGGCTTACGCGCTTGAAACGCTTGTCTCGACCGCTCGGCGGCTGCAGGAGATGGCGGGGCACAATATTACGGCGGTTTAGCCCCTCTAAACGCGCCCGCCGTTGACGCGCAGCCATTGGCCCGTAACGAACGACGAGAGGTCGCTCGCGAAAAATAGAATGGCATCGGCGACATCGTCGGCGGTGCCAAGGCGGCGGAGCGCGGTGGCGGCGATGGCGTCGCGCTGGCGGTCGGTCAGATGGGTATAGTCCGGCGGGTCAATCGCGGTACCGCCCGGCGAGACGACGTTGACGCGGACGCCGCGCGGTCCCCACTCCTGGGCGAGCACCATCGCCATCTGGTTGAGCGCGGCTTTCGCCGAGCCGTAGGCCGAAAGGCCCTCTAAGGGATCGTGGGCCGCGCCGGATGAGATCGCAATTACGGTTCCGCCCGGCTGCATCGCGCCGCCGAGCGTCTGGAGCAGCGCGACGTTTCCGAACAGAAACGTGTCGAACGGTTTTCGCCATTCATCGAGGCCGACGTCGGAGAGCGCGCCGCCCGAGCCGAGTCCGGCGTTGAGTACGACGATGTCGAGCTTGCCGTCCAGCAGGGCGAGGGCTGACGCGGCGACGGACCTCACCTGAGCCTCGTCGGCGAGATCGGATTGCAAGGCGACGTGCTTGGAATCGTTTCCGGGCAGTTCGCTCAGGAGGCGCAGTGCCGCGTCGGCGGCCTCTTTGTCGGAGCGGTAGAGCATGACGACGCGCGCGCCCGCTTGAGCAAGGCGCAAGGAGATGCTGCGTCCGATGCCACGGGTTCCACCGGTGACTATCGCCGTTTTACCGCTGAGATCAAGATTGTAAGACATAATGGGAAAGCTTGATTACGCTGACGAAAAAACAAGCGTGGTCGTTGCCTAGCGACTTTTCACCGAGATGCGTCGGAAGTTGTGCCGGTTGCCTGAATTATTGGCATCCAACAGCTTTGATTATTCTCCGCTTTTGCCGGTACGATTGCAGATACTACTGTAATTCTAACTTATTGTGTCGTTAAAGGAGATAATTGTTATATGTTCATATTTAACATAGTAGTTTTGGTAGCCATCGTGGTCGTGATTGTCGTCGCGTTCTTATATACACGCACTGAATCGCGGACCAACATGAAGCTGGTCGACCAGTTCAAAACGGACGGCGATACTGTCAGTCCGGCGAGCGCCGCATCGACCGGGGCGGCTGCTCAGACGACGCAGCCGAAGTAATCCGGGCGACGAGTTCGTCAAAGCGGGTGCGATTCAAGCGGAGCGGCGGCGGCGTTTGCGGCTGATTCGCCGGCGACGTATCCCGTGCTCCAGGCCGCTTGCAGATTGTAGCCGCCGACAGGACCGGCGATATCTAGAATCTCGCCGCAGAGGTACAGGCCGGGAATCAGCTTCGATGCCATGGTTTTGGAATCGACTTCATCCAGGCTGACGCCGCCCGCCACCACTTCGCCGCGCTCGAGCGGTACTCCGCGCACTTCGCCGAGATTCCACTCCTTGAGCTGGCGGACCACAGCCGTGAGCGATTTTTGCGACAGTTGGCCGAGCTTGGCCGCGCCGTCCAGATCGATTTGAGCTAAGAGAGCTTCGACTAAACGGGCGGGAATGGTTTCGGCAACCAGCGTGGCGAGTGACTGCCGAGTATTTTTTTGCGCTTCCGATCGCACTTGGGCGACCAGCGCCTCAAACGTGAGATCCACGCGAGTATCTACATCGAGGATTCCCGCTTCGCGGCCTGCTGATTTCGCCATCTGCACGGCCACTTCGCGGGAGATGCCGAGAGCGCAGGGGCCTGAGATGCCTTTGTGGGTGAATAAAAGATCGCCTCGCCACCGGGCGTAGATTTTGCCTTGCGGAGAGGTGCGGGCGCGTAGCTCGACATCGCGCAGCGCGACGCCCGACCAATCCGGCCTCGCGTCGCGCAGGTAGATGGGGGCGAGCGCGGCGCGGGGCGCGACGACGGTATGCCCGAGCGCTTCCATCCATTTCCAGCCGTCGCCCGTGGTGCCGGTCGCCGGATAAGACGAGCCCCCAACGGCAACGACCACCTGGCTTGCTTGAAGGGGGGCATCATCGGCCAAGGTTAGCTCAAAGCAGCTTGGCGCTATAGAATGGATGCCAGTCACGGCTGCATTGGTGCGGATTTCTACTCGCCTTCGCCGTACCGCGCCTTCCAGCGCGGCGACTACGTCTTTGGCATCGCCGGGCTCGCGGGGGAAGATGCGGCCGTCGTCGCGCGCGGCTGTGACCAAGCCCGTGCTTTGCAGCAGCTTCACGAAGTCTTGATTGCTGTAGCGGTAGAAGCTGGGTTTGAGAAACAGCGCCTCGTTCTGGCGAAAAGCGCCGCGCAGCTTCTCCATCGGCCCCGCGTGGGTGACGTTGCACTTGCCGCCGCCGGAGATCAGAATCTTCGTGCCGAGCCGGTCGGTCTTCTCCAGAAGGAGAACGGAAGCGCCGCAATCGGCGGCTTGCATCGCGGCGATTAAACCGGCGGCGCCGCCTCCGACGACGACTACTCTTCCCCGTTGCAGTGCATTCTCCCCGGATTCCATAGCCACAGTTTACTCGCCAAACCGGCGCGAAGCGGCGACTCGGTATAATTCGCTCAACACGCCGGTCTTCATAGTCAGTTTTATCATGAGCATCACCTCTTTCAAGCATTTGTCCACCCGCAAGTATTCGCCGAGCCTCGACGAGTTTCGCGCCAAAGCCGCCGAAGGCAATTTAATTCCGGTGTGGACCGAAATGCTGGCGGATACCGAAACGCCCGTGTCGGCTTTCTACAAGGTGGCCTACGGACGCGATTACGGGTTCCTGCTGGAAAGCGTCGAGGGCGGGGAGCAGCTGGCGCGCTACTCGTTTTTGGGCAGCGATCCGATGCTGGTCTTTCGCAGTGTCGAGAATACCGCGACGATCACTAAGCGCGGCGGCGCAACCGAAACGGTGGCGCTGGAGCGTGGCGTACGCGATCCTCTGCATGTGCTGAAATCGATTTTGGAGCAGTATCGGTATGTGCCGTCGCCCGAGCTGCCGCAGTTTGTCGGCGGAGCTGTGGGATTGATGGGCTACGACACTGTCCGGTTTTTCGAGGAGCTGCCCGACAGCAACGGCATCGACTCGTCGTCGCTGCGGGAGGACTGCTTATTCATGGTCACGGATACCTTGCTGGTGTTCGACCATGTGAAGCATCGCGTCCTTGCGCTTTGCAACGCGCATATTACGAATCCGGGCAATCCGGAGAGCGTGGAGAACGCCTATTTTGCGGCTGTCGCCAAAGCCGAGGAGCTGGCGGACAAGCTGCTGCATGGAACAGGGCGTCCCAGGCCGCGCCCGCAGCTCAGCTCGTTTGTCGGGGCGACGCGCTCGACCGAAGCCTTCGTTTCCAACCTCAGCCAGGAAGAATATGAAGCCAGAGTGCTTCAAACGAAAGAGTATATTTTAGCGGGCGATACGTTCCAGGCGCAGATTTCGCGGCGGTTGAGCAAGCGGCTGACGGCGGACCCGTTCGACGTCTACCGGGCGCTCCGGTCGATCAACCCTTCGCCCTATATGTTTTATCTGGTGTTCGATCAGATTAAGCTGGTCGGCGCGTCGCCGGAGATTTTAGTGACCGTGCAGGACGGCGAGGTGACAATCCGGCCGATTGCAGGCACCCGGCCGCGCACGGGCAACGCCCGCGACGACCAGGCGTTGTCGGAAGAGCTCTTGGCGGACGAAAAGGAGCGCGCCGAACATGTGATGCTGGTCGATCTGGGCCGCAACGATATCGGGCGTGTCGCGGAGTACGGCAGCGTCAAAGTGGAAGAATTGATGGTAATCGAGAAGTACTCGCATGTTCTGCATATCGTCAGCGACGTGCGGGGCAAACTGCGCGAGGGGTTGGACCAATTCGATGTCCTGCGCGCCTCGTTTCCGGCGGGCACGCTGACCGGAGCGCCGAAGGTGCGGACGATGGAGATTATCGACGAGCTCGAGCCGGAGCGGCGCGGTTTTTACGGCGGCGGCATCGGTTATTTCTCGTTTTCGGGCAACATGGATACGGCAATCACGATTCGGACAGCGCTCGTGGTGGGCGATACGATTATGCTGCAGGCCGCCGGCGGGATTGTCGCGGATTCGGACCCTTCCTACGAGTATCGGGAGACGGCGGCCAAGCTTGGCGCGCTGGTGAATGCAGTGGAGTGGGCTGAGCGAGGCTTGGAGTAGAAGGTATTGAGCGAGACCGTTGAGCAGCTGGGCCGGAGCGGCCCGATTAAAGGCGCTGAATTGCACGCCCGCTATGCGGTTTGGAAGCGGTTCGGGCCGCATCTGGCGGAGTACGCCTGTGAGTTTGCCGGAACAGCGTGGCTCATGTTCGCGATTGTGGCAACAGTGTCTTTGATGTTCTCGACGGCGTCGCCGGTACACCACTGGATTCCTTCGAATGTGGCACGGCTGTTTTGCGCGGGCGCGCTGATCGGAACTTCGGGATCTCTGTTCACGATCTCGGCTTGGGGAAAGCTGTCGGGAGCGCATCTGAACCCCGCGATGAGTCTCGGGTTCGCGGTACTCGGGAAGATGCATCTGCGCGACTTGGCAGGCTATATTGTCGCGCAGATGAGCGGCGCGGTGGTTGGCTCCGTAGCGGCAAAGCTGATCCTGGGCATTCCCGCAGCTCAGATAAATCAAGCCGCTTTGCGTCAACCGGCCTCGGTGAGCGAAGCGGCGTGCCTGCTAGGTGAGTGCCTCGCCACTTTTGCCTACTGTTACGCGATCTACTACTTTGTGAGCCACAAGGAGATTATGCGCTGGACGCCGCTGCTGAACATTCCGCTGGCCGCGTCCATCGTTTGCCTGGACGGCAATATCTCCGGAGCGGGTTTTAACCCCGCGCGCTGGTTCGGACCGGCGGCTTTGACGTGCGGCTGGCAGGAGTGGTGGATTTGGGCGCTGGCTCCGATGGGCGCGGCGGCTTTCGCGGCGCTGATGCGCAAAGCCGCGCCGCTGGCAACGCACATGATCCCGCAGACCGCCAAGCTGTTCCACGATACACGCTTCCGCTCGATTTTTGTGCGCGATACGGTTCCCAGCACTCCGCCGGACGCGCTGTAAGCGGCTTCGCTTGTCAGCTATGCAGCGGCAGCTCGGTTTGCTTGTGCTGGTCGCGCTTCTTGGGGATATAGTAGGCGACTGGACCTTCTTCAAAGGTGATATCCGGCAACGCGCCGACCGCGCGGCGGAGCGCCTGCTCCCATTCGCTATGCACTAAATTCCAATCGGATTCGGAATCGTAGAGACGCCGCTGGTGGCGGATGTCGAACGTGTCGGCGTGGTAGACGATTAAGTCCACGGGCGCGCCGACAGTGACGTTGGAGCGCATGGTGGCGTCCATGGAAAGTGCGGCGTACTTCACCGCCTCGGCCAAGCTGGTCTCGCCGTAGCTGACGCCCCGGTCGAGGATCGGTTTGCCGTACTTAGCTTCCCCGATTTGCAGAAAGCAGCAGTCTTTGGTGGCGTGCAGGGGGTTGCCTTGCGGATAGACCAGGTAGAGCGACGGGCTTTCGCCTTTGATCTGGCCGCCCATGATGACGTTGACGTTGAATTTTAGGCCATCCTGCTTCAGCGAGCCGCCGTCGATGGCGGCGACGCGGCGGATGGTTTCGCCGAGAATGCGGGAGGCCTCGTACATCGAGTCCGCCACGGCAAAGCCTCGCCCCCGGTCGAAATCCTGGCGCAGGAGTGTAATGACCGACTGCGACAGCGACAAATTCCCGCTGGTCATCAAGATCAGGACGCGCTCGCCTGGGATGACGAACGAAAACATTTTGCGGGTGGTGTTGGCCTGGTCGTGGCCGGAGTTTGTCCGGGAATCCGAGGCCATAACAAGCCCTTCGCGCGTGATAATACCGAGGCAATAAGTCATGGGCGTATTGTACACGCGCTATTCGCGAACGAAGCGCTTACTCGCTGTCCTTTTCGCTGCCTACAAGCGAGACTTCCACACTCAGCTCCTTGGTGGTCCCCGACCCGTAGAGCGTGCACCAGGCGCAATCGGCCGCGTCGCGGCCCACGGCTACTTCGATCAAAGCGGGGCGCGGCTGCAGCTCGGTGGCGTCGAACGCGATCCAGCGGCCATCGATGTAAGCTTCGAAATAGGCGTGGAAATCCGGTGGCTGCAAACCCAGGCAGTAGCCGGAAACGTACCTGGCGGGGATGGTGAGAGCGCGGCACATGCTGATGGCCAAGTGCGCGAAGTCGCGGCATACGCCTTGCAGTTCGATGAAGGTGTCAATGGCCGACGTGCTGGAGTTGGAGGTGCCGTATTGGTACTTGACATGCTCGTTGATCCATTCACAGATGGCCAAGACGGTGGCGTACCCTGGCTTATGGCCGGAGAACATATCGCCCGCCAGGTCGATCATGCGGTCCGAAGGACAGTACCGTGAGGGGAGCAGAAAGTGAAGAGCTTCGCCGGAAAGATCGAGGATGCTGGTCTGAACCGGCGCGAGAAGAAAAGGCGCGCGGGCATCGGGCTGGTCGATGACGGCGGAGTAGGAAATCTGGCTGATGCCACCGGGAAGGGTCATGCGTCGGCACGCGTTGCCGTAGACGTCGACAAGCGGGTTACCGGCGGCGACAGGCTTTGGGCTGATCTCTAAACTCGATGATTCGACGATTTGATAATTTTCGACGTTTTTCGCGTCCATCGCCAGAAGCGCGGGGGCTTCCCCTCCCAGCTCCATCGTAGCGACGACATTGACTTGCAAACGCATTCTGATTGTTCCTAGCTGCCAAGAGGGAGAAGAGAGCGGTCTCCGCGCTCCAGCGCACCGGCTGGATGCTGGGTTGCGCTATACTAGATTCTCGCTTGCTTCACTCGCGGTTCTGCTGGAATTGTGCACATGGCTGTCAAGCGAATGGCTTGACGCGACCGGCACGAGGTTGTTGGGACAATCGCGCAGCGCGCAAACGTCGCTGAATGAAAGGTCAATCTGAAGATTTGACGGAGACAAATACACCCGGAAACGGCTTGTCGGTCCAGGCCGAAAAGCGCAAAGTCACGATCTACACCGACGGAGCCTGCTCGGGCAACCCTGGCCGCGGCGGCTATGGAGTCGTCATGCTGACGGCTGAGAAGCGGCGCGAGCTCTCAGCCGGGTACCGCCGCACCACCAACAACCGCATGGAGCTACTCGCGGCAATTACGGGGCTGGAAACTCTCCGATTCCCATGCCGAGTGACACTGTTCACCGATTCCGAGTATATGGCGAACGGCATCACCAAAGGCTGGGCGGCGAAGTGGCGGAAAAACGGATGGCGCAAAGCGGACAAGTCGCCCGTGGCGAACCCGGATTTGTGGGAGCGTCTGCTCAACCTCTGCGAAACGCACGAGGTCACCTACTCCTGGGTGCGCGGCCACACCGGCGATACGGAGAACGAGCGCTGCGACGAGTTGTCGGTGGCGGCGGCGAAGGCGGCGGAGTTGCTGGTGGATGGGGAGTACGAGCGGCAGAATGCCGGGAAGAAGTGATGGTTAGCCGAATTAACGCTACTAGAAGAAAACCAATAGCCTTACTCGCAAAGTATAGAGCTTTATTGCAGCTGCACAGGGTATGACCGAACCTCAATTTATTCTGATCTCTGGGCCGAATGGAGCTGGCAAATCAACTAGCGCGTCAGCCCTTATACCAAGTACGGTACCGTACATCAATGCGGATGAAATCGCAAAACTTCTTACTGACACTACGAAGAGCAAAGAAATCACCGCTGGTCGGCGATTCTTCGAAGAGTGGGATCGTCTGGAATCAGAGCGAAGAGATTTTGCAATAGAAACAACGCTAGCAAGTAGGTCGCTCGCTCCCAGGGTAAAAGCCTTAATAAAGACGGGATATACATTTCATTTGATTTTTCTGTGGCTTCCTAGCGAACAGCTTGCCATTCAACGTGTTGAAGAGCGTGTTCGTGCCGGCGGGCATAGCATCCCTGAAGAAACTATAAGACGCAGGTATCGTGCCGGACTGATCAATTTCTTTGCTTTGTACCGACCTCTGGCCGATACATGGGCAATGTATCGAAATTTGAAACCTGGAGAGCCTGAGCTTATCGCATGGGGTAGCAACGCCGTTGACAGTGAAATAGTGATGCCTGAGATATGGAAACAAATAAATGAATACAGAATTTAGCAGCACCGAACAAGTGCGGCAAGAAATTACTAGAAGGTTTACGAGCTTAGCTTTTATTAGTTCTGCAATCGGAAAAGCGACGTTAGAAGCTGTACGTCAACATAGGCAAAATGGAAATCCAATCGCCATGTGGAATGGCGAAAATGTCGTCATTGTACAACCGGAAAACATCAAGCTGCCGGATGACGCTGAATGAGCAAAACATTAGTCATCGATAACTACGATTCCTTTACGTACAACCTCGTTCAGTATCTTGGCGAGATAGGGCTGGATTTAGAGGTGGTTCGGAACGACAAAATTACGTTGGACGTGATTGCCGCGATGCAGCCGGAGCGGATCGTGATTTCGCCGGGGCCATGTACGCCGACCGAGGCAGGCGTTTCGGTGGAGGTGATTCAGCGGTTTGGGCCGGAGATTCCTATTCTGGGGGTTTGCTTAGGGCATCAGGCGATTGGGCAGGCGCTTGGGGGCAAGGTGGTACGCGCTCCAGGCGTGATGCACGGCAAGACGTCGCAAATTCAGCACTCGGGTGAAGGCGTGTTTCAGGATCTCCCCTCGCCTCTTCAAGCGACGCGCTATCATTCGCTGATCATCGAGCGCGAGTCGCTTCCCGACGCGCTGCAAGTAACCGCCGAAACCGACGATGGCGTGATTATGGGAGTGCGTCACAAGGATTGGCCGCTGGAGGGAGTGCAGTTTCATCCCGAATCCGTGCTGACTCCGCATGGTCGGCAGATGCTGGAGAACTTCGTCAACCGCGTCAGAAGCTAGTGTCCGGCCATATGCTTGGGGAGCGGTATACTACGGCTGATATGGCGAGTTCTCCCTACGCAAAGCGGTTGGAGCGTTGCCGCGCGGCGATGCAGCAGGCGGGTGTCGATACGCTCGTGCTGACGCCGGGCGCATCGATGCGCTATCTGACGGGCTTTTCCGAACCGGCTTTCGAGCGTCTTCTCTGCTTGATCGTCCCGAAAGAGCGCGAACCCCTTTTTATCTGCCCCAGTTTGAATCAGGCTCAGGTGGAATCGAACGCCGCCGGTATCCGGGAGATTGTGGCCTGGGACGACGCCGCCGGTTGGCGGGAGCCGCTGCGCAAGACGGTTGCCGACCAAGGCATGTACTCCGGCAAGGTCGCTGTCGACGACTACATGCCCGCGCGTTTTCTCCTCACGCTGCAAACGATGGTGCCTTCCATGCTGGTTCAATCGGCTGAGGCTATTTTCGTCGCCTTGCGCTCGGTGAAAGATGCCGACGAGATGGCGAAGATGCGTCAGGCCGGCGCGCTAACGGACCGAGCGTTTCACAAAGCGGCGGCGGCTTGCGTCGCGGGCGTCACTGAGTGGGAGCTTGCGCGGGTGATTACGGACGAAATCTTTGCCGCTGGCGGCGAGCTTGCGTTCGATCCGATTGTAGGCGCGGGCGCGAATTCCGCACTTCCCCATCATACGCCCACGAACACTGCCGTGCAGGAAGGCGATGTCGTCTTGTTCGATCTCGGCGCGCGCGTGGAGGGCTATTGCGGGGATATCACGCGCGTGGTGAGTCTTGGCAAGGCGACTGCAAAGGCTTCGGAGGTTTACGAAATCGTCTACAACGCCCACACGCGCGCTGTCGCGGCGGCCAAATCAGGCGTTCCGGCGTCGTTTGTAGATCGGACGGCGCGGCAAGTGATTGAGAGTGCGGGGTATGGCGAGCAGTTCTTTCATCGCACCGGGCACGGCATCGGGTTGGACGATCATGAGGCTCCGAATATCGCGCACGGCAACGACGCTCCGCTGGCAAAAGGGAACTGCTTCTCGGTCGAGCCGGGCATCTACCTCGCGGGGAGTTTCGGAGTTCGGTTGGAAAATATCGTGGCGATTGCCGGTCGCGGGTATGAGGTTCTGAATGAAGCCATTCCGCCGCAGCTGATGGACGTGCGCGAGGTCGTCGGCCAATGACGGCAGCATCGGCGCAGGGCGTGGTATTTTTGCCGTTTCGATTAAACGTTTGCGCGGTGGGCGACAGGGTCGAGCCGCTGCGGGCAAATATCGACGGCGCGTCAGTTACCATCAGCGTGCCTATTTCGATGAGCGAAGGGGCGATCGGGAAGAGCATTTATCCGGATGGCTGGGCTTGGTGGGTGGTGGACCGGCTTTACGTGGAGGTCGAGGCGTCGCTCGCCGATTTGGGCGTGGAGGAAAGCATGGACGAGCGGGATATCCGCTCATCGCTTCTCGGCGCGGCGCAGACGGCGGTTCGACGGGCGCTGAACGCTTACCGGTGGCGCTTGCATCAGCCGGAAGTGCATGCCGTTCAGATCGACCCCGCGCAGTTCACGTTCGCGCTGCTGCACGCCGACGGAAGCAGCGAGCCGCTGCCGGAATCGGTCGAGTCGTTTTTCTTTCACCGCACCCCCACCCAACCGCCGCTGACCACTTCGTTAAACGCACAGACTTATGGACTGCTGCAAAGCGATATCGCTTTAGGAACCGAGCCGCCGCTGGATGAGATGATCGCGCTGGATTTGGAGTGGCTGCGCAGCATCGGCGAGCGGGCGCGCGCCAGGGAGATCGCCACGATGTGCCGCCTGCCCGAGGCAAGCGACGGCGGCGACGATTACGCGCAGCCATGAAAGAGTATATCGCGCGCGCGGTCGGGCGCAACGATCTGACCGAGACCGAGGCGTCATCGGCGATGACTCAGATTATGCGGGGTGACGCGACTCCCGCGCAAATCGCCGCGTTCGCGATCGCGCTGCGCATGAAGGGCGAGACGGTGGACGAGATCGCCGGCTTCGCGCGAGTGATGCGCGAGTTCAGCGTGGCCGTGCCCACGTCCACCGACAAAGTGCTGGTGGATACGTGCGGGACGGGCGGAGACCAGCTGAATACGTTCAATATCTCGACCACGGCGGCCTTGATCGCCGCGGCGTCGGGCAAAGTAGCGGTGGCGAAGCACGGCAATCGCGCGGCGACCTCGAAGTGCGGCAGCGCGGACGTGCTGGAGGCGCTCGGGGTCAAGCTGGAATTGTCGCCTCAGCTTGTGGGGCGATGCATCGACGAAGTCGGAATCGGCTTTTTGTACGCTCCGGCCATGCATCCGGCGCTGAAGTTCGCTGCCGCGCCGCGCCGCGAGATTGGCACTCGAACGTTTTTTAATGTGCTCGGCCCGCTCACGAATCCCGCCGGCGCGAAGCGGCAGTTGATTGGTGTATTTGATCCGGATTTGTGCCAGCTGCTTGCGCTTGTATTGCAGCGCCTTGGCTCCGAGGCTTGCTTGATGGTGCACGGCATGGACGGACTGGACGAGATTTCGACGACGGCGGAAACGCTTGTGGTCGAGATGAGTCGGGACAAAATCGCGGACAGGCATTTTCGGGCGAGTGAGCTTGGCATCGAAGCGGCGACCATCCAGCAGCTTGGCGCGGGAGAAACGGCCACCGAGAACGCGGCTATCCTGATCGGCATATTGAACGGGAGCGATGCCGGGCCGAAGCGCGATATCGCCTGCCTGAATGCGGCCGGCGTTTTTGTCGCGGCCGGGGTAGCGAACGGATTAGAAGAAGGCTACGCGCTGGCGGTCGAGTTGGTGCAAAGCGGGAAAGCTCTGCAAACCCTGGAAGGATTGCGCCGCTTTACCGCAAGCGGCGCGAATTAGCTTGCCGGAACTTGGAGCGTGGCGGCCTTCCAGGATTGAACCAGTGCGGCAAGCCGGGCATTAAAATCAGGGGAATTGTGCTCGCGGTGTAGGAAATCGACGAGAGCGCTGCCGATGACCGCGCCGTCGGAGACGGACGATACGGCGGCGACGTGCTCCGGGGTATTGATGCCGAAGCCAACGCAAACGGGCAGGTTTGTGTGGGCGCGAATGCGGGCGATCATGGCCGCCAACTCCTCGGGAACGTCCCGGCGCACGCCGGTGACTCCGGTGCGGGAAACGCAGTAGACGAAGCCCATCTTCATTTCCGCCGCGACTGTGGCGATTCTCTTGTCGGTGCTGGTCGGGGCGAGGAGAAAGATGGTTGCCAACCCGTGGGTATCGGCGTGGCGTAGCCACTGCACAGCCTCTTCCGGCGGCAAATCGGTAAGAATGACGCCATCGACTCCGGCTGCGGCGATCTCGGTCGCGAAACGCTCCAGGCCGAATCGCAGCGCGACGTTGTAATAGGTCATCAAGACAATCGGAACCTGCGTCGTTTGCCTCGCCGCGCGGACGGCGTCGAGAACGAAGTGCGTGTTGACGCCGGATTCCAGCGATCTTTGCGAGGCCGCTTGTATGCTGGGGCCGTCCGCCTGCGGGTCGGAGTAAGGTACGCCGACTTCGATGATGTCAGCGCCGCTCGCGGCCAAGCTCGCGATCAATGTCGCCGTCGCTTCGATTGTCGGCTCAGGATCTCCCGCCGTGATGTAAGTTACCAGAGCCGCGCTGTTTGCCTCCCGCAGCTCGGCGAATCGCAGATCGATGCGGTTGGAATTAGTCGGCTCGGCCAGCGCGACAGACAGAGGAAATTCAGTGGCTTCAATCGACATGGGTTAAAACTTCAGCCGTGTGGCGACGGTGTTCATGTCTTTGTCGCCGCGCCCGGATAAACAGACGACGATGGTTTCGTCGGAACGGAGCGTCGGCGCGAGCCGGCGCAGGTGGGCGAAGGCGTGCGCGGTTTCTAGGGCGGGAATAATGCCTTCGGTGCGGGCGGTCCATTGCAGCGCGTCGAGAGCTTCATCGTCGGAAACGGCGACATACTGGGCGCGGCCGATCTCCTTGAAGTAGGCGTGCTCGGGGCCGACGCCGGGGTAGTCGAGTCCGGCGCTGACCGAGTGGGTGGGCTGCACCTGGCCATACTCGTCCTGGAGAATGTAGCTGTAGGAGCCGTGCAGCACGCCTTTCGTGCCGCCGGTGAGAGTGGCGGCGTGCTTATCGGTGTGCAGGCCGTGTCCGGCGGCTTCCACTCCGATAAGCTTGACGGACTCGTCTTTTGCGAACGGGTAGAAGATGCCCATCGCGTTCGAGCCGCCGCCGATGCACGCGACGACATAGTCCGGCATTTTGCCTTCGCCGTGGTCGGCTTGGAACTGCGCGCGCGTCTCTTTGCCGATGATCGCCTGGAAATCGCGCACCATCGTCGGGTAGGGATGC
>CAXSEA010000075.1:0-14169 GCA_964235675.1 uncultured Armatimonadales bacterium | reverse complement strand
GTCATGCTGCTGGGCTTGGTGATCAACAACTCAATCGCGCCCGCGGCCAGCAAGCGCATCAGCTACTTCCGGCAGAATGTCGCCCACGATTTTCAGGACACGAACGCGCCGCTGGATGTGCCCCCCTTGCGCGACAACACGAAAAACAAGAATATTCTGGCGACGATCCATGTGGAAGGCGGATTCGACGCGCAGCGCCGCGCTCTACGCGGAGTCACTATCGTGCAGTACAGCGCGGCGACTCATCAGCCTGAGACTCTGATCTACGCCAAATCGGCGCAATGGACCGGTGGCACCAACTGGGTGGCTAACGACGGCTTTGCCGAAACCGCCGGCATGGTCGTTAAGCTGCCGGCCGATTTTCAGCTGCGCGATATCCGGCAGAGCGCCGACACGGTCGCGTTCGCCGACCAGAATTTAGACGATTTCTCGTTTCCCCAGCTGGCCCGCTATATCGATCTGCTGCAAAAAGAGGGCTATAGCAATACCGACGACTTGCGCGAGGCGCGGGTGGAGCTATGGGACAAAATCGCTTTGCCGTGCGCGAGCTTTGTTTTCGCGCTGGTAGGCGCTCCATTGGCGCTGCGGCCTCAGCGGGCCGCATCCCGAGGAGCGGCTATCGCATGGGGCATCGGGATTATTCTGGGCTACTACGCTTTGTTTAAGTACCTCGATATTCTGGGCGCGCACGGCGCGGTGAATCCCGCCCTAGCCGCGTTCCTGCCGAACCTGCTCGGCCTCATCCTGGCCGGATATCTGACTTCTCGCGCGACTACTTAGAGGGTGTGGAAAACTCGGTTTTTCCCCACGGACCTATCCGTCACGCTTCTGAGCGTGACGGATAGGTCTCCGCGAGGTGTTTTCCTGAACCCTCTTAGAACCCATTGGGCTATTCTCAAAATCTCGGACTGCTATAGCGCATAATAATTGGGCGGCGTAAGTACCTTTGAGCCTTGTCCCTCGGAGCATCTCAACTCCGCCGCAGCGCTCCCCATGTTTCTCGCAATCATAATCTTGATGGTGATGGGCGGCTTGATCGCCTACGGCGGCGATTACCTCGGCCTGAAACTCGGCAAGAAGCGCTTGTCGCTGTTTGGCCTGCGCCCGCGCAGCACGGCTAGCTGGGTAGGCGGGGTGCTCGGAGCATTGACCGCTCTGCTGACTTTCGCGGTTCTGCTGGCAATCGACCGCAGTTTTCGCATCGCGGTGCAGCGCGGCGCGGAACTGGTGGAAAGCAACTCCCATTTGACGCGCGACAACCACGCGCTGAGGAAGCAGGCATCTCAGGAGCAAGCAGCCGCAAGCCAGGCCCAGAACTCCGCCGTACAGGCGCAGGCGGCGACCGCGCAGGCTCAATCGGCGGCGACTCAAGCGCAGCAGGACGCAAAGCAAGCGCATCTCGGCGTGGCGCGGGCGGAATCGCAGCTCAACGTCTCGCGCGCTAGCCTGCTCCGCGAGCAAGCGGCCGTGGCGGCGGCGAAGGCGCAGCTTGGCGGCGTGCAAAACCAGCTTGCCGATTCGCGCGGCGAGCTGGCCTCGGCGCAGCGGAATGTGGCGCAGGCGCAGGCGCGCAGCTCGGCTTTGGAAGCGAACATCGCGCAAGAGCGCAAAATCGAGCGTACGATCAGCCAGTTTGGCTTTACGGAAACGCACAACTCGCTGCTATACCGCAAAGGGCAGGAGGTCGGGCGCACCCGAATCGTCGCCGGTCAGCCCGTGGCGACTATCCGTGGCCAGATTACCTTGTTCCTAGCGCAGCTCAGCGCTCAAGCGCTGGCGCACGGCGCGTCGCGTGGGGCAAACGGCCATGCGGTTCAGCTGCTCAAAATCGTGTTCGGCCGCGATCCTGGCTTGAGCGGCAGCGGCGGCGGGCCTGCCCCGATTTTTATCGGCGAGCAGGACAATATCAACGCGCTGGCCGACAACATCCACAACTACACCAGCAGCACTGGCTCCGTGGCACTGATCGGCTACGCCAGCGGCAACAGCTTCGCTGGGCAGACGGTGACGATCACGCTGAGTCCGTTCAGCAACCAGCGCATTCTGGCTGCCGGGCAGACAATCGCGCAGGTGACTTTGCCGCCCTCGGACCGCAGCTACGATCAAATCACGGCGGGCATTATGCGGCTGCTCCAGGCGGCGCGTCAAAACGCGATCCGGCAAGGCGTCATTCCCGTGGAGATCAACCCCTCCACCAACGAGACCCAGCTCGGCGACGTGCCGTTCAGCACGCTTTACAACATCGTCGATCAAGTGCGCCGCCTGCCCGCGACCGAGTCCGTGGTGGTCACGGCCAGCGCCGCTCAAGAAACCTGGTCGGTGGATCAGCTTCAACTGAACTTCGCCGTCGGCGGCACCCCGGTAGCGTCCGCCGCAGCAGGCGGTAAGGGCGCTCGCTAGCATCCGCCATGTCACACGCGCCAACCATTACCGTTCTCGCGGTCGATCCGGGACGCAGCAAATGCGGCATAGCAGTGGTCGAGTGCTCGCCGCCCGCGCCATCGTCCGCCGCTCCCGCCATGCGCGCCCTGCGAAAGCAGGTCGTCGCCACTGAAAGCCTGTTGACCGAGCTTGGAAAGCTGCTGCGCGAATTTCCGGCGGTGGAAACTCTGGTGTTCGGCGACGGCACGCAGAGCCACACGCTCCGAAAAGCGACCGCCGCCATGTTTCCGGCCCTGAAAATAGCGCTGGTCAACGAGCACGGCTCGTCGCAGCGGGCACGCGCGCGTTATGTGCTGGAGCACCCCGCGCGGGGCTGGCAGAAGCTGCTTCCGCCGGGCATGCGCGCGCCTGAAACTTGCTACGACGATACGGTGGCGCAAATATTAGCGGAAGAGTATTTGCAAAGCCAACAATAAAAAAGTTGGTTAATTCAGTAAAAATACTTGCAACAATGGGGTTGGACGTCTTGTCCTAACGTTTGAAGTTGGGTAAAGTAGGGCCGGTTCTCCGGTTTTACTATACGGGAACCATCTTCAGCACAACCCTATTCTCTTTTTCAATTGACGCGCTACCCTGCAAATCAGGCGATCCGCGCGGAAAAGAGAAGGCGTTTCCAAATTAAGAATCTCAAGCGATGCGCGCGATTGGCATTGGCACGAGCGATTGGGACGTTTGCCGGGCAACAATTCTATATTCGGCGATCGATAGCATCCATGCCACGCAGGTAACACGGCCACTGCCGGCATGCTGCAAACCGTTGTCGGATACAGATGAGCTTGGCGAGTCGCAGCCGCGAGCGCTCATTCCAAACAATGCTTTTCCCTTGAATCTTTTTGCGGGCGCCACTACTGCAACCGGATAATCTCAAGGAGATTTTAGAGAATGAAGAAGTACCTTTCGCTGGCCGCCGGAGCTACGATGCTCCTCGGCACCGCGGTCGGAATCGCTCTCCCCACCTTGGCCAACGCGCAAGCCGCGCCGGCCACCGGTGCGGCCAGCGGCCCGTTCGCTGACGTTCCCGCCGACCACTGGGCGTACACTGCGGTGAACACCCTCCAGAAGGCCGGTATCGTTATCGGCTACCCGGACGGCACCTACGGCGGACGCCGCGCCATGACTCGCTACGAGTTCGCGGTCGCCATCGCTCGCCTGCTGCCCCAGATCAACAACATCGACACCAGCCAGTTCGTCAAGACCGGCGACTTTCAGGCGTTTCAAAACGACGTCAACGGTCGCCTTCAGCAGCAGCAAGCTGCTCTCGACGCCCTCCGCGCCTTGGTTAACGAGTTCCAGCCGGAACTTCAGCGCCTCGGCCAGGATGTCGACGCCATCAAGCAGCGCCTTGACGCCGACGAGCAGCGCCTCGCCGTTGTCGAGGACGAGCAGCGCCGCCTCAAGATCACCGGTGAAGCCAACTTCATCGCCCGTGGCGACGTCAACGGAAGCACCTTCCGCAACAACCCGCTCGATCAGAACGGCTACCGCATCGGCACCTTCGGCAACAACAGCATCGACAGCAATATCAATGTCTACCATGACATTCTATTGAACTTCGACGGACGCATCAGCGACACCGCTCATGCCATCGTCAAGCTGGACGCCGGCAACTACCTGCCGACTATCGGCAGCTACGAGAGCCTGGATCCGTTCCGCACCGAGAGCACCACCGCCGAGACCGATCAATTCAACATCTACCAGGCCTATGTCGACGCTCCTGTCGCCCTTGGACCTTTGGCCGGCGCTGAAGCGGTTGTCGGACGATTCGGCGAGCAGTTCACGCCCTATACGTTGAAGGCAATCGACCCCGACGTCTACACCAACCTGCCGGAAACCGACAGCGGCGACGTCACCACCGACGGCGGTAAGCTCAACTTCGGCCTTGGCCATGCCCATGTGCAGGTCTATGCCGGTAAGAACGCTCCGATCGACGACGCTATCCTGACCGGCGGCCCCACTGCGACGGCTCGTGACGGCGCGCACCGCCCCGGCAGCAATTCCTTCGGCAATGGCGGCGGCGGACAAGAGTACTTCAACCCGATCGACCAGAGCGCTGGCGCCCGTGTAACTTTCGGCTCGCCCGATAGCTACAACATCGGCGTCACCGCATTGACTGCTCGCGTGAACCCGACGTCCACCGAGCCGATTAACGGCGATACGTATAACACGATCTCCGTCTACGGCGCGGACTTCCAGGGCACCATCCCGTTTGTCAAGGTCTCCGGTTTGACGCTTGACGGCGAGTACGCCCAGTCGGCCACCGGCGCGGGCAGCCGCATCGGCAGCGTCAACAGCAACAAGGGCACCGAAGCGTACTTGGCCGAACTCGGCTACACCTTCGGCGCATTCAACGTCAAGGGCGGATACACCCAGGTTGACAACAACTTCGCCGCTCCCGGCTACTGGGGCCACGTCGGCACCTGGACCAACCCGGCGAACGTCAAGGGCCCGCTCGTGCACGCTTCGTACGCGATCACTTCCAAGCTGAGCTTGGTGGGTGACGGCTACTTCTACCAGGGCGTCTACAACATCGCCAACCAGAACCCTCTGGGCCGCGAGGACCGCTTGACCTCCTACGACGCCGGACTGAAGTACGGCCTGACCTCGTCCAACACGGTCGACCTCGGCTATGAGTACGTTCAGTACAACCTGAAGAACGATCAGGGACTGCTGACTGCGGCCGGCAAGCCGACCGAGCAGTATGTCACGATCGGCCTTGGCCATCAGCTCAACTCCAACTCGTCGCTGAAACTGCTCTACCAGATCATCGACTACAAGGACAAGGGCACCGGTTTCGACCCGGAAGGCAACAGCTACGGCGGCGTGGCTGTGACCCAGCTCTCCGTGAAGTTCTAAGCCCTCGGCTTGTTCTTCTCGAACTCTTATCCCAAGTACCCGCTGCTTCCGACAGACGTTTTGGAGTAGCGGGTACGGAAAAGATAAACTGCACCGATACAGGAGATTTGTCTCCTGTATCGGTGCTTTTTTTGTGCCTCACCCTACAAATGCCTGCCCGAAATACCAAAAATATTAACAGGTAGCCCGGAACTTCGAGCTTAGTCGCGGTACATGTATCTTGACTGGCAAGCCCGGCAGACCTCCAGCCTCTGTCGATTGACAGCGTCGCCAAAGCGACGCCTCTCCACCGGATAACGTTGTCCAAGAACTCTTTGTCGCCTTTGCAGGCGGTTCATTTACGCTGAAGCTATTACACATCAGAAAAGAGCATCCAATGAGCAGCTGTAGCCGAAACGTGATTCTGCCGGGAACCCGACAACAAAGACGCAGGCAAGCTCCGCAGCGCGGGGCGACGCTGTTACATGTGCTTTGCATCATTACGACGCTTGGCGCGCTCTCGGCTGTTCTTTTTCCGCGTTTCGTCACTCCCGAAGCCGGCGCGAAAGCAAACCTAACGGACGCGGCTTCAGCCGACCTGGCTCCAGCCTCCGATTACCCCGCGTCATTGATGCAGGCGCACCACTTCCGCTTCAAGCGCGTCCATCCCGCGCATGCGCCAGGGCGATCTACGGCGCGAATCGTTTTCGTCGAAACGCGCTACTAATCCTTTCCGCCAGTCTCCGTTTTGTATCGGAGCGCGCGAGCAATTTCTAGATTGCCGTGCCACCCTGTTCCCCTCGGGACTCGGTCATTGGAAGCAAGCTCCTATAACTGCGCGTAGCAGTTCGCCTTCCTTCACAATGGCTTTCTGTAAGGCGACTGATCGTGCCTTAGCTTTCTTCAAAGACCTGAGTGAACGCCTTGACATGCCCTTAGACGGAAACTGAACAGACTCAAATTTATTTGCCCAGGCGTGCTCGTTAAGTTCGCTCAAGAAATACAAATAAGACGCCGTCGCGGCACGAGCACGCGACGGCGTCTTATTTTTTGGGAGCGAATAGTGGATGACTGAGGAAAAGAGTGAAAGAAGGCTCACCGGCGCTGTGAGCATGGAGGCGAGCGTGTCTGCTTTCGGCGCCGGAGTAAACCCTCATAGCCAGTATCGGCAGAAACTCCGGCATACTGGATACAAACGCGTAAATAAGCTGCAATATGCAAAATATATTGTCGAATTAAGCGGAATGTTTGTTTTAAGGCTGAAATCTGTTGTTGGGCAGAGCGGATGCACCCGAAACGCCGACACATTCGGCCTCTTTCTTACTCCTTGCGCCACGGAGACGGATTGTCCCGAAAGACGCGGCTAAGTAGCCATGGCGGCACGCGCCGCTGGTCGAGCGCGGATTTGATCACTGACTCGTCCATCCCGATGTGCTGCATTTCCGCGACGATTCGTCGAACTGAGCCGGTAAAATGCTCGTCCACCTCGCCCGAGATTACGCTCAGATCGGAAAGCTTGAGAGGAGCGCGGCTGCTCCAGTCACTCGGACGAACGATTGAGCGGGCCAGCGCGAACGCGGCAAGTGTATCGCTGGACGGCTCCTGCCGGCTGGAGCGCTCCAGGAGGTTCTCAATGCTGGAATCCTGGCCAGATTGCAGCAACGCGCTCAACGCGACACCTAGCCGCCAGACTCCTGTGCCGGCGGCCGCGCTGGAGTCAAGCCCAAAAGAGGGCTCTTCTAGCTGCGCGAGCGTATCGACAAGCCGCGAAGTATCCCGACGGGCTTGCCGCAAGAGAAGGCGCACCCACGCAGTCAGCGGCTGGAGGGTCGGCTGCAGGCGGGCAGTGCGTACTTGACGGGGAAGCAAGCCGTTGTTTTCCTGCGAGCGGGCGGAGATATGGCGCAGGCGGAATGGCGCGGACGTATAAATAAGCCGCAGTCCAGCGGTCATGTCTAAAGCGATCAGCGCGATTTGCTCAGTAGAAGTCGGCATAGCGCCGCCGGGAGCGGGGCGGAATGCAAAAAGCTGCGTCGCCTGCTTTGCCGAGGCTTGCACTAGATTGCCGGCTAGCCGGCACCTCTCTTCGTACAAAAAGATTGCCTGCGTCTCCGGCGCTTGCGCGCTGGGTAGTTCTTCCCACAATAGCATCCTGCCGCCGTCCTTCCGCATCCACCGCTCAGCTTTGCTGGAATCGAGTTCTCTTAACCATCGCACTGCGTGGATGCGGTAAAAAGCGGCACATATCTGAAAACTTGTTTTTCATTCGTATCTTCCGAGTTCGCTCCCAGCGGCGAGGGCTGTACAATGCGGCATGGTCAATTCGTTGTATTCCACCGCGCGCGCCGAGGATGGCGATCCTAAATTGCGCGCCAAAATAAAATCCCAGCTGATTGCCGTAATGGTCGGCGGACTGCTCACTGCTATTTTGATTACCGGCGCTTTGGTGTATCTGCACGAGAAGCTGCATGCCTTTCATAGCTTGGACCATTCCATTCCCAATGATTTGTACAAGCACAGCTCACCGCATTTAACTGCGTTCATGCGTCTTTTGACGACAATCGGCTCGCCGACTTACGTAGTCGTCTGGTGCTTGATTATGCTCGGCGTTCTCTTAATGAGAAAGCGCTGGGGTGAAGCAATCGGCATACTCGGCTCCGAGATCGGCGGCCTTTTAATTAACCAGGTGGCGAAGGCGGCGTTCAAGCGGGAGCGGCCCAACTGGAGTTGGCTGTTTGTGCACGAGAAGAACTATAGCTTTCCCAGCGGCCACGCGATGCTCGGGATGATCTCGTTCGGCACAATCGCCTTTCTTCTTTGCCGGTATTATCATAATACGATAGTCAGAACGATCATTATTACATATTTTTCTTTGCTCATATTTGGTATAGGCTTTAGCCGAATCTATCTCGGCGCGCATTTCCCAAGCGATATCCTGGCGGGATGGATCGCCGGAGGCATCTGGCTGGTATTTGTCATTATCGGAGTAGAGCTGCTGCACCGGGTTGCGCCCGCTGTCCGGCCCCCGGCGGAGCAGCCTCAGTCACTCAACGATTGACCGGTTTGCGGGAATTTATGTGATAGTCCTATGGTTCTGCGCTTGGCGAGACGTTCAAGCTTTATGGAAGTGAAAATTTATGCTAGCGGAGAGTCTACGAATCGCATTGAAGGAATGGGCTGTGGTGCAGCGGGGTTTGCTGGAAGGGCACCAAATGATTATGCTGCGCAAGGGCGGCATTATCGAGGAAACCGGCGACTTTGATCTGCGCGCCGAGCAGTTTCTGATCCAGCCGACCTACGCCCACGAAACCGAGCGCGCCGGCGATTTACAGCCTTGCTTCGGCCAGTGGCTTGCCGAGGAAGAGGCGCGTCGCCCGCTGGATGCCGTAATCCGCTTCGAGGCGGCCTGCGAAGTTGTGGATACGGTGCGGCTTATCTCACCGGACACGCTGCTTAAGCTTGCGCCCCAGCATATTTGGAGCCGCCAGTTTATCGAGGGCCGCTTCAACTGGGAGCCTTACAAGCCGATGACCGCGCTGATTGTCCGCGCCTACGCGCTTGCGGAGCCGGTGATTGTTCCTGTACAGCCTGAGTATGGCGGGTGCCGCTCATGGAGCGAGCTGCGCGAGCCGGTATCGACCACCGGAGCGTCTCCAGCACTCGCCTCGGAGCCGGACTTCGCCAGACGTGCGGCGTTGACCAAAAAGCTGCTGCTTGCGTAAGCCGGTCTATACTGAAGCGGATATGCAGCGAACACGGCGCGGGAATCCAAGTATTTCGAGACTGCTGGCGTTAGCCGCGTTCATACTTATTTTCCTGCGCCTGCCAGGCCCGTTTATCCCGCTCCCCGCATTGCCGATGCGGCCCGCTTGCTTGACTGCGGCGGCGCATCAGGCTGTCTTGACCGCCGGCGCTGCCCTGTCGATGGAGATGCCCGCCTGCTGCCGCTGCTGCCAAGGCCATTGTCGTTGCGGCATGACGACGATGTCCGGGAACGGCGCGTCGGACGCAGCGCTGCATTGCTGCTCGTGCACCTGCTCCCCACCGGAGCATACGCCGCTTGTTTCAGCCGACAAGTCGTACCGGGATTATTTGCCCGGCGCTTCTACCCCGCAAATAAGCGCTTCCTCTCACCCATCCGCAAATTTGCGTTGGCCCGATGTGGCGCGCGCTCTTGCTTTTCGGTATCAAGCGGTACCGGAGCAGCCTCCTCGCTCGAGTTGAATCGCCTTAACTACATCGAGATTCAACTTCAGAAGAGGAGGGTGCTATGCACCAGAAAAACGCGCGCGGCTTTACGCTGATCGAGCTTTTGGTCGTGATCGCCATCATCGCCGTACTCGCGGCGATACTGTTCCCCGTGTTCGCTCAAGCGCGGGAAAAAGCCCGCGCCACGGCCTGCCTGTCCAACAGCAGGCAGATCGGCTTGGCGGTTTACACGTATGTAGACGACTACGACGAGAAATATCCCCAGGAGCATCCGGCAACCGGCGACCCGGCAGTGGACGACGACAACGCGCAGCTCGAAAACGCGGACTACGGCTCGCCGTTCGAGAAGATCATCCCATATGTACGTGGCGGCGACGACTCCAGCGGAAGCCTCAGCCAGCGGGAGCATCTGTTTGAATGCCCCGACGACGGCGACCCGCACGGCGCGACGCTTGGGGTTGCCTGCACCGACGCCGCGCCCGCGCCGGGAATCACGTCGTATCTTGTCAACGCCTACTTCTTGTTCGGCGCGACACTCTCGCAGATCAAGGAGCCGGCGAGCACGATCTACATCGCGGAGCGCAACTCGGCGTTCTGCGACGTGCACGTCCATCCCTGGCTGGGAGAAATTTACGACGTGCGCGGCTACTTAGGCCAGGTGAACGGCAACGTGCCCGCTCCAAGCGGCGACTGCGTTCCTCATCCCGACAGCCAGTTCGCCATCGCCAGCCAGCGCCACACCAATGGGGCCAACTATGCGTTCGCGGACGGTCACGCGAAGTATGAGCGCTACGCCGTGACGATCATGGACACGAACGATCAACCCTGCTTCGGCCAGTACCAGGCTTTTTAAGCCTGAACTCCAAGCCCAAAGAAGCGAGCTCTCGCTTCTTTGGGCTTTCTCCTGCTCACGGTGCTACAACATGGCAGAGTCTACTGGGCGTTGCGCTCCGACGATATCATGGTACACGCCTTGAAACGCTCCGAACTCATTGCTGGCCAGTAGATGCGGCGGGCTGACCGAGTTGCTCGACGATCCTCCCTGATTTCGGCTCTCGAGATTTAATCGCGCGGGTATGATTTTACAGTGATGCGCCTGATTCCTGCCACTCCCTTTGCTTTTTCTCCCAGCCTCCGTTTCCTCAAGCTCAACCCCGCGTTATCCGGCTCCACAGTCTTACAAGCAGGCTCCATACTGCATGCGGCCCGGATTTGCGGACGCGCCGTTACCCTGACCGTGCATTCCGAGCAGGCGGCGGAATCCGAGCCGGAAACGCTTTGGTGCGAAGCCGTATCCGGAGCCGGAATGCCGGAGACCAACTCAGCCATAGCAGCCTACTTGGATAATTACCTCAGCTTGTCGGTCGATTTAACCGGCTTCTACGCGGTCGCTGAAAAGGACAAGAGGTTCGCCGCTGAAGTGATGCCAAAGCTGCGCGGCTATCACCCGGTGAAGTTTCCCACGCCGCTGGAAAGCGCAGTCTGGGCCATTCTCTCACAGGCTACTCCCCAGACGATCGCGCGCAAACTGATGCAGAGTATTGCCGCAGCCTACGGCGATCAGGTCGCTTTCGGGGAAACTGCCCTGACCGCGTTTCCCGACGCGCAAACGCTCGTCGAGACGCCCAAAGGCGCGCTCCGCGATTTGATCGCCAGCGAGCGGAAAGCCAAGACGATTCAGGCGGCCGCGCAGGCTGTTGCCGCCGCCGACCCGCAGTGGCTGGAAACGGCGCCCACGGAATTTCTCGAAGGCTGGCTGAGGGAAATTCCCGGCATCGGCGCGTGGTCGTCGTCGCTGATTCTGGTGCGCGGCTTCGGACGCATGGACGCTATCACCGCCGATTCGCTGGCGGGCGCGGCGGGCGAAGCGTTCCTGACGGCGGCCCGGCGCGTGTACGGCGTGCGCTTTAATGGTGTCCGTCTGGCCGCCAAGCTGGAGCAGTACGGCCCCTACGCCGGGTACTGGCTGCATTATCTTCGCGCCGGTTTGGCCCGGTGAGCCGCTTGTTATGAAGCGGCTCGCTATCTAAAAGGCCACGTGGATATTGGAAGGCTTCGTAATCGGCACAGCTACTGCAATCCTAGCATGCGGCGCGAGGTAAAACAACTTCATGCGAAAACACCGATCCTACTCTTCTATTCAGCTTTTGCTTCTTGCCTTAGCGATAACGCTTCCGTCCGCCTCGCCGGCATTGGCCGCGCCGTACTGGATCGCGAGCTGGGCGGCCAGTCCCACTCCGGCGCCCGCCGCCGGCTCGTCGCAGGGCGGCGCGGGCGCGTCACTCTATCAAAACCAGACCGTGCGCGAGATCGTCCATCTCACCGAGGGCGGCGAGCAGATTCGCGTGCGCCTGACCAACCGCTACGGCGTGTCCCTGCTGACTATCGGCGCGGCCACGGTGGCGCTCCGGGCGCAAGGCTCGACGATCTCGCCGGATACCCTGCAAACGCTTACCTTCAACACGCAGCCGACGGCGACCATCCCGCCCGGCGCGGATTTGATCAGCGATCCGGTGTCGATGCTTGTCGGGCCGCAGGCCGACATCGCGGTCAGCTTATACCTGCCGAGCGCCAACCCCGCCGCTAGCATCCATCAGATTCAGCGCAGCGCGATTTACACCGCTCTGGAAAACCAGGCAAGCGCCGCGAGCTTTCCGCCTTCCACGGCGGCATCGGACGGGCAGCCCTGGGTGTGGCTGGACGAGGTGGACGTCACCTCCGTCACCGCTGTTCCGGTAATCGTCACGTTCGGCGATTCGATTACGGACGGCTACCAAATCACCCGCGACTCGGCTCATGACTGGCCGGACGTTCTCTCCCAACGCTTGCAGCAGGCGCACCGGCCGGGCGCGGTAGTGAACGCCGGGATCGGCGGCAACCGTATCCTGCGCGACGGCCCAAGCCGGATGATTAGCTTCGGCGCGAATGCGCTCGCGCGGTTCGATGACGACGTTCTCGCGCAAAGCGGCGTCCATACGGTGATCGTTCTGCTCGGTATCAACGATATCGGCTTAGGCTTGGCAACGACCGAGACTGTATCCGCGCAGGATATCGAGGGCGGCCTCACCCAGATCGCGCTTTGCGCCCACGCCCACGGCCTCAAAATCTATGTCGGTACGCTCACTCCGTTTGCCGCTACGCCTATGCCTGGCTACTACTCTCCGGAAAAAGAGCAGGAGCGCCAAGCGGTCAATACATGGATTCGCGGCCAGCAGGGCCGCTATGATGGCGTGATCGACTTCGACAAAGCTGTCCGCGACCCAGCGCACCCGGCCCAGATGCTGCCCGCTTACGACAGCGGCGACCATCTGCACCCCAACGATAATGGCGCTCAAGCGATGGCGAACGCGATTTCGTTGGATTTGCTGAAGTAGACGGTGTCGCAGGATGAGTTCGCAGGCCTCGCCACTAGGCTAAACTCATCACTGCTGCGGAAGCGCAAGCATAAGGAATAATCCGCGTATGCTCCGATATCGTTTTTCAGCAGCTTTGGCCTGTTTAGCCGTGATGACCGCCTGCCCGTTCAGCGCGCCCGCGGCGCAGGCAAATTGGGCAGGTAGCTGGGAAGCGTGCCCGGCTCCCGCATCGCTGGTGGATTGGTCCGGCAGCGCCGGTCCTCCTACCGTTTACCAAAACCAGACTCTGCGCGAGATAGTGCATTTGACAGCCGGAGGCAGCCAGGTGAGGGTGCGCCTCACGAATCGCTACGGCGCGGCCGACCTGGTGATCGGCGCGGCCACCGTGGCACTCCGGGCGCAAGGATCGTCGGTAGCGGCGGGATCGCTCCATTCGCTCGCCTTCAATGGCAAGCCGTCGGTGACGATTCCGGCTGGAGCGGATATCTATAGCGATCCTGTCGATCTCGATGCCGCGCCGCAATCCGACCTCGCCGTCAGCCTTTATCTGCCTGGCCCCAGCCCGGCGGCGACCGTGCATTTGCAGCAGCGCAGCGCAATTTATGTCTTTGCTGGAAACCAGGTCGGCGCGTCGAGCTTTCCACCCTCTGATCCCTCCGGCGAAGGCAAGCCATGGGTTTGGTTGGACGGAGTGGATGTGGCGACTTCCACACCCGCGCCGGCGATAGTCGCGTTCGGGGACTCGGTCACCGACGGCGCCCAGCTGACCCGCGACCAAGCGCGTGAATGGCCGACGATCCTTTCCCAACGCTTGCAGCAGGCGCATCGCCCCGGCGCGGTGCTGGACGCGGGCCTGAGCGGCAACCGTCTGCTGCATGACGGCCACGGCCCTGGGGCTTTCTTCGGGGTGAGCGGCCTCGCGCGCTTTGACTCCGACGTCCTCGCCGTGTCCGGCGTCCGCTCGGTGTTTGTGTTGCTGGGGCTAAACGATATCGCGCAGCCTGCCGCCGAATCGCCCGAAACGGTGAGTGTCGATCAGATTACCTGGGGCTTGACCCAGCTCGCCACCCGCGCCCACGCGCACGGCCTTAAAATCTACATCGGCACGATGACGCCGTTTGCCGGATCGACGATACCAAACTTCTACTCACCGGAAAAGAATCAGGAACGCGTAGCCGTGAACGCCTGGATACAAGGCAATACGGTTTTTGACGGCGTGGCTGATTTCGCTAAAATCGTCGCCGACCCTCAGCATCCCGATCAGCTTTTGCCCCGCTACGACAGCGGCGACCACACGCACCCCAGCGACGCCGGAGCGCACGCAATGGCA
>CAXSEA010000074.1:0-14238 GCA_964235675.1 uncultured Armatimonadales bacterium | reverse complement strand
CCTCGTTCCCAATCATCGCGAGGCAAGAGCGGCTCCGGTTCGGAGGATGCAGCGAGCTTCTCCGCTACCGCACGCGCGGCGTACTCTTCCGCAGTCGTGCCGAGCAGTTGGCTTTGGCGTCTCAGAAGTAGTTCGACGCCTCCAGAAAGTTCAATTTCGATTTTTGCCATAGATCGAGCTATCTTTTGGTTTGTGCAGTGTTGCAGAGGTGACCGAGTGAATCTAAAGTCACTCTGATTTACGAACGTGCGCGCAGCATATACTCTGAACTGACTATAGTATCGTACTAAGAAGCTGCCTACTTACAATGAACGACATATCAGGCGCTTATCGATGAATTACATTGGGAAAGCTGCATCAGTGAGACACTTTTTAATCGTAAGCGTTGCGACGCCAAAATCGCTGGAAAGATCGCGATTTAGTTATATTTACCCATTCAAAAGCTTAGAGTGACAAGACTATAAGTACACCAAAATCTTATCTGTCCTGCATGCGCTATGAAGTTGGAGCGGAATCCCCCCTTAGCTACTCGAGTCTCCACACGATTAACGTTCGGTTTAAGCTACACTTTGTATAAATGCGATTGCGTGTCTTTCACCCGCAGCGATTCGCCGATGCTCCCCAGCACCTGACCGTTGATCGGCGCGGCGATAACAATCCCCAGCGCATCCCGGTGCAGCCGTTCTAAGCCGTTCTCGCGCAAATACCCCGCCGTGCCCGCGATGGCAATCGCGTCCGTGGTCATCTGGAGGGCCTGCTCGGATAGAAACAGCTTGGCGGTCATCGTCGCCGCGTCGATCACGGGGCGGTCGCCTTCCGGCAGGCTGGCTTGCTGTGCGAGAGCGTAGACGTGCGTCCGCATGATCGAGAGCTGGGCGGCCAGGGCGCTGATCCGCACGCGCACCGACTCGAACTTCTCGAACGAGTTGCTCATCCGCGAGATATCCAGCAAACGCCGGAACGTTCCCAGCGCGATTCCCGTGGCGACAATCCCCGAGTGCAATCCCGCTTTCATGTCCCACGCGATAATCGGCCCGATCTTCCCCGGCTCGCCCACACGCTCGCTGTCGGGCACCAGCGCGTGGTTCAAGCCCACTTGGCCGGAATGAGTGCCTTGAAGCCCCATCGACTCCATCGGCGCGCCCACCACCAGGCCGGGGTTGTCCTTATCCACCAGGAAAAACGCCTTGCCCTCGTCGGTGTCGGTCATCACCATGTAGACACCCGCGTGCCCCGCTCCGGTGCAGAACGCCTTCATGCCGGACAGATGCCAGACGCCGTCCTGACGATACGCTTTGGTGTTCAGCACCGCCTTGTCCGCGCCCGCGCCCTTTTCCGACCACGCCGACGCGCCCAGCTCGCGCCCGGCGATGCGCGGCAGATAACGCTCTTTTTGCTCAGGCGTGCCCGCTTTGTTGATCCGGTTCGCGGTCAGCGTATGCAGCAGCAGCACGAAGCCGGTGGCCGGGGCCACCGAAGCGATCTGCTCCACCGCGTAGGTGACGCTCAACGTGTCCAGACCGAGGCCGCCATACTCTTTTGGCGTCAGCAGACCTAAAAAGCCGGCGTCCGCCAGCGCGTGGATATTGGCTTCGGGAAAAGCGTCCTCGGCCTCTTCCTTCTGGTGGCTGGTGAGAACGGTGTCGACCATCTCGCGCACCTGCGCGGCGATCGTGATCTCAGGATAAACGGTGACTGGGTCTTGATCCCATGAAAGTACCATGTCCCAATTCTGGCACGGCGCGGCGGGGAAGTCAAACCGGGAGCGCACTTCTACTAATACGCACCGGCGTAAAGCGCCATGTCCCCTCGGGGTACTGACCGAGCTAACCGTCTATCGCTGATATAAGTGAAACCTGTCGATATACTCGGCGACGGCGTCCGGCGTCTGGTACCGGACGCTTCTGCCTTCCGCTACCCGCCGGCGCAAATCGGTGGACGAGATATCAATACCGGGGATGGGCATGAAATGGACGTGTCCGGCCAGTTCGGAGCCGATTGTCTCGGTCATGTGCGACAAATCGCAGCCGGGGCGGGTGGCGGCGATAAATTCGCAGTAGCGGGCCAGCTCCGATGCGCGATGCCAGGTGGGCAGCTCCAAGATAGCGTCCGCCCCGGTGATAAAGTACAGCGCTTCAAGGGCAGGGTACCGGGCGCGAAACTCGGCGAGCGTATCGATGGAATAGGAGATTCCCTCGCGCTCGATCTCAATCCGGGAGCAGACAAAGCGCTCGTTGCCCGCGATGGCCGCCTCGCACATCCCGGCGCGATGCCCCGCGCCGCTGACCCGCTCGCCCTGCTTGTGCGCGGGCTGCCCGTTGGGAACAAAAACCACCGCCTCCAGCTGAAACTGCTGGCAAGCCTCCTCGGCCATAAGAAGATGCCCGTAGTGGATGGGGTCGAACGTGCCGCCCAGCAATCCGAGGCGGCGCGCCGTCGCGAGTTTGTCTATCATGCGCACTCAGTTTGGCTTCGCGGCGGCAAGAGTGTCAAGGCGAATCGAGGGGCAGGCAAAAAAACGCCCCCGATCCTGAAATGGGTCGGGGGGCGCTTTGCTGTGTGATTCGGATTAGAACGTAAACACTTCCGAAGCCGAAATCGTGTCCTGATCTTTCTTAGGATTGACCAGAGTATCGTCTCCGCTTGTGCCAGTTCCGTCGGCTCCAGAGTAGATATTGGCGTTGGCGTTATCGTGCACATACTCGAACCGTGTCAGGAACTGCGAGGAGTTCTTGATCTCGAAGGTGCCGGTGATATCGTAGAGACGTAAATGGCTGCCGGAGAAAGACTGCGTCAACCCGGAATAGCGCAATGCGACAGCGTCTTTCGGGGTGAACTGTCGGCGCAAATAAACTGCGTAGCCGTTAGAAACCGTCGCTGTATGCGGGTCGTCCGACACTGCCCTCGGCCCTACGGCTAAACTGCCGCCTGGAGTTGCTATTGGCGCAGTATAGCTGCCGTCGTCGTTGCGGTAGACGTAGTTGAGTCCGATCAGATCGTTGGCGTCCACATTGTACGTGAAATCCGTATCGGAAAGCGTGGTCTTGTCCGTGTCATAGACTCCACTTGACGCGTTTTCTAGTGTAAAGAAGTTGCCGACGTTCTTATCGCGGGAGTAGCCGACATTTTCGATAAAGACAAACTTGCCGCTCGGCGCGGTGTAGTTGATCTGACCGAGGAAAGCTTTGTCGCCGTTGTCGTCATGGACGCCTTCGTTAGCCGTATCGTTCAGCGAGTTCACGATATAGCCCGTTAAAACCAGGCCCTTATAGCTGGGCGTATACGCACGGAAACCGGCATGGTAAAAGGGCAGGAGCACGCTGTAAACGTCCGAGCGCGAGTAGTTGTAGTTCGCGTTCGATTCGGTGACTTCATAGCCGAACGGCGTGTAGAACTTTCCGAAATCGATGCCCGCGCCGCCTTTCAGGCCGTAGGTGGCGTAGAGCTGCTGGATGTTTTTGAAGCGAGCTTCCTGGAACGTGCTGGAATCCACGCCGATGCCGCCGTGGTTGATATCGGCAGTGTCGCCGGCGATCAAAGTGGCCTTAAATCCGAGCTGATTCGGGTTGGCGGCTTTGGCGATGTTCAGCTCGGCCAGGGCAAGGCTGGGCTGGTTGTGGCGGACATCGTAGAGCGGCGCTCCCAGGTTGTTTTGCGGCAGGTGCCGGGGATTGTTGAATTGAAAAAGGTAATAAGCGTCGATTAGTCCGGTGTAGGTAACTTTATTGGTCGCCGTCGCGGGAGCGGCGGGAGTCGGGGCGGACGTCACCGGAGCGGGCGCGGGGGCGCTGGCTGCCGGAGCGTTGGGCTGGGCCGCCGACGGCGATGGCTGGGTGGGGGGTGGAGTGCCCGTGGGCGAGCCGGTGGTGTTGGGCTGAGTGGCGCCCGTGCCGGATTGCGGCGTCTGGTCGCTGGTGCTTTGCGCGAGAGCGGCCTGCGCGCCACCGACGCATAGCGCGGCGGCGGCAAGCGCCGTCAAGGCGGACAATGAGCGTGCTTTGAGCTTAGACAACGGTTGGTAGCCTCCTTAGCTAATGGGCGCGGACGCACTGCAAAGTTTGCGTTCGAGCCCTGCACCCCGGCGCGCATCCTGCTGAATTCCGGGTCTTCGTCAACTGATCTGTCTCTGGCTTGGACTGAAAGCGGAAGCTGCCCGTCGCCAGCCTGACTTGCGGGCAGGCGGGGGAGCTTTCAAAATACTTTACAGCATATTCGCGGGCGCGTGAATCCGCCCTTCGCAATTAAGCGCCGACAGCGCGGTCGATAAATCGACCGGCCACAAAAAAGCCCGGCTTCTCGCGAGCGGCGGAAGTCGAGCGGCGCTGAACTGCAAAGCTCAGGCGGTAGCGCGCTGAGATAATTCAGGCGCTACGAGTCACTTCCTTCCGTGGAGAGTAATTACGCAAACCAAGTATACACGCGGGTTTGCGAGAGTGTCAATTCCGGGTACCCGCCTTTACGTTTTCTTTATATAAATAGTTTCTATGGCTGCAATACACGGAATGAAGCGTGCTGATTCCAAGCGTGTCGCCGCATCGGCAGATTTATTGGCTGAAAAGCGCGCCGCAAACCAGCCGGGCCGTTCGCCGGAAGTCGGAATCGCCGCGCACGATCAAGTCCGCGTGGCGACGGGACGGCTCGACGTAATTGATATGCCCCACACGGGCCGATTCCAGGTAGTACTGCACGATCTCGCGAGGCTGCGTGAACCGGCGGGCCGAATCGAGATCGCGCAGCACTCTTCGGGCCAGCCGGACATCGTCTTCCAGCTCGACATAGACGCGCAAATCGCACACCGCGCGGATCGCTTCAATGGCAAGCACCATCAAGCCCTCGACTATTATCACGCTTGAACCACCCGCAGAGTCAGCGAATGCGAGCCGCTTCACTTCCGCTTCCAGCGCGATATTGTCGGTTGCGTCGGGATGGTTGTAGTCGAAAGTCTGCTCGTCCGGTAAAAGGCTGAACGCGATACGGGGCGCGTCCGGGTCCATGGTTCGGAAAAACCGATCCATGCCCAGAATTGAGCAGTTAACCGGCTCCGGTCGCGACGCAAGCGCGTCGGCAATCTCCCGCGCCAGCGTGCTCTTGCCTGAGCCGCTGCCGCCTGCAATGCCGAGAACCAACGGACGGCGGCCAATTTCGTTCGAGAGCAAGTTCGCGGCATCGGTCATTGCCGGTCCTCGCCCCCGCTCTCGCTTGGCTGAAAGCCGCTGAAATATCGCTCCGCGAATATCTCGCGGCTCACCTCCACCGCGATATTGGCGAACCCGCTCGAGTCAGCCGAAAACGAGGTTGCACCGGTCTGGGAATCGACTACGACGTTGCCGCGCTGGAACGTGACTAGCGGAGCCGCGTCCGCATACCGGCGCGCCGATGATGCTGCGTGCACCGCCGCGAGCGCGTCATGCCAGCCGAGCGGCTTGCCGGGATGGCCGCCCAGCCACGACTTCGCGGCTTTAACGCAAAGCGGCGAAGCCTCGCGTCGTTCCAGCTCATCCACGTCGATCGAGCAGCGGCTGGTTACCTCGTACCCGAGTAGATCGACTACCGGCTGATCTCGCGGCGGCAGAGAGCCAAGCGCGGCGAACACCTCGGCGGCGGCCAGCGAGTCGAGACGCATGTTCGTTTCCGGCTCGTCGCACATAGCGTCGCCGCCGAAGCAGCCGCCCATCATCACGATCTTGTGAAAGCCGTCCGCAAGGGCAGGGCAGCGGCGTAGCGCCATTGCCAGGTTCGTCAAAGGCCCCAGGCAAAGAAGCGTAACTTGCCCGCCAAAATTTAGGATTCGGTCGCAGAGCACGTCCGCCGCAATCGGCCCGGCAATCGCCTCGTCCACAGGCGCGAAATCGGCGAGCGGCGCTTCTACCTGAAGCTGCGTTCCGCTGAGAGGCTCGGATTCTCCGCCGTACACCTCACAATGAAGGCCCGCTTCCAAATACACGGCTTTCGCGAGAGCAATCCGCCGCTCCTGCCGTCCCGTGACTATAGTCGTCGCCGAGCCTGATCCGCCCAGATCGCAATTTGAGCTTCGCGCCAGAAATGCGAGCGCCAGGCAGTCGTCCACGTTCGTGCCGATATCGGTATCGACTATAAGCTGCACGCGCTCTGGAGAGTTCGTCATTGAGTATAAAGCGTTCTTGAGCGATACTAATCGGCAGCCACCGCTTGAGACAGGGGCGCCGCTTCCCCTGGGATTCCTCCAAGCGGGCTGTCGTCATCCGAGGCGGCGGGCTCGTCCCCGGCGAAGCGGCGAAGAATGCCGGTCACGGTGAGTCCCTGCGCCACCACGGAAAATCCGACCACTACAAATACCACTCCGACCATCCGGTCGCGCAAGGGAAAGTCCGCTGGGACCGCTAAAACGAGCGCCAAGGCCAGCGCGCCCCGCAATCCGCCCCAAAAGAGCAGGTGCTGATGCCGCAGCGAAACCTTGTGCTTCGACCAGGCGAACGGTAGGCAAAGGCCGTAAACGGTCGCGGCCCTGGCCACGAAAGTCAAGACAATCACGATCACTGAATCCATCAGGACACTGGCCAGCCGGATGCGCACCAAGGCGCTTCCGATCAGCAGAAAGATAATCGAGTTCGCCACGAAGGCGTTAAACTCCCAAACCGTCACCACCACTTGGCGGCCTCGGTCGGTAAACGCGCGGCTTGCCCCGACATTGCCCATCAGAATGCCCGCCGCCGTTACGGCCAGCACATTCGACAGATGAAAATGCAGCGCCAGCAGCGACGATCCATAGGCCGCCACAGTTGTCAGCGTAATCTCCGCCAGATGGTCTTCGGTTCTTCTCGACAAAAGCAGCGCCACTCCCCCGACCACCAGGCCGCAGAGGATACCGCCGAAGAACGTCGTCACGAACGAGCCGGCCATCCCGCCGAAGCCGTTGCTCCCATGCACCGCCTGAGTGCCGGCGAGCGCCAGCGCGACCGTGAACAGGACGGCTGCCGTGCCGTCGTTGAACAGGCTTTCCGTTTCCACCAGGATTCGCAGCCTGCCGCCGATGCCGGAATCCTTGAACGCCGCGATCACCGAAACCGGGTCGGTCGCCGAGAGCAGAACGGCGGTGACCAGCGCGGCGCTCACCGGCCAGTGCGCCAGACGCACGATTCCGCCCGCGATAATCGCGGCGGAAACGAGAACGCCGACCGTCGCCAGCAGCATCACCACGCTCAGCTCGCGCCTGAGCGCATGCCAATCCGTTTGCAGCGCGGCCTCGAATATCAATGGGGGCAGCAGCAGCGTAAACAGCAGGTCTTCCGTTAGGGTGATGTGCGTTGCGTGGTGGCGGAGCGCTCCCACCACCGCTCCCACCGCGACCAGGCCCACTGTGTACGGCAGAGCGAGTCGCCGCGCGACAATGGCGACCACCGCCGACAGCAGCAGCATTACCGTCACCGCATTGACTGTGGTTCCCAAATGCAAGCCGGATTCATCCTCGACGCCGCTACAGCGCGGCTACATAATCAGCCGAACGCCGCCCAGTTCCGATATCTGATGCGGGAAGCGGTCGCTCGGCGTGCCGATAAACATGTAATTCTTCGCCAGGTCGATTCGCCGGGAAAGGTGCTCGATCAACTGCGGCCCGAACGAGCCTTTTACCAGCAGCAGATCGATGCGGAGGTCGGGGTAGATCGTGTCTAAAATATGAATGTCGGCTGCCAGCTGCGGCGGAATCTCCGCTTCGTTCGTATAGCAATGCACCACCTGAAGATGTTTGTTCTGCTCGTTGTGCAGGACGTACAGCGCGACGTCGTTGAGGAGCGCGATATTGTCCTCGTGTGTAAAAAAGATGACCCGCTCGCTGTTGATCTGCTGCACCGTCCGGATCACGTACTCGCGCACCTCGCGGCTGACGCCCTGCATTCGGTCCAGAAACGCTTCGGAAAACAACAGAATCACTTTCAGGAGCGTCACCCTGGCAAACATCAGGCTGACCGCCACGAGCGCGAAGATAAAATAGATGCTGAACACTTTGACGTAAGCGGGATTCAGCAGAATATTGCCGATCAGCGCGGAAAGAGTCGCGCCAAGAGCGATCACCACCGCCGGCCAGCTCGCGCGCACCTTGCGCGGCAGCCGGGCGCGACGAACCTTCAGCAAAATGTTGCCCACGGCAAACAAGCACATCACGCTGAGGAATGCGATCGTGTACACCCCGGCCAGCGTCACGATCTGCCCGCGCGTAATCACCATGATCGAGCAGCACAGCCCGCAGAACAAGAGAATAATCCAATGGTTCGTGTGCCGCCACTTATTCTCGCGCAACAGAAATTGAGGCAGGCAGCGGTCCAAGCTCATACGCCGAATCAGCCCGGTCACTCCCACGTAACTGGTCAATACCGCGCCCGACAGTACCAGTACCGCGTCCACACTGACCAAACCGCCTAGTAGAGGGCCTCCAACATGGTGCCCGACCGCCGCCAGCAGATCGTCGGTATGCTGGACGATAATCCCAATCGGCATCAGCGCCAGGCAGAGCACGGCGATCACCGGGTTAAAGAACGCGACGATGCCCCACATATTGCGCAGCGTCTTCGGAAAGACACCCGGAGCCTGCTCCTCGATAAAGTTCGCCGAGCTTTCAAAGCCGCTGATGCCGAGCATCGCCGCCGCGAAGCCGAAGAATATGGCGTGCGCGATCCCGCCGGGGTTGGGATGATGCCAGTTGTCCGCCAGCGTGCCGAAATTGCCGTGAATCACCCATACTGACGCTACTGTAAATATCACGAGCGTCGCGATATGGAACAGGAAAATAACCAGTGCGATAATCGCCGATTCGCCGATTCCGTAGATCGCGAGCAATGCGAACAAGCATAGCACGATAAGCGTTGACGAGAACACGCTGAAATGCGGCAGAAGCCGGTGCAGAGAGGTATGCACGATCAGCGTATTCAAATAGCTCATCGCCGCGTCCGCGCTGAGAACTGCCGTGGCCGTATACGACAGCATCGTCAGGCACGCGGCCAGAGACGCCTTGAATTTCGTGGTGGTGTTCAGCAGGACATTGTAGGCGCCGCCGTTCAGCGGCAGGGCGGTGCCGACTTCGGCGTAAATATTGCGAAACAAAAACAGCACCGCCGCGACTAATCCCAATGCGATAGGCGCGTACTGGCGCGCGAAGAGAACCGCGATTGCCGTAACATACAGGCAGCTGGAAGTAATATCGTTGCCGCAAATCGCGGTGGCGAACCAGACGTTCAGCTTGCCTTTCAAATCGGAGCCGAGATTACTTACCTCGACTGTCGAGACGTTGAGATCGTCGATCTTCTCCGCCGTTCCCCATCCGGGAAAATCCCATGGCATCGTCGGAGCGGCGAGTTCGGCAAGCGACACTTCCCCCGTTTTTTCCGCGGCCCCGGCCTGCGTTTCCGCGTCCGTGCCGCTGCTGGTCATCACTCCGGCGAAATCGGAGCGGCTTGTTTCTTTATCTTCCATGGGTTGTTTTTTGAAGCGTGGGTTACTGCTGCATCAGAGACGGCGCTGCTGGAACTGAGGTGATCCGGGTATGTTAACACTCGCCGGGGCGTCGTCTATAGTAGTGGCGGCGACCACGCTGTTGCTCTGCCTAGGCCGCCTAATGCGCAGCCGATCCTGAGTTTTCTTTCCGTTTTTGAATGCCGCCAAACGACGCCGATATTATCATAGCAGGAGCCGGTTTGTCTGGGCTCAGTTTGGCGAGCAAACTGAGCGCGCGCGGCTACGCGGGACGCGTTTTAATTCTCGATCAGCGCGCCGATTTCCTGCGCGATCAACGCTGGTGCACCTGGGGGCCGGTTGGCCAAAGTGTCGCTCCCCTGGCGACGCACTCATGGACCAGATGGCAAGTAATCGGCGAATCGGCGTCGTCCCGGTTCCACCTTCCCGGCAGGCCCTACACCGAGTTTCAAGCGTCCCGCTATCTTGGCGCAATCGCTGACAATATCGCGCAATCACCCTCCTTCCAACTGCACTTAAACACGGGCGTGCAATCCATCGACAACAAATTGCGCTGGGCGGAAGTGACGACGGACCAAGGCACGCTCCAGGCCAAGTGGGTCATCGATTCTCGCGGCGACAATGCGCTTGCTCCTGAATCGCCCCGCGACGTTTGGCTTTGGCAAAGCTTCGTCGGCTACACGATCACGGCAAATACCGCCGCGTTCGAGCCCGGCTGCGTCACGTTGATGGATTTCCGCACCACCGGAAAAGACGCCGCCGAGTTCTTCTACGTTTTGCCTTACTCGCCAACCCGCGCATTGGTGGAATGCACCGTAGTCGACCGCGCGATCTGGCCGCTGGAGCGGTACCGAGCCCATCTCGAAGCCTATCTATCGCGCCTGGGGCTGAGGCAGGGCGACTGGACTTGCGACTCGGAAGAGATCGGGGCGATTCCGATGACCACGCACAAATTTCCAACGCGCTCCGAGGGCGCGGTTGTCAAGCTTGGAATCGCGGCGGGCGCGGCGAAGCCGTCCACCGGCTACGGCTTCTCGCGGGCGCTGAGGCAGGCGGATGCCGTCGCCGACGCCCTTTGCAGCGGCATGCCGCCCCATCTCCCGCAGCCCGGCGCACGCGCCTCGATAATGGATACGATCTTAATCGACGTAGTCGCCGCCCACCCTGATCAGTTTCGGCGCGGCATGCTGCGCCTCTTCGAGCGGGTGGACGCCGCCGCTATCGTGCGCTTCTTGTCGGAAGAAAGCACCCTTCTCGACGACATGCGGGTCGCCTCGGTGGTCGGCAGCGTAAAGTTCGCCGAAGCCGCCGCCGCGCGCTACGCCGGGCTGAAGCGTTGAATTCACCGCGGGACATCGCGATTCCCAACGGCATTCTCACAAGGCGAATCCCCTACGCCGTCGTTGCCGTGGTCATCACCCTCAGCCTGATCGCACCGGCTCAAGTGGAGCGCGCACAAGCATGGCCGCTGCTGATTAGCATTGTTCTCGTAGGTCTGCCGCACGGCGCTGGAGATAACTTGGTGCCTGTCTGGGCCGGAGCGGAGCGGTGTACGTTTTTTTACGTAAGCTGCTTCTTCGTCGGCTACCTCGCTCTCGTCGCTCTGGTCTGGGCTTTATGGCTCATCAGCCCGGCGCTCGGCATCGTCTACTTTCTAGGCATCACCATTTGGCATTGGGGCAGCGCGGACGCTTCCGACGCGCTGCCTGATGCAATCGGCAAAGGAGAATGGGTTGCGCGCTCCCTGAGCCGGGGCGCGATTATCATCGCTGGGCCGCTGGCCGCGCACTTCGCCGCCGCGTCTACAGTGATCGCAAGCCTGGCGCTGGCCTTCCATTCCAACTACAAGCCGTCCGAGAATTTGCGGTCGGCGGCGGAAGTGGCAGCAGTCGCCGCGATTGTCGCCGAATTGCTGACGGGCCTATACAAGCGGGAGTGGCGTCAACTCGCCGAAACCATTCTACTGGCCGCGCTGGTCATCGCCGCGCCGCCGCTGGCAGCTATCGGGGCCTATTTTCTTGGCTGGCACAGCCTCCGCCACTTGGCCCGATTGACCAGTCTCCGGACATCGTCGGAAGGGTGGAGTTGGCGCGAATTTGGCCGGACCTACGCGTACCTCGTCCCGCTCACGCTCGCGGCGATTGCTCTTCTCATTGGAATGGGAGAGTATCTGCGCGTCAGGCCAAATCAGCAAAGCGTCCTCGCCGTCTACCTGATTCTCATCTCCGCCCTGACTCTGCCGCACGCGATGGTCACAGGCTGGCTGGACTGGAAAGAAAGGGCAGGGGATCAGAAATCGAACGCGTTCTGATGCTGCGCCGCCAGCCTCTTGGCCGCGGTCAGCGGCTTAGGAAAAATGCGGTCGAACTCGGTCTCGCCGCCCATATCGGTGAACGCTTCCCGCAGCCGTCCCGCGAACTTGTACAGCTTCTCGCCGTAGTAGTCGCGGTCCTCGTCGCTGGCATAGTTGTCCCGCAGCGCCAGAGTCCGGTCGGCGCGCTGATAAGTCTGCACAATATCGCCCACCTTCACATTGGCCGCCCGGAGCGCTTCGGCGCGTCCCCGCTGCACCGACGAAATCGTTTTACTGGTCACCCGCTCGCGCTTCACCAGATCGTCGATAGGCGTTTCACCCTCGTAAATACGCTCCAAAGCCTCGCCGTAATAATCAGCCACGCCCTGAGTATCGCCGTCCAGAAGCAAATCGATCGCGTGCGTCAGGAACTTGCGCCCGTAAGGCTCGTCGGCGCGGGAGCGTAGCGAGGAGCCTTTATAGATTTTGCGCCCGCCCGGCTCCACCAGCACGTAGTTCTTCATCTTCAGCGACAGCATCGCCTCATACGAGCCGTCGTGCGCCAGACGAATCCCCGCCGGCAGCGAAGAGCCGATCAGCTTCACATACTCTAGCTCGTCTTCTTCAGAGCGAACGGTATCCGGCGGTCGGAAATAGACACCATCCGTATCGATCTCGACGACCAGACTGCCTTCCACTTCCAGCTTGGCGGCAATTGACAGCACGATCTCTCGCCCCGCCTCGGTCACCGCCCGCGCCGCGAGAAAATCGTTGAAGTAGAACGGCCCGCCGATATAGCCGTAGAACGAGTTGATCATGCTCTTGTAAGAGCTTTGCAATCCGTCCCAATAATGATGCTGCCGCTCGTCGCCCTTAGCCGCCTGCGCCTTGCGCTTGGCGTCCAGGCGGCGGTTGGTCAAATCGTTCAGGAGCGGTAAAAAGATATCCAGCCGGTCGGCCTTGGGCTTGATGCGCCGCGTCAGCATGATCGACGGATACAGCGATTCCACGTCCGCCTTCACTATCGGCTTAATCACGCCCGTATGACGCACTTCGGTGTAGCCGCCGGGATACTCCTGCGGCGGCGACTGCAGCGGAACCGATTGCCCCTCGCGCAAATACTCGCGCACCAGCAGGCTGTTCAGCTTCTCGCCATTGCCGGTGACCGCGACGGCTTGATAAGCGTCGGGCACAAGCTGCGTCTGATAAAACTCCGTCGGCGCGACCAACTCCGCCAGCGAGCGCGCTTCCTCCACATCCTGACGCGCGTAGGTAGTCACTTTCTGCGGGTCCTGCCGGAAAATCTCCGTGATCTCCGCCCTGTCCAGATAAACCCGGTCCGGCGGCGCGATACCGTAGACCCGTGCGCATTCCTTCAAGTTGTAGCTGGAAATCTGCGCCCGCGCCCAGTCGAAGCGCTGCACCTGAAGCAGCGTATCGATGATATGCCGCCCGTAGATATAGTGCGGCGCAAACGGGCGCGAATTGGTGCCGATGGCGCAGTTGCGCTCCTGCCCGCGCTCCATCGCCTTATCCGGATTGCGCCCCAGCACGCACGGCATTCCGTGGGCCTCGAAGCGGGCGGCGATATACGGAAGATCGAAGCCGTACAAATTGTGCCCTTCGATCACGTCCGGGTCCCACTCGAAAATCTTCCGCTGCAGCTGCTCCAGCAGCAGGCCTTCATCAGGGCATGTCAGCACGTCGGTCTCGCCCTTGGAGTTGCCGACGCTAATCATAAAGATTCCGGCCTTGGGGTCGGTCGGATACAGCGACGAAGTCTCGATATCGATTTGCATCCGGCGCAGATCGTCGAAGCCCATCCCCTTGAACAGCGTGATGCCGCTGGCGATCAAGAACTGCTTGGTCGCGCTGCCGTACTGCATCAGGCCGATATGCTCGTCATTGAACGCCCACTTCGCCCGCTGAAACCCCTGCCACCCGCTCCGCTCGAAATCGGTGCGCCACGCGTACCCGTCGCCCTCCAGCTTCGAGGTCGTCGCCCCCTCGAAATGCCGCTGCTCCCGCACCAGCAGCCACGGCACGAACGGCCGAGTCACGACACTGGTCGAAGCCCCGTCCGCCGAGCGCACGAACAACTCCACCACGCCCCGCTCCAGCACCGGCTCCACCGCCACCACGCGCTCCAGCGGATCGTGCCCGCTCAGAATAATATCTAGGCTTTTCTCGTCCATACTTTTATAACGCGCAACGAGAGCATTTTGCACCCGTTCAAGCCGCATATAGCCCGCTGAATTGACCACTATCGAGCTTTGTCAAGCTAAATGCCGTACCGGCAAAGCACCGCGTACACAACGACGAACGGTATTAGAGCGCCGATGCAAATGCTGATGGCATAACGACGCAGATATGGTAAGGCAAGCGCCAATATTGGCAGGATAAAAATCGGAATTACGACGAAAGCGCTATTGAAGAAATTTCCGATGCGCGGCAGCGTTCTCGCAAATCCAAATACGCTGACCAACAAACCAAGCCCTAAT
>CAXSEA010000073.1:0-14381 GCA_964235675.1 uncultured Armatimonadales bacterium | reverse complement strand
GGTGTGAGCCGCCTGTTGACTAGGCTGTAGACTTTTCCTTCCCTACAGGGAAGGTGGCCTGAAAGGCCGGATGGGTTCTTAGGAATAATATGGCAACTTACGCATATGTAGTACGCGATCAAGGCGGCACGTTGCGCCGGGGCACCACCGACGCCGAAAACGAGGAGATCCTCGGGCGGCGGCTCCGTGAGCAAGGCTTCCAGGTCAACGAGATCAAAGCCACCCGTGCCCGCAAAAAGTCGACCACGCAGCTGACCCTGCTCGACAACCTGCAGAAGATTAAAACCACCGAGCTGGCCGTTTTCTTCCGCCAGTTCTCCGTCATGCAGGATGCCGGCGTCAGCCTGGTCCGCAGCATGGCTGTGCTGGGCGAGCAAACCCAAAACAGCCGCTTGCGCAAAGTTATTGCCGACATGCAGCGCGAGGTGGAATCGGGCAACTCGCTGTCCAAGGCGATGGCGAAATATCCCTATGTCTTCACAAACCTCATGCTCGGCCTGATCCGCGCCGGCGAGGTCGGCGGCGTACTGGAAGAGACCCTGCAGCGCCTCTCCGTCTTTGTGGAAAAAGACGTCGCCTTGAAGCGCAAGGTGAAGTCGGCTATGTCCTACCCGGCCACGGTTCTTTTCCTCGCCACTTTGATCGTCTGCGGCATCTGCACCTTCATCGTCCCGACCTTCACCAAGCTGTTCAAGGACATGGGCGTCAAGAACATGCCGGAGATGACGGTCATTCTGACGACCTTCTCAAACTTCCTGGTCAAAGACTGGTACTGGTGCATCGTCATCTTCATCTCCGTGCGGTTCGCTTTGACCATGTTCGGACGCACCCGCATCGGCGCGAGGCTCTACGACTGGCTCAAAATTCGGTTCCCCGGCACCGGCCCTCTCAACCACAAAGTAGCCTTGGCCCGCTTTGCTCGGACACTCGGCACGCTCATGGTCAGCGGCGTTCCCATTCTCCAGGCCATGGAAACCGTCGCGAACACGGTCTCGAACGTCCAGATGCAGGACGCCATCATGGAAGCCCGCGCCCGGATTCGGGAAGGCGACCGCATCGGCGAGCCTTTAAAGAAATCCGGCTTGTTCCCGCCGATGGTCGTTCACATGATCTCAATCGGTGAGGAGTCCGGCGCTCTCGACCAGATGCTCGCCAAAATCGCCGACTTTTACGAAGACGAAGTCGAAGCTGCCCTGGCGCAGCTCGCCGCCGCAATCGAGCCAGTCATGATCGTCGTGCTGGGAGGAGTAGTTCTCTTTATCCTGCTCGCGCTCTGGGCACCAATCATCTCGATTATTCAATCTCTCGGCGGCGGCGACAGCGGCGACGGCAGCAGCTAAAAACCGGCGCTTGCCCCTCTCTTTGCTTTACAGGCGAGGGGAGGGGCAAGCGCTCGATCGACGCTATGCCGCATCCTATCACTACGCTTTGGGCAATCTGGCTGTGCGTCGCCTGCTTGTACGGAGTTTGCATCGGCTCTTTCCTGAACGTCGTCATCTACCGCCTCCCGCTGGGGCAGTCGGTCGCGGAGCCGGTTTGGTCCTATTGCCCGAACTGCAAGCATCGCCTCTCCAGCCTCGATCTGGTGCCGCTTTTCTCGTTCCTGGCGCTCGGGCGCAAATGCCGCTACTGCCGGACACTGATCTCGTGGCGCTATTTCGGAGTGGAGCTGCTGACCGGTATTCTGTTCGGGCTGGTTTACCTGCATGACGGCCCCAACGTCGTCTGCATCTTCGACGCTTTATTCGTTGCGCTCCTGGTGCCGATTTTCTTTATCGACCTGGAGCAGTTCATCATCCCGAACGAGCTTTGCGCGCTCGGCGTCGCGCTCGGGCTGGCGCGCAGCGGCTACGCCGTCTGGCAGGGCGAGCCGGGCCAGTGGATGCATCTGTTCGGAACGCCGCTGGTTATTCTAGGCAGCATCGGTAGCGCGGTTATCTGCGCTTTGCTGTTTCATATGATTAGCTTTGCCGGACTGCTTGCCTACGCCGCGCCGGGGCAGCGCAGCGCGCGGTTGGTGGGCGAATTTTGGCGCGGCGTCGGCGACGATTACGCGTATATCGGCTTAAAATATTTGGGCTTCGGCGCGTGGCTTCCACCGGCGCGGCGCTTTATCGAGGCGTGCGAGCGCGAGGATTCGGAGCGTGAGCCGATGATCGACGAAAGAAACGCGGCTCCGGCAATCACGAAGCAGAGCGAGAATGAGGAATACACTGCGTCGGTTAAGACTCACGCGGAAATAGCCACGGAAATCGAATCGGACGAGCGCCAGACCGGGATGGGGCAGGGCGACGCCAAGCTGGCGGCGATGTTCGGCGCGTATCTGCTGCTGCCGCTCAGCCTAGTCTCGTTCTTTCTCGCCGTGCTCTCCGGCACTGTCGTGGGAGTGGCGATCATGGCCCGCTACGGACGAGGAGGACGTACCGCGATTCCGTTCGGGCCGTTCCTGGTCTGCGGCGCTTTGCTGTCGCTGCTGTTCGGCCGGCAGATCATCGATTGGTATGTACATTACGCCTTTAGCATGGCGGTTCATTAGAAGGCTCGAAATAAGTTCATAATTTTTTCATCTCCTGGGAACATTGTCAGAGTCGGTATCGTCACTGAGTCGTAGCCCTGAGTGCGGCCAAATCGGCTGATACATGCTCAGGCAAAATTTGCAGTGCGGCGCGGTGCCTGCCGGTATGGTAAGTGGGTGAGCGGGCGAGTATTACAACCATGATTTTGCGCGGCAACACAAGTATTGGGCAGGTTCGCGGCGCGGGCAAAGACGCCTGCGGAAACAGGCGAGCTGCTAGTCTCCGGCGGCGTCTGCGCGCAGGCTTTACGCTCATCGAGCTGCTGGTGGTGATTGCAATTATCGCGATTCTCGCGGCGATCATCTTTCCGGTGTTCAGCACCCTCCGCGAGAACTCCCGCGAAAGCGACACGATGGCGCACCTCCACGACATCTCCGCCGCCCTGGCGCTCTATAAACTCGACAACCACAAATACCCGCCCGTCCTCTTCGCCTACGCCTGCGACAGCAACGCTAACGCCATTGACAAATGCAGCACCAGCGACACCATGGCTACCATCGGTGGCGACGCTGCGGCTACCAACGAGCTTGTTGGCCTGTACCCAGAGTACGTTCGCGACTGGCATGCTTTCACCTGCTTAAACGATCCCGTTAACGATAACGGCGGTGCCAACATCACCGGCACGGTAAATGGAAATTCCGGCGCAGAGCCGCAGCCCAACTATTTGCAACCCGACGGCGCTCTCATGCGCGCCAACGGCAGCACTACCGCGCCATACCGCGCTTTCTTCACCGCCGACGCCTTCGATCTTAGTCCGGAGGTATCAGCCCCCAACCAATTAGCAACCGGCAGCTACAACAATTTGACCTACATCATCCGCTACCAGACCAGCTGGACTTCCTGGGATAACGCCTACGATCCAACCTCTCTGGTTGCCGCGCCAGACCAGACCGAGGATACAACTCCGTTCCAGGACACGAACTACGCCCGGCAGCTCGCGTGGCAAAATCCTCCGGCGAATACGTTTATCACCGGCGTCACCGACCACGTTCAGAATGCCAACCGCTTGATTGTTCTGTACGCCGACGGTTCCGCCCACAAAAAGACGATGCAGCTTGGACCTTGGACTGCTGGATGGGATGAGGCGGGGCGCAATCAAACGGCTGCCAATATCAACCCGACAGGCGGCACCTACAACAACGCTACTGTCGGCCCGAATGCGGAATCGGCGACGAACCCATACTGCAATTATGTCCCCGCCGGTTTTTGGCAGTACGATTACACGAAATAACGCTTTGACGCAGCGCTAAGATGCTTCTCGCGACGGGCAACGGCGCTCGACGCTTCCCACGGTTCGGTGGCAATACCGCCGAACCGCGTTTCCGCGAAGCCGATCAACGAATGACAGGCAAGACGCACACAATTAAATACGGCTTGACCAAGGCGACGCCGCCCGATCAAATGAATCCCCGCTTGCGCCGGATGCGGCGCGGCGCGCAACGCTCCGGCTTCTCGCTTGTAGAAGTCCTGGTCGCCATCGCGGTGCTCACCATCGGCATCATCGCGTTTCTGGAGATCTTCCCCGGCGGCATCGAAGCCCTGCGCGTCGCCGCGAGCATCTCCGAGGCCGACCGCCTCGCGCAAGGCGAGCTGAGCCAGCTCTCGCCCGGCAACGGCGCGGAAATCCAGCAGGTCGCGGCAGTGGAAACCATCTACACCGATACCGATCTTGGCAGCGTCATGGTGCAGCTTGACCCCGCCTATAACCTCGACCGCGCCATCAGCCCGTCCTCCGGCCTCATCACCGACCCGACCGGCGCGCCCAACGCGGCGACTCTCTCGACAGGCTTCAACGTAGTTCCCACCATTACGCAAGGCACGGTGCTGAACCCCGAGCCCTACGAGTACATCGGCGGCGAGCGCGTCAACATTCCGTCGCCGACCGCCGCGAGCGCGTCCGATACGAGTACCGCCAGCGGCAACGTCATGCTGAACTTCGGCCCGCTTACTCTGCCCACGGTCAGCGGCACCGCGTACAGCTATCCGAATCTCGCCAAGTTCAACAGCCTGGACCCGAGCCAGCATTGCAGCTTCTTCGTGCACGGCCTTCCCTGGGCGTCGCAGACCGGCAGCAGCGAGCCGCTCACCGGCTCCCTCAATTCCGCTGGCTCCACCGCCTCCGCCGCGCCGCCGTCCATCGCCGCCGACGATCCCAACTCCGAGCTCAAGCTCAACTCGCCGGGCTACTTGATCGATTACGGTCGTGCGTCCATCGGCCTGCGCAATCCGAGCCAGCTCGACATAAACGGCACGCCAACGAATCCGTACAACCAGAGCTTTGTTTTTCAAGTCAGTGTTCTCAGCGGTACAACCGTTATGCAGCACACCTTTTTGTTTACTGCCGAGTGGCCGAATGCAAGTACGACGGGAGTGACCGACGGCCTGCAGTTCTACGGCAATACGACTGTTCCTGCCGGATGGGCCTCATTTGCGCCCTATACCGATATCAACGGCAACATAGTCAACGGCCCGGCTGATACTTCAGGCGCGGTGCTGAAAGCCGGCGACACCTTCGTTCCCGGTACGGAGAAGCTGGTGCGAGACTTTAACTACGTTCCCACCACTAGCCTAACCTCTTCCCCGTTCAGCGACGACCCCTATGAGTTCACGCTGCCGCAAACGGCGTTCGCCACCGACGCGAACGGCACCTATCAGATCGGTGAGCTTTCCTTTAACCCCCGAGCCAGTGCCATCATGGACACGCGCGGCCAGCCGCTGCAAGCGTCGGTGGACTACATCGTTCAGGATTGGCACACCATCCACGAGGACCGGACACTAGGAGAGCAGGCCAGCGAGAGCCAGAACTCCTTGTCCAGCACGACCGTCCGCATGACCCTGAAGAATCTCCTAAAACTCAACGCCTCCGATACCAACGGAGTCACCTACAACGGCATCGCGAACGTCAACACCGCAGGCTCCGATGTCCTGGTCTACAACCTTGACACCTTCGCGCGAATTCCGCAAGGCACAGCGACCGGCGAGTTCTCTATCGACTACGCCGACGGCGCGATCACGCTGTATGGTCTGCAGACCGGCACGCACGTCCGCGTGTTCTACCATGCCGAGGACAACTGGGGCCTCGCCGTGCTGAAACCCGCCGCGAGCTATACCGTCATCAACGCCACCGCCAACAGCAACTCGGATACGCCCCCTAATACGGCGGAGGCTGTTCTGGACCTGGGCACAAACGGAAGCGCGGCGAATCTGTACCTCCCGGCCTGCGACATCGGACGCTCCGTGCAAATCGGTGGAACCCTGGTCTACACCAGCGCCAGCACCAACGGCGGCGCGACCCAAACGATAGCGTTAAGCTATCTGACGCCGCTCAGCGCGCCCATCAACGGCGGAGTCGGAGCGCCGGCAGTGATCGACCTGACGAAAGCGGTGCCGGGCAGCCTGCCGACAGACGCCGTATTCAGCACGACCACCAGCCCGACCGTCTCCGGCGCGTCGATTACCGCCCGCGCCATTTGGCTGCAAACACGCGGCGTCTGGCGCTCCCGCGACGTCACCACCGTCGATCTACCGAGCGGGAACTAACCGATTTTGCAAAAGCATTCGCCGCTACTCAACTCAGGTTCAGACTTCGGCCCGAAAGCGACTCAACAGAGACGCATGTCCAACGCATGTCCAACAACTAGGAACCGGGCGCTCACTCAAACTCTGGCCCGGACACGCAGCGCGGCGTTTACGCTGATCGAGCTGCTGGTTGTGATCGCTATCACGGCGGTGCTCCTGACCCTGCTGTTCAGGCCGCTTTTGTTCGGCTTCCAGTTCACCAGCCAGGCCCAGGCCATCACCGAGGCGCAGGACGCCGCGCGGGTCACGATGGAGCAGGTCACCCGCGAGATCGGCAGCGCCGCCGCCGTCCGCGACACCACCGGGCAGTACCTGAACATGCGTATCTTCACGCCCACCGGCAACGACGAAATCCTCGCCCACGCCTACAACGCGTACATCGATATCGTCCCCGCCCGCACCGGCGTCAACACGGGCGCCCCCACCGTCGCCGACCCCACTGTCAACCCCTACGCCGACACTAAAGCCGGCGAGGGCTTCTATCTGAGCACCGCCAATAGCGCTACCACCGTCGGCAGCTTCACGCAGCCGTCCTTGGTCAGCTCGCCGATCAAGCTCCCGCTCTCACCGGGCACCACCCTCGTCCGCTACTTCATCGGCCTCAGCCGCCCCTTCGACTTAGACTATACCGGCACCAACACCGCCGAGGAAGAGCCATACATCAACCGCGACGAGAACCAAACGCCCAATGCCGACGGCACCGGCCCCTCGTCCGTAAACTGGTCGACAACCTACGATGTCACCCACAATCTGAACAATCCGTACATTCTCTACCGCGCCGAAGTTTCGCCTTATAAGTTCGATAAAACCACCAACTCTTACATAGTTAACAGCCAACTCTTCGACACGCAAACGGTGAATAATGTCAAAACACCAATTTTAGATGACCCGGATTTCTTCCGCATCACCAGCGATGCCGCTCACAACGCCCGTGTCTACGCCTGGTACCAGACCGCCAAGCCGGTGATCGCCACCGGCGACGCCAACCTGATCTTCCAGGCCCACAACAACAAGGGCGTGGTGCAGTACGCTACATTGCAGGATGTCAACGTCAGCAATACGGGAACCCCGAATCAGGCGGTCGCCCTGTCCACCGGCACGGCGCTCGAAGACGCCACCGATATTCCAATCGTGCGCACCTCGGTCAGCTTCGCCCCGGCCACGGTCAGCGACCAGCCGATGAGCGCCACCAACACCAGCGATGTCGCCCAGGGCTTCGGCTCCGCGCCCACCGACGCGGTCGTGCCGTATATCCCCACCCAATACGCCGCCCAAAGCGGCGACTGGAGCGGCAACAAAAATCTGCTGATTACCGACAACTCCGCGCTCACCGGCTCGACCACCAATAACACCTTCACGACCTATACCTATAATCCCAAGAATCCAGGTGACACCAACACTTACAAAACAGGCGAGAACTCAGGCGATCTCATCGAGTCGCTCACCACGATGAGCGGCACAACGGCAACTTCTACCGATGTATTCAATATCACCCAAGGAATCGCCCTGCCCGACGCCAACGGCGACCCCCAGAGCAACTACATCGTCCTGTCGGCCAGCAACGGCGGCGGCACCCTGAACTTTTCCACGCCGGATCTCCCGCTCAACGCCACGCCCATCGCGGGCGGCTCGGTAAGCCTGAAAACGATCGGCACCACGACCAACACAGACGCCGTCGCTGGCGACGCCGACCCGAACAACACCGCCAACCCGTTTTGGTACGTTCAGTTCAACAGCTCCTACTCCGGCACTTCCTACGGCACGTCCGGCGAGCCCATTTTGCAGATTCACCTGAAACCGCAGCCGCAGCTCGCTAACTACATGACGAGTGCCGATCAAGTGCTCCTGCCGAACCCAGCTCTGTCCGCGCAGAACTATCTACCGAATATCGCCACCACATCGTTTGGCCCCACAGCCACTTACACGGCAAACGGCAGCTATCCGTCCTCGAACGGGCGAGTCGCGGTGAATACGGAGCGGGTCTATGGTCCCGACGAAACCTCCGGCGTCGTGGCGACTACTGTTCCAAGCACCGCCGTTCCGGCGAACTATCCCGTAGTGCTCTACCGACGCATTCCCTACATCTCCGGTGGGGAAGGCTCGATCGGCGCGAACCAGTACATGATCGACTACGACCACGGCATCATCTATCTCGGCGCTCCGAAAACCGCAGGCGGCTCCATCGACACGACCCAGTCGGCGGCAAACCCCGCCGCCAGCACGGTACTGGTCGCGTTCAGCTACCAGAACAATGCTTTCATTCCGCTCAACCAGCCAGGCTCGACCGGCACGGCGTATGAGATCAACCCCGCCCTGCTCGCCAATGGCGGCATCCGGGCGGACACCGTGCGCGCCACTTACCAAACCAACAGCCGGATCGAAGTCGCCGTCGGCGTGCGCCTCTACGACGCGCAGTCCAACAGCCCCACCTATTTCAGTTTAGCGAACGCGGTCACAGTCGGCAACGCCAACCGCTAAGGCAGCGGCAAACGTAAGCCATAAAGCAACAGCATGATATTGAGCAGCGACCACAACCGCATACGGCATTCCACCCCGGCGCAGCGCAGCGCCGCAACGCGGGCCGCCACGACGCGTCCGGCGAAAGACTCGCGCTCCGCCCGCGCTCAGTCCGGCCAGTCGCTGATTATCGCCATCGCCGTGCTGTTTCTGCTCGCCTTCCTGGCCGCGCTGTTTATCGCCCTCCTGTCGCGCAACCTGGAGCGCACCAACCGCGCCAGCCAGGTGCTCACCGCCGACTTCTACGCCCAGGCCGGCATCCACTACGCCGACCAGATGCTCACCACCAGCCCCCAGGGCGCGGACTGGCGACCGGCGATGCGCTACTACCTCGGCGACAACTATGCCACGTTGAACCCAGACCCTAATAAGACTACCGTTACAGCTCCGCAGACATTTTCTTATACCGGTGCGCCAACCCTAAATCCAGCGGAGAAGGCTGGCTATCTAGCGTATGTCAACGCCTCCCTCGCGAGTAACTCGACCATACCGCCGCTCAACAAGATCAACCCGAACGACCCGGACAAGTTCTGGCTGGAGCAGGGCTTCACGCGCTACCCGGCGCAAGGCGGCCGGTACCTTATCAGGCTCACTTACGGCGTCACCGGCGCTGTCACGAATAACCCCTACGAGCAGGACAACCCGGCGACCGGCAAATACATCCGCATCGAATCCGTCGGACGCACCGGCGTCGTGGACGACACCAACCCCGCCGACCCAACCGTCTTCAGTGCCCAGCCGACCCGCTTGAACGCCACCCTCGTCGCCTACAAGCCCATCGGCCTTACCGACTATGCCCGCTTCATCACCAACCGCGACCAGCGCTCCGACACCTTCGCCCTCGGCGTGCCCAGCCGCTATTTCGATCCAGCCACGCAATCCGTCGGCACTCCCGCGTCCACTCAGCAGCCCAGCATCGTCACGCCGGGAGTCACCGATTTCACGACCAACGGCAACGGCTATGATCTAGATCAATATCCGCTCGTCACCACCTATGGCACGTACGATACGACCAGCAACGACGTTCACGGGGGCTCCCTCCGCTGCAACGGCAATCTGCGCTTGTACGGCATGAACGTCGCGTTTCTCAATGGTACTCTTGGCGACGACTGGGAAGTCGCCGGCGACCTAACCTTCGACGGGTACACGGATTCGACGACACCGGCTGATTTGGCGAAAAACCCGGCGGCGCTGCAAATCGTCGATACCACTCTTGGCGGCACCGTCACCGATGCCACCCCATCCAACGCCGCAACCTACAGTACGGTCAACGGCTACATCCGCGACGGCAGCTCGCAAAACGACGCCGGCGGATTTGCACGTAACATCCAGCGTCTGACCCCGCCCGCCATCGACTCTCCCGCGCCCGGTGCCGGCGGAATCGAGCACTACGCGGCGCTCACCAACCACGGAACACAGCTCTCCACTACTACTGGCGGCCCCTACATTCCGGAAACAGCGAACGGCCCCGCCACCGTCTATATCGATAACACCGCCGACGAGCAGCCCGAAAGCAGCTCCGCGCAGGTCGGCTCGACCCTGCGCGACGACTGGCTCAACCCCGCCAAAAACATCAACGGCTACTGGCACGGCCCCTTCTACGACCCGCCCGGCGCGACCATCGTTTTCGGGCCGCAGTACATCACCCTCAATGACGGCACCATCCAGCCGCGCTGGGGCTTCACGATCACCCGCTCCGACGCCCCCGTCGGCCTGGCCGACCAGAGCCACGTCGCCTGGCGCTGGAACGGCGAGTCGAGCCAAACGTCGCTTACCGCCTCCACCTGCACCTTTGTCTACGGAACCGCGCCGACTACATTCACCTACTCGGCGACCAACCCGATTTTCTTCATCGGCGCGGACGACGTCCCGCAGTCGCAGCTTCCGACCACCGCCACTACCGAAAGCGTCGATAACGATATCGTCATCTACGCTGAAGGCAACATCCGGGTGCGCGGCACCGTCAGCCCCACCGGAGACGCCACGTCCGGCGGCCAAAACGACCCCGACCAAGTCACCGACCCCATTGCCTCGACCAGTGGCTACACTACCAAAACCCTGCGGGCCAGCCCGCACCACGTGACCTTGGTCACCAACCAAATCGCCTACGTCGAAGGCAGCCTGCTCAAAGGCGGTTCGTTCCCACCGAACGGCACCACAGCGCAAGTGACTTCCGAAAATCTCTCTTCGATTGCCGTCCTTGCCCGACGCTACGTCACGGTCAATACCACTCAGTTCCTGGCGGGCGCGGTGCAGCACTCCAACCTCGCCCAGGAGCAGGCCGACACCCCTCCCGGCGATTCAGGCTCCACCGGCGCTCTGGAATTCGACGCCGACAGCAGCCTCACCGAATCCTTCAACGAGCCTGCCGCCACTGCCGTGACTGCAAACCGTCCGGCGAACGCCACCAACGCCCTGCCCGCGCTCTTTGTCAGCCAATATGCCAGCGGTACGGGATCGGACAACGCGACGGGATTGCTGCGCTTGGTCGAAACCGCATACGATGGCAACGCGTACTATGACGAAACTACTTTGGACGGCTCTGATGCAGCCACTAACACGCCCGAATCACCAACTTTGAGCGGCTCCTCGTCCACGCCAAACCGGATTGTGATTCCATTCGGCGATACCGGCACTAACGGTTTCTCAAGCGCTATCAACTATACCGGCTCTCCTGGCAATGGCTACGACCAGCTCGACCTTACTTTCGCCAAAAGCCCCAGCAGCACGCTCGACTACGAGCTTTCCCGCGCCGCCGTGCTGCCCTCGGACGTCAAAATCGAAGCCTTGCTCTACGCGCAGGACAACTCCTTCTTCCTGATTCCCGGCGACTGGTTCAACGACGACACCACCGACACGATGACCGCCTACCACGCCGCCACTCCCAATGCCAGGTCCCGGCCGGCGACAGGCAACGCGAGCAACATCACCGGCGGCCTCACCGATCCGCAGTTCCCGATGTACGGCCAGCCGATCGACATGAAGATCACCATTACCGGCTCGGTCAGCGAGAACGTCCCCGCCGACATCAGCGACCAGGCAGTCTGGATGCAGCATTGGGGCTGGATTCCCAAGTACCACGGTTCGCCACCTGCCACAACTGACGATGTTGCCTCGCCGCACCCGCAGCTGCCGGAGAGTGCCCTGGAAAGCTCTTCCACAAATCTAGCTCCGAACGCCCTATCAGCTAACGTGGCGAAATATATTCCGCCGACCGGCCTCACCTTCGTCTACGATCCCAGCGAAACGATGCCGATCACCGTCAACAACAATACGAACTACAACCGGTTCGACCAGTACGGCAGGCCCTTGCCGTTCACGCCGAACTTGCCCGTCAGCCCCGATCTTCTCTACAGCGGCCAGCCGACCGGCAACTCTTTGGTCCAATAACGACGTATAGAATTATAGTTGCAATGAACAGCAGCCCACTCGCCAACAAAATCGCCGGCCTTCTGAGCCGCAAATCCAGCCAAGCCGGCGCAGCGACGCGCTCGGCCAGGCTAGGTTTTGCCGCCTCCGCCGTCATCGCCGCAGCGCTGGCCGCCGCCGCACTCGGCGCGAGCGCGCCCGCCGACGCGTCCGTATTCAACTACGGCAGCGCGGGCAGCGCCCATACGGTCAACGCGGGCATCCTGCAGCTCGATTCCGCCAAGCAGATCGTCGCCGGGCAACTCCCAAACAGCACGTCGGGTACCAACGACGCACTATCAAAGACTAGCGGCGCTCTCTACAGCTTTTACGTCCTCGACCAGCGCGCTGACTACAAACCCGCCGGATGGCGCTTCACCAACCCGCTCGCGCCCACCACCGTCACCAGCGATATCCAGAACCTTTTCTCCGCTAATTACACTCTCGGCCAGCAAGTGACGCCCGATATGGCCGCCTACTGGATGGTCAACCTGCCCTCGGTCACCGCAGGCTATGTCCCTGGCACCACCAATCCGCTCTCGCAGTTTGATATCCTGGTGATTCGTGTCACTCCGAACAACAGTCAAAGAGTTATCGGTCTCTCCCGCGCCGAGCGCGAAGTCCTGCGTGACTACGTCGATCAAGGCGGCACGCTCTGGATCGAGGACGCCGGCAACGCCAGCACACGAATCACGGATGACGATTTAGGGGGGACTAATGAAACCCCGGCTGGACTCTTTGTTGACGTCACTTTTCATGATGACACCGAATTAAGCGGGGCGCCTTATGTCAGCGACGCCGACCATCGCCATCCGACCCTGACCGAGCCGAACTTCCTTTCTTATCCGGAGCTGGACGGCCTCAGCTACGGCTACAACGGCACGCTGCCGTACTGGATCTCCAGCCAAGCCGGAACTAACGATAAGCCTGACTTCGACTTTCTTTCAATCGTCGTCGGCACCACCGGCAGGCAGCTCACTTCCACGGCGCAACCGGTCATCGCGGCGGGCGACTTCGGCAGCGGGCACGTGGTGATCGACGACTGCAACATTCTCGGCGGCATCAGCGACGCGGTCGGCGGCGGCTCATCCACCGACACCGGCTTCGCGCCCGCCAACCTGGCCGCCGCGCAATCCAGCGATCTGCAGTATGCCTATAACGTCATCTCCTGGAGCGGCGCGGAGTCCACTACCGACGGCGGCGACGTCCGCCACACCGGCGCGCAAACCACCGCTGATATCGGCAGCTCCCTGCTCCCCAGCTGGGTCTACCCCGACCCCAACTACAACAACACGCTTGCGACAGCCAACCAAGCGGCCATCACCGGCCTCGGAGTCGCCGTTTCCGGCAATATCGCCTACGTCACCAGCTTGGACAGCACAGGCGGCGGCACAGCCGTTCCCACCCTGCACGCCTTCGATATCGACCCGGAGGAAGACCTGAACCAGGACGACAACCCCGACGACGGCGATGTCATAGCCGGCGTTGACACATTGCCGGCCGACCCCACCACCCTCGTTCCCTACGTCCAGGATTTCAGCGCGGGCCTGAACTACGACGAGCTCTGGTCCGCGCAAGTCGGCACCGACACGACCAATATCTCCGCGCCCACGATCGCCGCCATCCCGTCCGAGGCGTACGCGTCGGATAATATCAATCCCACTGGGTATTACGGCACGGTTATGGTGGAAGATCGATCCGGCAACGTCTACCTGTTCGACGCCACCTCCAACCCGGCCATCGCGACGCCTACATCTCTCAAAAAAATATCCTCCGGCTCCAGCGGAAAATTTCCTAATCACAAAGATGGTATCGTTCCCTCGCCGGTTTACTCCCACGGCTGGCTTATCGCGCCGCAACCAGTTTCCAGCGGCGAAGCCACCGAGATGCTGGTCTACTTAGGCGGCGGGGCCGCCGATCCGCCGCGATATATCGAGCAACTGGATAACTCGAATATCACAAACAATGAAGACCAAACGCTGGCCATCTCGACGCCCGCCGTGGCAATGGTGCCGAGCCTCGACACCAAATACGGCGGCTCCGATATCGTCGCCTATGTCGCCACACAGCAAGCCGTCTACCCGCAGTTCCTTGGCTCCCGCGATGAGGAAGTCACGGGTGGCCCCAGCCCGTCGCCGTTTGAAACCAAGTTGTCGTCAATCGGGGGGGGAGCCACGACTTCTAACACTTCGCCGATTCAAGGAGTAAAGTCTCTTGTCGGCGCGCCGGAAGACGCATTTGCAACGGCCGATGGCAGATTCTTCTCCTATTTGTCGGCTGACCCCAGCTGGGTCACCGGAA
>CAXSEA010000072.1:0-14414 GCA_964235675.1 uncultured Armatimonadales bacterium | reverse complement strand
CTGGGTCTGCTCCTTTGACACCACCGAGCAGGACGTAATGGAGTTCGTCGATGCCCTTCGCCGCGCTCTAAACTGATTCCGTTCCCCTCCTTGCAGCCAGTGGCGCTGCTATGCGGAATATATGCGGGATGCCGCTTTTATCGCGGCACACGGCATTTCGTCGGGGTTTCCGGTCCTGAGCTGCTCATGAATCCAGTCGTGTTCTTCGATTAAATTTGGCACTCGTGAAATAATCGTCGGAATGCGGATACAGTAGCAATAAGCAAATTAATGACGCGATTGCTCTCTTGGCAAATCTTGCCGCTGCTGGCATTTCCTATCATCATGATTGTTGGATGGATCTATCTCGCGGACGTTCTCGGCGATTTCCTTTACGAGAAAAAAGCATCGGCGGCGGAAATCGTCTTTCGCAAGCCGCTAGGCTATCGCGTCGGCTTCGCTATTTGGAGCTTCGGCATATTGGAAGCGGTCTTTGCGATTGCCTGCGCGTCAAAAAGTTGGGCTCCATTTTCGATGCTCATTCTCTGCGCTCCGCTCAGCGGCGCGTTTTTATGGCTAGCCGGCGACGACACCCTGCGCTTCAACCTGACTGATCGAATCTACTCCCGAACCACCGGCTGGCCGCTCTTGTCCAAAACCCGCTCCAGTTCCATGTCGTCGTTGTACGGCGTCTACGTCGGCATTCTCAAAACCCATAGTGACGCCCGGTACGTCATGGGCATTACGGGAGCCAGCTTGCAAAGAAGCTACATAAAGCTAGGCCAGTTTAGCCAAAGGCACGCTGCGGAACGGCTCGCCGCCATCCTCGCCGCCGACCTGCAACTCCCGCAAGTCCGTCCCCCAAGCCATAACCGCTCGTTAGAGCCGCTGAGTATAGAGCCGGTAACCCCAAACCCCGAGTAAGAATCGTAAGAAGATTTTCTGGTTCCTTCTCCACCAGGGAGGGGAGTTCAGACGACTTTGCTTAAATCACCGAAGTACCCGATATTGCCTTCCCTTCACGGAAGGTGGCGCAAAGCGTTGGGTAAGTTCCCTCGCCCTACCTCAACCGCCTCACATCCTGCCGAGGCGGCGCGCCGAACAAGCGGCGGTACTCGCGGCTGAACTGCGTGGCGCTGTCGTAGCCCATCAAAAATCCTGCCGTGGACGCGTCCGCTCTGATCGTCAGCATTAATCGGCGCGCTTCTTGAAGGCGCAGTTACTTGTACGTTGGTCAAATCATCGTTCGGCTTACCGCGACCCAAATATCAATCGGAAAGAGCGACATACTCGATAAAGTAAAAGCCCTGCACTCCTATTTCAGGAATGCAGGGCCGAATAGCTCGCTTGGCGCGAGACTACATTTTTCCACCGGACAGTTTGCCGGCTGACGCCTTGCTACCGGCCATATACCCGGCGGGCGCTTTCGGCATCATGGTGAGATGGTGGCCCATCGAATCGGTGTACTTCATCGCCTTGGCCTGAATGGGCGTATAGTACTCCTTACACTTGGTACACACGTAGACTGCCTTGCCGTGCGACATCATCATCGAGCCGGAATGCGGCGTTGCCATCGGGGTCGCGGCGCGGGCTACGGTCGATTGAGCTGCCGATAAACCGATAAGCGCGGCGGCGGTGACGCCAATTGACAAGCGGCGCAAAAGCGTCGAGTAGTTTTTCATCTGAATTTCCTTTGCTAAACCCTTAAATAATCCGAGCGCGCGACTCGGCAGATATGATTGTCGCAGGCTAAACGCGCTCTACTGTCGTTTGAGAAAGACACGACTTAATTATAGTCTGTTGTCCGCTGCTGGCAGCTTGAAAAACTGGTGGATAACGAGGAGCTTGAACTTCCTGCCTCCCTATCGGCCAGTCACGGAAGAGCGGCGGAAGATAATCGGGCATCACTGCGACGGCTGCCGTCCCCGTAAATTTGACAGTGTCGTTTACAATCAAACTGCCCGTATGATGCAGCGTGGCGCAAGCGGATATTTTGCGCCGCCCCGATTAGTAGCAAAGGCCCTTAAATGGTTATCACCGACACTGAACACGTCTCTATCCTCACGCCCACCGGCCCGATGCAGACTCTGATCTCTCGCCCGGTCGCGCCGGGGCGCTATCCTGGCCTGGTGCTGTTTTCGGAGATTTTCCAGATTACCGGGCCGGTGGCGCGTGTGGCCGCGCTGCTGGCGTCGAACGGCTTTGTAGTGGCGACTCCGGAAATCTACCACGAGTACGAGCCCGCCGGGACCGTGCTCGCCTACGACCAGGCCGGGTCGGACCGGGGCAACGCGCTCAAAACCACCAAGCCGGTAGCCGCGTACGACGGCGATGCCCGCGCCGCGCTCGACTTTCTTATGGGCTACGAGCGCTGCACCGGAAAGCTCGGTGCGGTGGGCCTGTGTATCGGCGGCCATCTGGCGTTCCGCGCCGCGATGAACCCCGACGTGCTGGCGGCAGCCTGCTTCTACGCCACCGATATCCACAAGCGCAGCCTGGGCGAGGGGATGCATGACAACACTTTAGACCGGATTCCCGAGATTGCCGGGGAGCTGCTGATGATCTACGGCAGGCAGGACCCGCATGTCCCGCGCGAGGGCCGCGCCATTGTCTACAACGCCTTGTCCGACGCCGAACGCGCCTTCCAATGGCACGAGTTCAACGCGGCTCACGCTTTCCTGCGCGACGAAGGCCCCCGCTACGATCCCGCCGCCGCCGCGATCTGCTACCAGATGCTGTTCGAGATGATGCACCGAAAACTCGGCGAGGGTGACGCGTCGCCGCTGTAGAACCAAGCCTGGCGGCTATGGAGCGCTTCCAGGGGTGCTAGGCCGCGACTCGGTCTTCCACGCACTTCGGGCAGTCGAGCCAGATTTCGTGGGGAATTTCTTTGAGGGCGTTTTTTGCATTGCCCCGCTGAAAGACGGGGCGGTACAGCACGTCTCCCTCGGGGTAGCTTTGGCCGCAGGAATGGCAATTTTCCTCATGGTCCAGTACGGCGGGGGCGTAGCCGGAGATAATCCAGCCCGCGTGGCCGAGGTGCGTCGCCAGCGATTCCAAAGCGGCGCGGACAGTGAGCGATTTATTGCCGTGATAGTAGAGGCTCGCGATTTGGTCGAGCATGTCTACCGTCTCGTCGTCGATGGTGAAATTAAAGCGCTTCATAAAATGGGAGAGACGCGTGTCTATTCTTATTTTACCAAAGCGCCGGCCTTCGTCTTATCGAGCGCTGCATGCGGTAAGCTTGTTAAAGCTAGCGAAATTTTGCCTATGGAGACGCATGGCCTGAAGCTCTCTCAGGCTATGGCACGGTACTCAGCACGCGGCTCAAGCTTTGAGGATTCGTGCCGGTTGCGGGAATGCGCTGGATAAAGTGGCGGTCGCGGGGGTAGACGTTGCCGGTTTGCGTCGCGAAGCTTAGGTCGTTGACTCGCGCGACTCGCCGCTCGTCCGCGCTTAATACAACGCTGACGTTGCTGATCGCGTCCGGAGGGACGTCGAGGAATACCGCCTTGGGAATGGCGAATTGTACGGCCAGCGGCGCTGAACCGGCGGCGGATCTGCTCGGCGGCGGCGCGACGATTCCTTCGACGCGGACTAGCTGCCATCCCGAATTCACCAGCGGCGGGCTCAAGACGGAAAAGTCGCGGCCCGTTTTAAGCGTGATATCGCCGTTGACGCCGGATGTGTCGCGTAAAGTGAGCCGCACGCCCGAGATCGCCATTGGTGCCGCCGACGCTTGCCGGCTTGTTTGTAGGCGCACTTTGATCTGGAGCCGCCCGTAAACGTCGGCCATCGCCGCTTGCGGCACGCAGAGCCATGCTGCAAGCGCAAGTGCTGCAAAAGCGGCAGGCACCTGCTTTCGCCGGAAAATCCGGGGCGTTGCGTTCATGGCTTTTCTTCCGGGAGTTAAGCTTTATTGGAAGCGTGGGCTGCCGTTGCCGACACCGATGCCACTGCTCGACCAGCTCCTGCCGACTCCGCCATGTAAGCGGGCATTGCTTTCGGCTCCGTAGTGAGAGAGGAGCAAGGCTGCTGCGGCTGGTGCACTGGTAAAGGACGGTTCATTCGATTGGTTTGCCGCCGGGCGCGCACCCACTGGCTACGCGTGGCGAGGCCATAGGAGCCGAGGACGAGCGATATCGCCACAGCTTGAGCCAACAGCGTCTGTACTGTAGGAAAGACGGAGAACCAGACGCCCATCCAATCGGGGATGTTCAGGTGGAGGGTAGTTGTGTGAATCCATCCGGCCTGCTGCATCTCCTGGGCTTCTTCTCCCACCATGACCAGCAGCACGACCAGCAGCATGCCGCCGGTGGCGATCAGCATCTTCTTGTACGGGAGCTGCTTGTGCGCGACGAAAGTGAGCGCCGCCACGATACCCGTCAACGCAAGGCCTACCAGAGTGCCCTTGAGCACGATCCCGTCGCCCGCCTTCATGCGCAGGTTCTGCAGGAAGAGCACGACCTCGAAGCCCTCGCGGTAGATGGCGGTGAAGCCGAGCAGGGCAAGTCCGAAATAGGTCTTCATTCCTCCCTTGCCGCAACCGTCGCCGACACTGCAACGGCCGCAGTCCGCTTCCATAATCTGCTTGCGGCGGGCGCTGTGGCTGGCGATCCATCCGGTCCAATAGACTTTGTGGAAAAACCAGTTCATCACGACCAGAAGCACGATTACGGCGAGAAGCCCTGTCGCCGCTTGAATATCCATCTCGGGCAATGGGATGTGCGAGAGAAGCGCGACCACGATGAACCAGGTCGCGATACTGGCCGCGAACGCCGCCGCGGCACCGACAGGCACAGCGCGCAGGTAATCCTTGCGTCCGGTGCGGGCCATGCCCGCCGTGACCGCCGCAAGCACCAAAATCGCTTCCAGGCCTTCGCGGAATACCAGAACTCCGCTGCCCAGGATCGCCGCGCCTGGGCTCAGGCCGGCTTGGGTCGGGTCGGGATTGCCGTGCGCCGCAAGCCCCTGCCAAACGATAACTCCCACAATGAGCAGGATGCCTAGAACTGCCAATACGCGCTTCAACATCGATTTCTCTTTTTCGCGGACCGATCTAATCTCCGACAAGGTGAATCGGATACATACTACCTTTCCTGCTCGCGAGAATCAATGCCGCAAACGATATTTCTTACGCGCGCTGACATCTTTCTTTAACAGCAATGCGGCACCAGGGTAATTCAGGAGCTTCAGTCGAATTCGCGAACTCGCGCCGCTTGCAATTCCAGCGGTAATCGTCGCGATGTCGTGGAAAATGGGCAATGCCGGTATTATACGCACTGATACTTACTGCTATGGTTTTGCTGATTGTCCTTGGAACTTCTGTCGCTACCCTACTGGGAGGAATATTCGCTCTGCGGCATCGCGACCAAGATCACCTGATTGTGGGGTTCAGCGCCGGTGCCGTCGTGGGCGTCGCGCTGTTCGATCTTTTGCCGGAAGCCGTAAGTCTCGCCGGACATGGGCAGTCGCTGGCGCGTGTGGCGGTGCCGCTGGGGCTAGGATTCGCCGCGTACATGCTGTCGAGCAGTTGGTTGAGCGATTTTACGAAGAGCCACGCGCAGATGAGTGAAGGCCGCACCTTGCGGCCCACGGGCGTTTTGGGGGCAAGCAGCCTCTCGCTGCACAGCGTTTTAGACGGAGTCGGGATCGGCTTCGCGTTCCAGGTCTCGCCTGCCGTCGGCTGGACAGTCGCAATCGGCGTGCTAGCCCATGATCTGTCCGACGGCATCAACACGGTGACGCTGATTTTGAAGAACGACGGCGCGAAATCGTCGGCGATGCGCTGGCTTATCGTGGACGCCGCCGCGCCGCTTGTCGGAGTGGCGAGCACGTTTTTGTTCCATCTCAAGCCTGAAGTTCTCGGCGTGATTCTCGCCGCGTTCTGCGGGTTTTTCCTTTATATCGGGTCGAGCCATCTCATTCCCGAAAGCCGCCGGCGGCATCCCACAATCTTAACCAGCGTGATGTCGGCGCTCGGCATGACCTTTATCTACGTGGCGATCCGGCTCGCCGGCTGAAAACCGCCGGCAAATAGCTGCTATAGACAGGGTCGGACAGTGCCCGAAACGCCGAATGAGTTTCCGGGAAGTTTGCCGACGATGTCAGCCCGCGACAACTGGAATTTTATGCGCGGCGCTCGTCAGCACGCTGTCTGGTTGGCTCGCCGGTAATCCAGAGTGCGTGCCTAATAATTATCGCGACTTTTCCAATACGCATTCTTGCCGCCCCCGCTTACTTCCAGTGTCCGGTCTGAGAGTGGGCCGAGCCAATGCCCAGTGTGACGCGTAGATACGCAAAGATACCGTATTTGCAATCATGCTCTTGACAACTATGAGTTTACTAATGTAAACTTAAACTGTTTACCAGAGTAGACAGTGAGGCGCAAGATATGTCTAATCCAAAATCGAAGCTCATCCCCCGCATCGGCCGCATGCAGTTGCTGATTATGCAGGTGCTGTGGCGGCTTAAGGCCGCAACAGCGCGGCAGATTACCGATGAGCTGGCTGCTTTGCTGCCCGCAAGCGGCGCGCCGGCCCGCAGCACGGTGCAGACGCTGCTCAGACAATTGGAAGCCAAGCGGCTAGTCGAGCACAGTGTCGGCGAGGAGCGGGGTCAATTTTTCTTCCGTCCTCTGGTGGCCGAGGGCAGCGTGGCCGAATCTACGGCAAGCGACCTGCTGGATCGTATGTTTCAGGGCTCGATTAGCCGGCTTGTCGCTCATTTGCTGACGTCCGAGCGCGTGAGCGCGGACGAGATGTCCCGACTGCAAGAATTAATTGACGCTCAACGCGCTCAGATTAACATGGATGATGGCGAAAACGCCGGGAGCGCCACGGAGGATTCACCGCAATGATCGATGTTGCTACCCATCGTATGACAAACGATCTCGCCCGCCTCGCGCAAATCGGCTTGAGCATCTGGGCTCAATCCGGCGTGACGCTTTTCCTGGTGCTGATGGCCGGTGCCTGGGCACGCACGCGCGGCGCGGCTTTGCAGGCGCTCGTATACCGATGGGCGCTGATCGCCGTAGCGTTGCTAGCCGTGCTGGGATGGAGCTTGGGATCATTAACTCGCCCTCTAGTGCGCATCACTCTTCCACCTCCGACCTCACCGGCTCCCGTATTGGCGGAGGCTTCCGCGCCGATGCGTGCGGCTGCGGCTCTCCCACCTTTGCCGGTTCCTGCCGAAAAGAGTTTCGCTTTTGTCTCAACGGCACGCTTCTACGCCGCTCAGCTTTTTACCAAAGACACTCTTATCGGCGGCAAGTTAACCGCCGCGACAAAAACTATCAATCGGGCGCAGACAGGCACGCTCTATTTCGATGCGCTCGCGCTCTGGCTCGGGGGCGCGGCGCTTGGCTGGGGCTTCCTATTGATAGGTCTTCTGGCGATTGCCAGGCTTCGTCGCGGCGCGCAGCCGGTGACCACTCCCGCAGTCCTGGAATCTTTAGCCGTACTCTCCGAAGTCGCTGGAATTCGCCCACCGAAATTGTTTGTCCATCGCCGCGTGACCACGCCGTTTGTCGCCGGGATACCAGGAAATATCTTTTTGCCGCCTACTCTGCTCGACGGGTTAAGCCCTGGCGAAATCAATATCGTCCTGGCGCACGAAGTAACGCATGTCGCGGCACGCGATACCGGATGGAACCTCCTGTTTCTGGCTGTGCAGGCACTACTCTGGCCGCAGCCGCTTGCCTGGCTGCTGCGTCGGCAATGGCAGCACGCCTCCGAGGATTGGTGCGATCTTTGGGTGGTCGAGCAGGCGCGTATCTGTATGCCCGCCGACTATGCCAACTGTCTGCTCCGCATCGCACGGGGAGCGCAGCGCGGCGGAGTGATCCTGGCCGTGGGAATGGTAGTGCCCGTGCGTTCCAACTTGGCGCGGCGAGTAGCGCGGGTGCTGGACAGAACGCAGTGCGCTCTGCTGACTCTGTCCCGAGCGGCGCGTCTCACCTGCGCTGTGGCTGCGGTTGCGGCAGCGTGCGCAAGCGTACTGCTCGTGTCCGCCTCCACTACCTACGCGCAAGATGGCAAGAGCAATCCGGCGTACTCCAGTCGCGTCTCGGCATACCACGCTCCGTTGAGCCGGCTTGCGTCGCAAGCGCACGCCCAAAATCTTGGTTTGCGTTCACTGAATAGGGTGATTTCGCTGCACAAGCAGGTCGCGGAAAATTTCACCGCCCCATTGTCCCCCTCGCCGGCTGTCTTGCGTGCTGGTTCCCCGTGCTCGGCTCCGATGTCTGTGAGCGCGCGCTCCGCGTACCTGCCGCACTCCAAAGCTTCGAGCGCTTCGGTACAGAGGATAAGCCCGAGAACGCCATGCAAATCATCCGAGAGCGATGATGATGACGACGACAATGATAGCGATTCCAGTTCGGGCAGTAGCGACGTATCAATGTCTATAGATGCCGACGAACACGACGACTCCGCGCCGTGTTCGACCGATTCGGCCGGACAAACCACTGCCGGCCATGGCGCTGCTCTCGCGCAGCGTGCCACACAGCGTCTTGCAAAAGCGACGGCGCAAGCCGGTCGAGCGTACCGGTCTCTGCCTGACGACGAAACCCCAATGTCCGTCGATACACAAGACTCTGCTGAGATAGTTCAGCGGAATCTAAAGCCGCCAAGCGCACCGCTCTAGTATCAACGTCAAGCTCGCACCTCGTTATGCAGCCTCGTTGAATCTGTGGTCCATCGAGCAGTTCAGGAGCGCTTAAGCGCTCCTACCTAGCCTTCGTACGCCTTCCCATCCGTGTACCCCATCAGGCGCGTGAATGCCCAATCACACGCCATCGGCTAAACACGTGTCCGGATTTCGTCTCCTCTTCTCACCACGAAAGACACCCCCATGATCTATTCGCGCCGCTTTTTGTCGACACGAGCCGTTGTTTTTCCGCTCCGCAGCGCCTACACATTAGCGACTTGCCTGACGTTCTTGGCGGCGGCGATTTCGTTCGCGCAGGCGCAGAACGCTCCCCCGCCATCTCTGCCTCCGCCGCATCCCGTCTCCGCTGCCCCTGTTCCGGCAGGCAGTCAGCCGGGAGCCGCCGGGCCGCAACAGGACGCGCAGGTAGTCCCGACCCTCCAGACACTTGGGCCGCTGCCCGCTCCTGGCATCGCCAGTCCGCCGCTGCCCGCAAGCTGGCAGCGCATTACCACGGCAGTCGCTTCCTGCACTCAGCCGCCGACGATCGATGGCCGTCTTGACGATCCCTGCTGGCGCACTGCCAGCCACGCCGCCGGTTTTTGGCCTTTAGTCGTGACTACTCCGATCTCGCCCGGAGACCAGACCGAGGTCTGGTACTGCGCCAGCCAAACCACATTGTATGTGGCATTTCACTGCAAGGATAGCCAGCCCGATAAAATTCATGCCAGCGAGACGGTACGCGACAGCAACGGCATCTTCAACGACGATAACGTCGAGGTCGATATCGACAGCCAAAACAGCCGGCACGGCTACTCCAGTTTTTACCTCTCGGCACGCGGCACCCAATTTGAGCAGATCGAAGGGGGCACCGCCACGAATATCACGTGGGAAGGCGACTGGCAGGGAGCGACGCAGCGAACCGCCGACGGCTGGACCGCCGAGATGGCTATTCCGTTTCGCCTGCTGCGTTACCCGCGCGGCGCTCACGAATTCGGAATGGGCTTTTTTCGGTATTTAGCTCGCACCGGCGTCAATCAGGCCTGGCCGTATTATCCGCCGGCCGGCGAGGGCCCAGGCGAGGGCGAGTATATGGACGAGTTCACCGGCCTAGCGCCGAATTACGTCGCGCCGCGCCCGGTCTTTCTTCCGTACGTGCTTTCCACGGCAGGCTCCGGCAACTCGGCGCGCGAGGGGATCGATATCAAGTATCCCTTGACGACCACTCTCACGAGCGTAGCTTCGCTGCACCCTGATTTTCAAACGGTGGAACAAGACGTCACCAACATCAACTTCTCCTATGACGAGAAGCTGCTCACCGACCTGCGGCCGTTCTTCGCCGAAGGCAGCAGCTTTTTCCCGACTCAGGATCTTTTCTACTCGCGCCAGATCGGAGATTTCGATGAAGGCATCAAAATCGCGGGCAAGCAGAACGACACGACTATCGGTGTTCTAGGCACGACGTTTAATGGCTCCGCAAATGCCCAGAGCGCCACGGTCGTTAATTTGCAGCAAGACATTGGGCAGTTCAGCCATGTGCTCGTGGACGGCGTAGACGACGTGCAGAACGGCCAGCCATCCAACCAGACCATGAAAGTCGAAGGGCAATACGGCTGGGAAGCGGCGGGAACCAGGTACGCGTTCACGGGTAATGTCGTGCCGTCATGGCAGGGCAGCCGCTCGACCGGCAGTGAGGATCTGCTGCAGTTTAATAACACCGCTGCAGAGGGGCAGCTCAACTATACGCTGGGTTACCAGAATATCGACCGCGACTTTATCAGCGACCTCGGCTATGTTCCCGAGGTCGACCGTCGCGGAGAAACCCTGAACTTGGATTTGGGCAACGCGTTCGGGAAAGGCGCGGTGCAGCAGTACACAGCCTACTTTAATGCCGACGACTTTCAGCATGATAGCGGCGGCTTCTACCACAGTGATATCGACGGCGGGATTAACGTCTCTATGCGCTCGGGACTCAGCTATCAGGTCGATCTGCCCGCCGACCGCCGCAACCAGCTCGACTCCGTCACCAGCGATACCGACCGATTTACCGACTATGCGCCGACGTTTACCTTTGGCTGGGGCGGCAAGACGCTGTATCAAGGAGGTAGCGTCAGCGACGCTCTCGGCCGGCAAGCGGGACAGAGATACAACTTCTTGACATTCTCGCAGGGCATTTTCGTGCAGCGGCCATTCAACGTGCAGCTTAACTATAGCCGTCTGCTTCTCGGCAACGCCACTTCCACGCAGGCGATCATTACCGGAACATACCGGCTGACTCCGGAGCGCACCGTCGGCTTTCGCATTCTGAACCAAGAAGGCGTCGACCAGGGCACAGGCTTGGGCACCAATATCTACTTCTCCTTCGGCCAGCACGTCCGCTCAGGCAGCGACATCTACCTGCTATTCGGCGACCCGAACAGCGCGGCGACTCGGGGCGAAGTGACGCTCAAGCTCATCCGCCCATACTAGCCGTCCCGGCAAGCTCACCGGCAATGCCATCATCGAGACAGCCACGCCGCAGGGCTCACTTGACCACAAAATACCGGTGCGGAGATTGAAGAAGTGGGCTGCACAACCACTCGCCGAAGCTGAGCCTGTGCTGCGACAAAAGCAAAACCACCTACCTAACCAGTTGTACAGAATTTGGGTGCGAACCAAGGAGCTAGTCGCAACCGGCAATTGTTTACCCTGTGCGCCGCGCCATCATCGCTCAAAATTCATAAAAATAATTTTGGTGGCCCCAACTTTCAGTCCGCGCGTCACGACTTATACCATGTCCATGAAAGAGGACGCCTGGCATGAAGCGTCTCGATGCGCTCTGTTTTTCCTCGCGGCGTAGCTCTTTGCGCCTCCTGCACGGAATGCGCTCGTCAGTGTTGCAGCCACAAACAAATGCACGCTTTCAACGCTTACCTCTTAATTGGAATGAAATATGCAAACTATTAGTTGCGTAGCGATAACAATTTATCCTAATTCTTGGGAGGCAGTAGTACTGAAGCTTTCCTCTACACCAACTGTTGTAATGCTCCCGGTGGAAATAGTCTTGTGAAGTTTAGTGCTGCTCGGCAAAGCTGCGAGGAATACGCAGATTGCTCTGTTGATAGTGCGCTTGACCAAAATAGCTCTCTTCCCATTCTCCTCAATATTCCCTCTTCCCCGCGTGTGCCCGGCATGTTGCCGGCAGAGCAGTTTGCAAAACTGCTCTCGCTGAAGAAAAGCGCCAGAAAAGTATTCGCACAGCAGATTGCGGCTGCGGCTGCGGCTGCGGACGTTGCGTCGGGGCACGGCGCGCCGGAAGCGAATACAGTGGCGCGATATCAGCTCGCAAAGCGCTTTTTGGACGTTTTTGTTGCTGGGACGGCGCTTCTCGTTCTGTTGCCTGTATTTGCCGTGATCGCTTTGTTAATCGTGTCGTTCCCGCTCGGAGCCAAGAAAATCATTGCCGCTCAGAGCGGTTGCGTTGCCGCCGGCCAGCAAAGGCAGGCTGCCGATACAGGGCAGTCCCAAAACTCGTTCGGCATCCTCGCCGGTATTGACTCGGTTGTCGGCCGCTTCCAAGATAAGGGCCGCGCACAAACCGAGCAGTATTCCAATGACTCCAGCCAGCGTGATGGTTGCGAGCCGCTTTTGACTGATCTGTAGGCCCTGCGGCTGGGCGGCGGAGATAACTTGAGCGGAAGAGTGATGCGCCCGCTGCCTGAGTTGCAGCTCGGCGAGCTTATCCGTGAACATCCGGCTTGCCGCCGCCGCGCCGTCCCGGTCACCCGTGAGCCGGTCCATGGTAATCTCGGACTGCACGAGATCGTTCGACTGTGCCTGACCCGAGGCGATTTGCTGATGAAGAACGCCGATTTGCTGGACGAGGCCTGCGGCTTGGGCGCTGAGCGTCAGGATTTGCGACTGCAGCGCCAAGCGATTCAAGTTCGGCGCGCTTGATTCGGTGACCACCATTTGAGGCTGCTTTGCCAATTCCGCTTGCATGATTGCGATCTGGCCGTCTACAGAGCGCACTTCCGGTGCATTGGACGTGAATCTGCCCGGCTGAGTCATGCCTTCGCGCTTGATCTGGAGCGATTGAATCTCGGATTTCAGCGTGTTGATCACCGCGTTGTTCTGCTCCAGCGGTACTGTCAGCGCGGGAGGCTGCTAGTCAGAAGCGCTTGATTCTTGGCGAGCTGCGCGCGATCTACAGCCAGCTCTACACCAGCGCTGTTGGATGCTTGTCTCAGAGTGTCGGTCTCATCGACGACCGCTCCGCGCTTGCTGCCGGCATCGGCAAGGTTGTGCGCAACCTTATACTGCGCCAACGCCACTTCCGCCGCCGCTAATTTTTTGCGGGCGATGTCTCCTTGATTCGATACAAACGTCTCGGCAGTCTGAATCTCGCTTAAACTCATCTGCGACTGGCGCGCCAGGTACGTGCGGACAAGATCGTTGGCGGCATTGGCCGCAACCTGCGCTTGATGCGCTTGCGCATCGACTTCGATGATATTGGTCGCGTTGTCTCCGTCTTTTACGATGGTGACCGTGAACGCTTTTGGCGCAAGGCTATAGCGGCTTGCTACTTCGCCGATGAGTGCAGGCTCCTGCAACTCCTGCGCCTGAGTCTCCACCGATTGCTGCTGGCCGACTGAAAACAGCTGCGACAGAGGGTCGGATGAATTCACTGTCTGAACGTTGCTGCTGGATTCGTCGATAAGAATCTCGGTAGTGGCTTGGTAGAGCGGCTTTGTGGTTAAGCTAATTCCAAGCCCAACGACAGCAAAGACACGCACGATCGTTCCGGCGCGGCGTCGAAAAATTGCGATGTAGGCTTGTGGCGACAAGCTAGGCACGGAGAAGCTTTGCTGTTCTAATGCCGGAAATGGAGATGCGCTCATAGCTCTCAGTGGTTCTGGTTAAACCGATAAATGGGAAAAGGCAAAGTCGAACATCATGCACGGTTTGCAAAGGACGCAAACGTTTTCAACATCAAGGGGAAATCGTCGTCTACCGTCCATCCTTGCTGAATTTAGACCTGCGCCCGATCAGCTTGATAAAACAGCGACTAGGTAGCACTGGCACCCGCTAGTTTTAAATGCAAAAATAATGCCAGGAAATAACGATGGCAAAATGCTTAATCTGTAAAATATACGACAATGCCTTCGTCAAGAGTCGTTTTTTTACTCCGGCCTGGAGCGTCAGTTAGGCTTTCCGCGCCTCCCCGCTGTCGGCAATCTTCATCAGCGCGGCAGGAGCGAGGCGCGGGCATGATGCCTGATTGAGAAGCATCGTTGTGATGCGAATTCTCCGCTTTATTTCCCTATTCACCGTCTCCAAGCCATAGGGCATTCTTATGCCGGACGCGGCGCGCCTTGGGCCATGCGAGCCTCGCCCACGAGTGGGGAGACTGTCTAATCCATCTGACCCAAACCTAACAACGATTGGACGCGTTGTGTACTCCTTGTCTCTCGGACTTTGGCTGGGCGGAATCAACCGCGGCGAAGTGCCGACGGCTGGGATGCGCCGTGCGCTCTAAGGTCGGGGGAGCTTTCGGCAGTTGTTACCAGCGCTTGTTCTCGTGCCTTTTACCGGTTACCTGATACATACGCTACGGCTCTCATACTCGCAGCCTGCGTAGATGCCCCCCGTTGCCCGTTAGCGGGGAAGCATTAGCTGCACTTGCCGCCGTTGCTACAGATAAATATGGAGGCATCAGTAATACAAAAAAGCCGTCTCGTGGTGGATTCGCGCCCGCGAGACGGCTTCTGTGTTGCGATGATGACTCTGAAGTATTATTCGGGCTG
>CAXSEA010000071.1:0-14444 GCA_964235675.1 uncultured Armatimonadales bacterium | reverse complement strand
GTTTGTATAACGCGGGCGGATTCGGTGACGGTGGCCTTGATGCGGCGCATTCCGGCGACGGTCTGCTCAACCGCTTGTACACCGGCTTCGGCTACGGCTCCGGCGCGCTCGGTGGCCTTGCTGGCCGAACCGGCGTCCCGGGCCACGCTCTGCGCCGCCAAGCTCAATTCCTTCACGCGCTCGCTGCCCAGCGAAAGCGACTGCGCCTGCATCGAGCAGCCCTGGGCCACTTCGGTGGCGCTGCGGGCCGACTGCTCCGAGGCGTTTTCCACGTCGCGGATGCTGCCGTTGATCTCCTCGCTGCCCGCGCCTACCTGCTGGGCAGTGGCGGCGAGCGTTCCGGACGCGCTCGATACTCGTCCGGCGGCGCTTTGCAGCGAGCTGAGCAGGGCACTGAGCGAAACCTGGGACGAGCGAAATGACTCGATCGTCAGCTTCATGTTATGCAGCACGTCGTTGAACGCTGTCGCAATCGAGCCGAATTCGTCTTTCGACACCACGGGCAGCGGCTCCGTACCGGTGGTGATGGAAGCGCTTAGGTCGCCTTGCTCCAAAGCTTGCACCGCGCCGAGAAGATTTGTAATGCAAATCCCGCCCAGGCTTTTCAGGCGGTTGGAGAACTGATTGAGCGTCGAGACAATATAGCGGGTTACAAAGAACGCGAACAGGCCGCCGAGCGTGATCGCCAGCGTGGTGAGCAGGAGCACAGTCGAAACCGCGCCTCGGTAAAGCTCTCGCGCATCGACCTGGGATTGCGTCATTTCGCTGGTGCTGAGTGCGAGCATCTTTGCCTGCTGGTCACCCAGCGCGATGAAATCCAACCGGGACTTGCCCATCAGGAGCGCCAAGCAAGCGGCTTTGTCGCGTTTTCCGCTCAACACGGCCACTTGGCTGCCTTCCGCCAAAACCAGATGCCACTGCTGCTGCGCGGCTTCGAGGTTTCTTTGATCGGCCTGGCTGCTCGCGAACTTGGCGTAGTCGGTTATCGCCCCGTCGGCAGACGACTCTGCGTCGCTCATATCGCTTGCAAAGCGGGTGTGCTGGGCCGGAGTGGCGACCGCCAGAGACTGGAATTCGGTCGTGCGGTATCGGCGTGTTCCGGCGATCATGCTGCCGAGCGCGCCAAGGCTGCTCACGGCGTGCGTAATGACGGAATCGCTCGCGGCGTTCATCTCCGACATACGCTCCACGACAAATACGCTGTTGACGATCATGAGCGCGAAGCACAATCCAAAACCAACGGCAAGCTTGCGGCCCGTCTTCAAGTTATAAAACCAAGTCATAATTTTTACCGGGGAGCGACGCTTACGGCTTATGAAAGCGAGTCGCGTAGGAAACGCGGGGAATGCCGCATCATTAAAAAGCTTGATCTATTTGCGGCCCTGCAGCGCGATAGAGACAAATATCTCGCCTTGCTCCGCTTTCAGCGGCACGACCACGGCGGGGATGGTCAGCATCGCCATCTGCACGTTGTTGCCGCGCATGATCGTCGGCGGCGTTATATCGCAGATCCAGCCCGCTTCATGAAGCTGCTGCGCGGCGTTGCCGCAGATCATGTTGCCGAGCTCGCCCAAAGCGCTGGCCGCGAGAGCGTCGAATTCCACAATCTTTTGCCCGAGCATGGCGCCGGCGATCTTGTCGGCGGTCTCCAGCGACATACCGAAGGTGACATTGCCCTGCACCTGCCCGGTGATGCCAAGCGCGATGTTGCACTGCTGGCTGTTAAAGGTGGTCGGCTGCATGAACAGCTCACCCTTCGACGGCTTCGCGCCTAGCACCGTATCCATCACGGAAAACGCGCCTTTGATAAATGGATTGATGTACTCTGTCTTCATAAGCTTCGCCGAAAACTCCTAGTCAGCCGATGACTTAGCCAAGGTGCTTCGCGATGACCTTGAGAATGCCCTCCGGCTTAAAGGGCTTGACGATGAAGTCTTTGGCTCCGGCCTGAATCGCCTCCATGACCATGTTCTTCTGGCCCATGGCGGTGAGCATCACCACTTTCGCGCCGGGGTTGCTGGACGTGATGGCTTTGGTGGCGCTGATGCCGTCGAGGACCGGCATGGTGATGTCCATGAACACAAGATCGGGTTTGTGCGCGGCGTAGTTGTCGACTGCCTCCTGACCGTTGGACGATTCGATGATCGAGGTGTAGCCGTTGGCGTTCAACAGGTTTCTCAGGGTGACGCGCATGAAAAGCGTATCGTCCGTGATCATGATTGTTTTTGACATTGAGTGTGTGATCCTGACAAGTGTTCTCGCGAACGGTTAAACCGAACGCACCCGCGGCAGCTACGGTAGAAATGCGGATTTGCGGCGCTGAATCAATCTTCGGAAAGTCGACGCCTCCTGCGTAGGTTGCGGAAGGGTCCGGGAGATAAAAAAATCGCCCCTACAAAGACGCCTGAGCGGCTGGGCCTGCAAAGGCCCAGCCGCTGTTACGATCAAGCGCCGCATCCGTGACTTAAGCCGCTTGCCGTGTTACTCCATAGCCGTCGCCGTGCTCGGAGCCATGCTCCATGCTCAGAATCCGCTCGGCCACTTGAAGACGCGCGATTAGCTCGTCTTTATTAAGCGGCTTAGACAAGAATACGTCGACCCCGGCTTTCAGCGCGGCGATGCGGTCTTCCTTCTCGCGCTTGGCGGTCAGCATGATGATGCAGGTGTATTCTTTGGGATTGCTGGCACGGATGCGGCGGCACACTTCGAGGCCGTCCATTTCCGGCATCATCCAGTCTAAGATGACGATTGGGGTCATCCCATTTTGCCACTGCCGCCAGGCTTCGGCACCGTTCGACGCCATCGCGACCGTATGGCCAAGCCGTTGCAGGAGCGCTTGAATCGACATGGCGGAGACGGGATCGTCTTCCGCAGCTAATATATTCATCGACCAGCCTTTCATAACGCTAATTGCTAAAATTGCGTATTTGACCGCCGTGCGCACTGAGCGTGCGAAAATTCATAGAGTTTGGAAAGCCGCTTTAAGCCGCGTCCATTCTTCCTCGGCGCAAGCCATCAATGCTTCCGCGTTGGATAGACTGCCGGATTTGCCAAGCGCTTCCAGCTGCTGCATAGTGTTGCCTAAGACTGTTGCGCCGACCGTCCAGCTGCTGCCCTTCAGCGTGTGCGCCCAGTGCTCCAGACCGGTCGCGTCGCCTAGCTCCAGCATCAAGCCGCAACGCATCAGCATCTTCTCGCCGCTACGGCAAAATTCCTCGATCAGGCGCTTCGCCATCTCCGGATCGCCGCCGCTTGCGGCTTCCAACTGGTTGCGGTCGAGAGCGTCCGAATCGCTTGCGGCATGCGGCTCGGATTTCAGGATTTCATAATTTGATTGTGGGAAGAAACGCGTAAAAACTTTAGTTAAATCCAGCATGTGAATGGGCTTACTAATGTAATCGTCCATACCAGAGCTAAGGCAACTCTCGCGGTTGAACGCATGCGCAAGCCCGGTCAGGGCGACGATCGGCGTTCGGACGCTCGTGCCGGAGGCGCTTTCGTAGGCGCGAATAGAACGCGAGGCGGCAAGGCCGTCCATGCCCGGCATGAGCACATCCATAAAAATCATGGCGAATGCCTCGCTGGTAGCGCGCTGGACAGCGTCCACGCCCGATTCAACGGTCGTCACATCCTCGCGGCGAACGCCTAGTTTTCCCAGCATGCCGGCGAGAACCATTTGGTTCACGGGATTGTCTTCGGCAATCAGAACTCGCTTGCCGCGCTCCATAGGAGCGTCGCCGGCCTGCCGCTCATCCACTACCGGTTGCGAAACCGCATTTTGGGGAGCGAGGACAGCATCGATCGCTTCCGCTAATTTCAACTGGCGCACCGGCGCGTAGACGCAGGCATCCGTCGGAGTCGACGGCGTGAAAGTCGAGCCGAAACGATCCAGCAGAATGCAAGTTGCCGGCGCTTTTCCGGGCATAGCCAGGCGGGGCTGCTGGGGGAGCGTCATGTCGTACAGATCGGCGTCGACAATTACCACATCGACGGGGGCATCACCCGGCGCGTGGCCTTTTGCGTCGGCATCGACCGGCTCGATACCCCATGCTTTTAGCCACCGGCAGAGTGTCTCACGCTGGGTTTGGCAGCCGATGAGCACGAGGGCGCGCTGAACCGCGGCGTTGGGGTGAAGCTGCGGCAGGCAGGCGAACGGCGCTTTTTCCAGTGTCAGTTCCAGGGAAAAGACGCTGCCCTGCCCCGGCTCGCTGGTGACGGCGAGGCAGCCGCCCATCAGCTCCACCAGCTGGCGCGAGATGGTCAGTCCCAGGCCGGTGCCGCCGTATTTTCGGGTAGTGCTTCCGTCGGATTGGGTGAAGCTTTCGAAGATCAGCTTCTGCCGGTCGAGCGGGATACCGATACCAGTGTCGATCACTTCGATCCGCCAACACGCGCATGCCGTATCCTGATGCAGCAACTCAGCGCGAATCATGACTTGTCCGCCGTCCGGAGTAAATTTGAGCGCGTTTCCCACCAGGTTCACCAAAACCTGCCGCAAGCGGCCTGCGTCTCCCAGCAGCGAGATTGCCGGAGCAATCTCGACGAGTGGAGGAATGTCGCAGATCAGACGCAGGTTCTTCTCACCGGCTTTTTGCGCGAGGAGGTCGGCCACATCCTCGATGACTTGATGCAGCTGGAACGGGGCTTGCTCGACCGTCATTTTTCCGGCCTCGATTTTGCTGAAGTCTAGAATATCTTCGATGATCGTGAGCAGGGAATCGGCGCTGACGCGGATCGTGCGGACGAAGTTCTCCTGGTCGAGCCCCAGCGGCGTTCCCTCCAGCAGCGTGAGCATACCGAGCACGCCGTTCATGGGCGTTCTAATCTCATGGCTCGTGTTCGCCAGGAACTCGGATTTCAGGCGCGCCGCCGCCAGAGCGGCGTCGCGCGCTTCCGCCAGCTCCCAGTTGCGGCGCTCCAGCTCGTCGGCGGCTTTCGCCAGCTCGCCGGCATTGCGCGCGATTATCGCCTGCTCAAGCTTGCGCGAGCTGATATCGGCGGCCATGGCGATCACCCCGGTCACGGCTCCGTCCGCGTCCCGCAGCGGCGCGGCTGAAACGCTGACGTCCACCAGAGTGCCGTCACGCCGGAGGCGCACTTCTTCCACGTCCGTAAAATACTTCGCGCTGTCGAGAACCATGCGGAAAATAGAGACTTTTTCGCCGCCCGCGACATGGATCGTGGAGAACGAACGCCCCACCATTTCCAGCTCAGTCCAGCCGTAAAGCTGCGCGGCGGCGGCGTTCCAGCTTTGAATAATGCCGTCGCGGTCCACGGTATAGATGGCGAGCGGCGACGAGGCGATTAGTGCTCCCAGGCGCTGATTGCTTTCCCTGAGCGCCTCCTCCACTTTCAAGCGCTCGGTGATATCGTGGCAGACCACCAGAATTCCGATGATTTTTCCGGCTTTATCGCGCAGCGGAATCTTGTTCGTGAGAAACGTCAGAGCGCCGGCTTCCTCGTGGGTGACGGTCTCCTCGAGATTGATGATCGGCTGCCCGGTCTCGATCACCTCTCGATCATGCGCAATGTAGATCGCGGCGTGGCGCTGTATATAAGGAATGTCCCAGTCCGTCAATCCGACGACGTCCTCCGAAGAACTGAATCCAAAGGCCTGCGTGAAGTTGGCGTTGCAGCCTTGATAAACCGAGTTGACGTCTTTCCAGAAGACAAGGTCGGGAGTCGTCGCGAGAATGTTGCTGAGGAGCTCGGTGCGCTGTCTCAGCGCGAACTCGGCGCTACGCCGCTCTGTGATGTCGCGGAAGTACCAGACGCGGCCATAGTAGGCCCCATCGTCGGCGACGATGGGATGCGACGAGCGTTCCATGACGCGACCGTCTAAAAGAGCCAGCTCGTCGTAGCTGCTTTCATCGGGGTGAGCGTAGAGATACTCGCAACGGGCTACGAACGCTTGAGCGTCGCCCATCATCGACGCCACATGCTTGAGGGTGCCGAAGCTTTCCAGATCGCGCACTGCCTGGATGTCAAGTTTAAAGTAGCTGCAAAAGCGCTGGTTATAGCTGACGATTTTGCGGTCCTCGCTGATGATGAGGACAGCGTCCAGCATGCCGTCCTGCTGCGCCTTCAGGATTGAAAAGCTGCGCTGCAAGCCTATTTGAAACTGCTTGTTTTGTGTGATGTCGATCATCGAGCCGGCAAAGCGTACGGGGATTCCATTCTCGTCCCAGAGCGCCGTGGCGTTGCTTTCGACCCAGCGGTATGAGCCGTCCCGGTGCAGCAGCCGGAATTCCGCCTTGAACGACGGTATCGAGCGTTCCAAGTAGGCGCGTCGTGCGGACAAGACGGACGCGATATCGTCGGGATGAACGGAACCCGGCCAGATCTCCTCGTCGGTGATTTCGTCTTCCGCATAGCCCAGCATCCTCTTGTAGCCGGGCGAAATGAGCGGCTTATACGAACGTAGATCCACTTCCCAAAAGCCGCTTTGCGAGCCGGCCAGCGCGAACTCATAGCGCTCACGGCTTTCTCTCAACTCTTTCTCGACGGCGATTTTGTCGGTGATATCCTGAAAATGCACCACGCACCCCCGAATCGCGCCGTGGTCGAGGATCGGCGAGCAGGAGTAGGAGACAGGAAATTCGGCGCCGTCTTTGCGTCGGAAAAGCTCGCGCTCGCTCCGGCAGACTTCGCCGCCGCCAAGCGTCCGCGACTGGAACGTGGCGGAAGGGCAGATGAGCTTGTGCAGCGGCCGGCCCATCGCTTCTTCGGACGGATATCCCAGCAGTGCGGCGGCGGCTGGGTTGATAAAGATGCAGGAGCCTTCGGCGTCCAGCCCGTAGATGCCTTCGCCGGCGCATTCCAGCAGGAGACTGTTACGGCTGGAGATCTCCTGGCGCTCACGCTCGCTCTGCCGCCGCTCGGTGATATCGGCGGCCTGCAGCAGAAAGCCGCATTGGCCTTGCCGGGTCGCGATCGTATTGATCCGCAGGCCAAGCAGACGCTTCTCGCCGTCCGGAGCGGTATAGGCGACGTCGTCGAGTAGAACGCTGCGGCGTTCACTTAAGCATTGCGCGATAGCAGCGCCGACCCGCTCCCAATCCCATGACACTGGGCTGGAAGTCAAGGACCGGCCTAACGCCTGCTCGGCGGTAATGCCGAAAGTGCGCTCGGCGGCCTGATTCCAGTCGGTCACTGTTCCAAGCTCGTTGACGGCAATTAGAATCGACGAGATCGCGCCCAGCACGTCGTCGATATGGGCCATGCCGCGCTTGGACTCCTCTTCCGCTTTGCGCTGCTCGGCAATCGCTTCGCTTTGCCGCCGCGCGCTCAACCGCAACTCCAGCTGGGTCACGACCAACTGCCCGAGGGAGCGAAGAGCCTCGCATTGGTCGGTGGTAAGTTGCCGGGGCGCGGCATCCAGCACGCAAAGAGAGCCAAGGCAGTAACCCTCGGGTGACATCAGCATAGTCCCGGCGTAAAAGCGCAGATGGGGAGCGCCCACCACAAGCGCGTAATCGCAAAACCGCTCATCGAGTGAAAGGTCGGGCACGACCAGCACTTCATACGGCGCGAGCGACGCGCAGATGGACGTCTCGCGGGGAACCTCGCAGACGTTCAAGCCGTGGCACGATTTGAACCACAGGCGGTCGGTATCGAACAAGCCGATGGTCGCCTGTCGCGCGCCGCAGATCTGGGCGGCGAGACGAGTAATCGCGTCGTATTCCACCTCCGGGAGGGTGTCCAGAATCTGGTAGCGGGACAACGCGGCGCGGCGCGCTTCTTCTTTGGTGTGGTCGGCGGTTATCATCGGGTTTTGGGGCAAAGACAAGAGTGGCGGCGCAGAGCCCATCCGGCCTTTCAGGCCACCTTCCCTGTCGGGAAGGAAAAGTCTACGGCCCTATTTTCAGCCGCCTTAACAGACAGCGCTATCTTATACTTCCTTCCCGACAGGGAAGGTGGCCTGAAAGGCCGGATGGGCTCTGCGCCAGGCCGATCAGCTCAGGCCCGATTTTGTTCAGCGGCAGAACCATCTCCGCTCCACCTAGAGCGATAGCCTCCTTCGGCATGCCAAACACCACGCAAGAGGCCTCGTCCTGCGCAATCGTGCGCGCTCCGGCGTCGCGCATATGCTTCAGGCCCCTGGCTCCATCGGCTCCCATTCCGGTCAAAATCGCGCCGGCGACGTTTCTGCCGGCGTGCTCGGCGCACGAGTCGAACAGAACGTCCACGGCGGGCCGGTGCAGATTAACCGGCGGCCCCGATGTTACCGACACCGAATACTCCGCTCCCGAACGGCGCAGAGCCATGTGGAAGTTGCCCGGCGCGAGCAGAGCATGGCCGGGCAGCACCCGGTCGCCGTCGCACGCTTCCTTCACGCGCACGGCGCAAAGGCTATTCAGACGCTCGGCATAGGTGCGGGTGAAGCCGGGAGGCATATGGAGCACCATGACAATCCCCGGCGAGTCGGGCGGCAGCGTCATCAGCACCTCGCGCAATGCTTCCGTCCCGCCGGTCGAGCCGCCGATGGCGATCACTTGATGCGTTAGGCGGTAAGAAGCGGCGCTCGATGGCTTGGACACCGGCGGATGCGCCGAACGAGGCGCGGCGGGGCGAGGCGCAGACACGCGCACCCGCGCGCGGGCAGCGGCTTTTACCTTTTCGATAATTAACTCCGCGCCGCCCTGCACGCCGCCCAGAGTGTCGATAGTCGGCTTGGAAAAAAAATCGACGGCTCCGATCTCTAAAGCCTGCAAAGTGACGTCGCATCCCGCCTGCGTCAGCGACGAGACCATCACCACCGGCATGGGATGGCCGCGCATCAGCTTTTCCAAAAAGGTCAGCCCGTCCATGCGCGGCATTTCGACGTCAAGAGTCAGTACGTCGGGATTGAGCTGCTTGATTTTGTCGCGGGCGACATAAGGGTCGGGAGCGGTGCCGACCACTTCGATACTCGGATCCGATTCTAAGATATGGGTCAGCAGCTGGCGCATGGCCGCGCTGTCGTCCACGATCAAGACGCGCGTTTTTGTTGGCATGGCAGTTCCTAAAAGAGTGTGATATTGCTGTCGTCGTCGGCGGAAGGCGCGGCGGCGGGGCTGAGCGTGGAGCGCTCGGCGCGGCAGACGGCGCTCAACACTTCGTTTTCGCTTGGCCCGGTGCGGGTCATCCGCTTGAGCAGGGTGCGCCCGGTGTCGGTGAAAAAGATCACCTCGCGCGGCTGGTAGCCGCCCAGATCGCGCGCGACGATGGGAATCTGCTCCGTTTCCAGAAAATGCAGCGCAAACCGGATATTTTTCTGCGGGACGTTGTCATCGGACTCGCGCATTTTCAGCACATGCCCGCCCCCGAACACTTTTGCCTCCAGCCGCCGTCTATCCGCCCCATACTTCATGCACTCGTTAATCAGCAGCTCCATCGCGTGCACGCCGTACCGCGCGCTGACCGCTTCGCCCGAGGACGTCGACGGCAGCATGAAGTGGTTCATCCCGCCGACTTTCAGCTGCGGGTCGCGCAGGCAGACCGCGATGCACGAGCCGAGCACCGTCCGCACCACCGACGGCTGCTTGCTGGCGCAGATACCTCCGATATGGATGCTGTGCCGGTGCCGGTCGCCGAATTCCTCCTCGCGCTTGTGCCTCATGCGGCCAGCCTTTCGCTTCGAGAACCCGTTTCCGGCAATCGGTAGATCGTCTGCCCCAAAGACTCGAACGCGTCCGAGACGCCCAGCAGCGATTCCGAGTGGCCGATAAAGAGATAGCCGCCCGGCTTCAACCGCTCTTGGTAGCGGGCGAACAGCTTTTTCTGGGTCGGCTTATCGAAGTAGATGACGACATTGCGGCACCAGATCATGTCGAACTTGGTGCCGGCCTGAAGCGGCCAGTGGTCGTCGAGCAGATTGATTTGCCGAAAAGTCAGCGGCTCGCGCAGATGCGCCTTTACCCGGTAAAGACTGTCCTGCTCCCCTTTGCCGCGCAGGAAGCTGCTGCGTAAAACGTCGGTGGGGATGCCTTTCACCCGGTCTTCGGGATAGATGCCGGACTCGGCGCGGGCGAGGACGTCGGTATCGATATCCGAGCAAAGCTGGCGCACATCCCACTCCCCGCGTCCGCTGAGCGCCTTGTTCAGCGTGATGGAAAGCGTGTATGGCTCTTCGCCACTGGAGCACCCGGCGTGCCAGATGCGCAGTTTCGGCTTGGCCTCGCCGCGTCGAACGCGGTCGGCCAGCTCGGGAATCACTTTCTTAGCGACAAAATCGAAGTGGTGCGGTTCGCGGAAAAAGCTGGTGGTGTTGGTCGTGACGCAGTTGATAAACTCGCCGATCTCCTCACCATCCGCGCCGGCTCCGCCGACCATCGCGTAGTAGTCGCCGAAGCTGGTCAGGCCGTGGTAGCGCAACCGCCGCTGCAAGCGGGACTGCACCAGGCTGTGCTTTTCCTCGCTCATCGCGATGCCGGTGAGCGAGTAGATCAGCTCACGAAATTTGCGGAACTCGGAATCCGGGAGAATGACGGCGTCCATAGACAATATGCTCTGACAGCCAACCGGATTCGGCCGGCTGACGTTTAATTCGGCAGCAAAATAGCTCGCCATTAGGCCAAGTCGAGCGCTTTTGTGTGCCTAAGAAGGTGTATATCTCGCTCCGACTCCCCTCCATTTCCATGGAGGGATTGGGGGAGGTCGGGAATGCTTGCTTAAGGTCTGAATAGACGCTGTACTCCGGCGCTCCAGACCTCCCCCAATCCCTCCATGGAAATGGAGGGGAGTGCAGAGAAGCCCTGTGTGACGCACGGCTGGGGAGTTTAGAACTCCTCGAAGCCGTCGTCGTCAGCTACGGACGATGCCGCAAACCGGGCGCTGCGCACCGGCGCGGACATCCGGGCGCTGCGGCTCGGAGCGGGCGCGGGAGCAGCTTTTCGAGGCGATACGCCCGATTTGCTTTCGGCCTTCTGCTGCGCTTCGGTGACGTAGCGGTCCTCGATGCTGAACTGGCCGACCACGGTTTGCAAGCCCCGCGCCTGGGCATCCATCGCCTGGCTGGCCGCCGCCGCTTCCTCCACGATTGCCGCGTTCTGCTGGGTGATCTGATCCATTTGCATGACGGCTTTGTTGACCTGGTCAATTCCCGCCGCCTGCTCCTGCGAGGCTGCTGAAATCTCGGAGATGATGTCGGCCACTTTCTTTACCGAGCCGACAATCTCTTCCAACTGCTGACCGCTCTGGTTTACGAGCGTGCTGCCTTCCTGCACCTTCTGGACGCTGTCCTGCACCAGGGCTTTGATCTCCTTGGCGGCAGTGGCGCTGCGTCCGGCCAGGCTGCGGACTTCGGTAGCGACTACCGCGAAGCCGCGCCCCTGCTCGCCGACGCGCGCCGCTTCCACGGCGGCGTTCAATGCCAGCAGGTTGGTTTGGAAGGCGATCTCGTCGATTACGGAGATAATGTCGGCGATACGCTTGGAGGCCGTGTTGATCTCCGCCATCGACGAGACGGCGCGGCTGACCACGCCGCCGCCTTTTTCGGCGACTTCGCGGGCCTGCGCGGCCAACTGGTTGGCCTGGCGGGCGTTGTCGGCGTTTTGCTTCACGGTGGAAGTCATCTCCTCCATGCTGGAGGCGGTCTCTTCGAGGCTGGAGGCCTGCTCCTCGACGCGCTGCGACAGGTCGTCGTTGCCGGCGGCGACGTCGGCGGTGCCCTGCGCGATCTTATCGGCGGAAACCTGCACCTGCGCCACCATCTGCGACAAGTTGGCTACCATCTCGTTGAGCGATGTCGCGAGAGTTCCGACAGCGTCTTCACGGTCTACCGGGATAGTCTGCGTGAAGTTGCCGTCGGCGATAGCCAGCACGTTCGACTTGATCTCTTCGATTTTGGCGGCAAGATATTTGCCCTCTTCGAGCTGCGCGTTTACCTGGGCTTCCATCTTTACCTTGTCGGTGATGCGCTCCCAGTAGACGGCGTAGCCGGTGACATTGCCCGTTTCGTCCTTGGTGCTCGTGATGGTAACGTCACAGACGCAGGGACCGGTCCGGATAATGCACTGATACGGATGGTTGCGCGGGTCGGAGGCTTTACGGAACTGCTCGGGCTCATCGGTGAAGAGCCAATCCAGCGATTTGCCGATAACATCCTTGGCCCGAAACGAGCGCCACGCCTCGCTGTGGGCGTGCAGGTTCGGCTCCATGAACGCCATAATGTCGTAGGATTTCTTGTTGGCGTAGAGCACGTTCCAGTTTAAATCGCAGAGGAAGGTGTTGGCGGTGGACTGCTCTAGGGCGGTCATCAGCTGATTCACGCGCCGCTCCTGCGCCAGCTTGTCGGTGATGCGCTCCCAATCCACCGAGTAGCCATTGAGCTGCCCGGTCTTGTCGCGCAATCCGGTAATCTGGATATCGCAGACGCACGGGCCGGTCTTAATCCGGCTCTGGTACGGCAAGTTGCGCGGGTCGGACGCGCGGCGGTACTCCATCGGCTCGTCGGCGAACAAAAAGCTGAGGTTCATTCCGACAACGTCGGAGGCGGCAAAGCCTTTCCAGGTGTCGCTGTGGGCGCGCAGGTTCGGCTCCATGAACGCCAAAATATCGTACGATTTTTTGTTGGCGTACAGAATATTGAAGTCGGCGTCGCATAGGAACGTGTTTGAGCGCGAATCCTCCAGCGCGTCGGCGGCCCATTCGGTCAAATTAGGCTTGGACGCGGCTTTGGGACCGACCACGGATAATGTCGGGCGCGAAGTAGCGGTGGCGGCGGGCTGCTTGGCGCGGGAGCGGGCAGGCTTCGGCGACTCCACGACGGCAAGCTCGGCGCTGGGAGCGGCTTTCGAGGATGGCGATGTAGAACGGTTAGCGGATGCAGGCATGAGGTTAGTTTCCTTGGTAATTAGTTGAGGTTAAGCGGCTGCCGCTAGCGGCGCAGAATCGCCGAGAAGGACGGATTCGATATCGAGCAGGGTAATCAGAGTCTCGTCGCGCTTGGCCATGCCGCGAATAAAATTGATGCGCGCGCTGCCGAAGTCGGGCGGCGGCTGGATTTGGGCGGCGGGGATGTTGACTACTTCCGAGACGCTATCGACGATCATCCCCATGACCCGGCCACGGACGACGACCACTACAATCGCGGTGAACGGCGTGTACTCCACCTTTTCCAGGTTGAATTTGCGGCGCAAATCCACAATCGGGACGATGGTGCCGCGCAGGTTCAGCACGCCCATGATTTCCGGCGGCGAGTTCGGAATGCGCGTCGTCGGTACATAGCCTTTAATTTCCTGGACGGCCAGAATATCCACGCCGTACTCGCCCTCGGCGAGCGTAAAGGTCAGGTACTGGCTGGCGTCGCCGGAGGGCTCACCCCCGATTGCCGTTTCAAGCTCTTGGCTTGGCATAATTTGTACTCCTTTAGTCAGTGTCAAGCCGCCAGGGAAAAAGCGGAGTCTTGCCCACTTTCCCGCAGCAAGCCGGGAATATCGAGAATCAGTGCGACGCGGCCGTTACCAAGGATAGTCGCCCCGGCGATGCCGGTTACCTTCCGGTAATTGGCTTCCAAGCTCTTGATGACGACCTGGCTTTGGCCGATCAGCTCGTCCACGAGAATCGCGGCTTTGCGGCCGTCGTTTTCGACGATGACCAGTAGGCCCTGCGCGGGGTCGGTGACGCGCGGCGGGGTTTGGAACATTTCGTAGAGCCGCAGAATCGGTAGGACGCTTTCGCGCACCGTCACCACTTCCTGCCGCCCGACAATCCGCCGCACGTCCGATGCTTTCGGCTGGATGCTTTCCACGATGCTGGTCAGCGGGATGATATAGGTCTCGTCGCCGACCGCCATCGACAAGCCTTCCAAAATGGCCATGGTCAGCGGCAGGCGGATACGGAACCGCGTCCCCTCCCCAGGCGTGGATGTCAGCGTGATGGAGCCGCCCAGCGCCTGCACGGATTTCTTCACGATATCCATCCCGACGCCGCGCCCGGACAAGTCGGTGACCTGCGCCGCAGTGGAGAAGCCCGGCTGGAAGATGAAGTTGTTGACGGTTTCGTCGGACGGCGTATCGGATTCCGTAATCCAGCCGCGCTCAATCGCTTTTTTCAGGATGCGCTCGCGGCTGAGGCCCTTGCCGTCGTCGCAGACTTCGATCACGATGCTGCCACCTTCGTGGAACGCGTTCAGCGACACAAGGCCGACTTCCGGTTTCCCGGCGGCGCGGCGCTCGTCGGGCGTTTCCAGGCCGTGGTCGATGGAATTGCGGACAAGATGAGTCAGCGGATCGGCAATCGCCTCGATCACGCCCTTGTCCAGCTCGGTCTCCTCGCCGGACATTTTCAGGTCGATCTTCTTGCCGACCGTCGCGGCCAGATCGCGGGTGAGGCGCGGAAACCGCCCGAACGCGTGCTTGATCGGGAGCATACGAATGCCCATCACGCGCTCCTGCAGCTCACGCGACGCCCGCTCCATCATGCCGACCGCCTCGTTCAGCCGGGCCAGCTTCGCCATCGAG
>CAXSEA010000070.1:0-14486 GCA_964235675.1 uncultured Armatimonadales bacterium | reverse complement strand
GAGCGAAACCGCCAACATCCTCAACAACGCCACCGACCGCAGCCTGGTCATTCTCGATGAAGTCGGCCGCGGCACCAGCACCTATGACGGCCTTGCCCTCGCCTGGGCCATCGCCGAATACCTGCACGCCATCGGCGCGAAAACGCTTTTCGCCACCCACTACCACCAGCTCAACGAACTCGAAAAAACGCTCCCCGGCGCGAAAAACTACCGCGTCGCCGTGAAAGAGCAGGGCCAGCACATCGTCTGGCTCCGCAAAATCATGCCCGGCGGCACCGACAAAAGCTACGGCATCCAGGTCGCCCGCCTCGCTGGCCTTCCCGACTCCGCTCTCACCCGCGCCGCCGACATCCTCAAAGGCCTCGAAGCCGGCCACAAATCGGGCAGCAATCAAACCCGAGACAACGAAGCCGCCGTGATCGCCGCCGCAAAAACCAAACGCGTCCAGCTCACCCTCTTCGAAACCGAGCGCCACCCCGTCCTCGACGATCTCGCCGCCCTGGAGCTGGAAACCCTCAGCCCCATCGAAGCCCTCACCAAGCTTTACGAGCTACAAAAAAAGGCAAAAGCAACTTAATTCCTCTAACGCTTCTGGTATCAGGAAAGTGTGAAATCCGGCGAATGAAAGCTGCTAGCATTATCATCCTTCTATTTTCAGCATCATTCTTAGCGGGATGCAGCGGGAACTCAATTTCTGCCGCTAATGCCTTCAGAACAGTTTTCGGACAGCCGCCGCCGAAAGGTGCAACCGTATTGCAGACCGACGACGACTTAGATAATCGCGACGCCGAAACTATCTATTTGCGTGTTCAAATTAGGCAGCCCGACTTGCTTTCGCTTACTGGCGGGGGCGGTCATCTCACGTCACGAACTGGCTACATACGAGGGATTGGTAGCGGTTTAGGTACTCGGTCAGACATGCCTTGGTGGACTCCTCTGGCCGGTCATCCGACCTTGTTCCTGGAATCCTCAACTTTGCACGACCCGACGTTCCATGAAGGTACTGCTTACATTTCGTACGACCCAAGTACCCAAATTGCTTACGTCTATTTGGACGCTTTGGACTAACATCCCCAAACGCTTCCGGTTGTCATTGCGGGTACAAATGCGCTTTAACACGCAATAATTTAAGATAGAAGGCAGCGCATCTATGAACGTACTCGCGGCAATCGACATCGGCACCCACTCCGTCCGAGTCGTCGTGGTGGAAATCCATCCCGACGGCAGCTGGACCACGCTCGACCAGAGCAAGGAGTACGTTCGCCTCGGCGAAGGCGAATTTGTCGGCGGCCGTAAGCGCCTCACCCAGGAAGCCCTCGACCGCTGCACTCGCGTCTGCGCCCGCTTTGGCGACATCGCCAAAGGCTTCGGCGCGACCGAAGTCATTGCCCTAGCCACTTCCGCCGCCCGCGAGGCCGCCAACCAGGACGAACTCGTCGAGCAAGTCCGCAAAGCCTCTGGAGGCTTTGTGGAAATTCGCGTGATCTCCGGCCACGAGGAAGCCCGCCTGATCTATTTAGGCGTGATGAGCGGCCTCGATCTGCCCGAATCCGAACGCGCCCTGCTGATGGATATCGGCGGCGGCAGCACCGAGCTGATCGTCGGCGACAAGCAGCGCTACGCCTTCCTGGACAGCCTGAAAATGGGCGCGATCCGCCTTACCGGCGAAGTGATCCCAAACCAAACCAAACCCATCACGGCCGAGCAATGGCAGCTGCTCCAAAAAACCGTCCGCAGCACCGTCGAGCCTGCCTCCCGCGCCATCAAGCGCGAGGGCTTCACCCGCATGATTGGCTCGTCGGGCACGGTCATGGCGCTGGCGGAAATCGCCGCACGCCGCAGAGCCGCCGCCCTGGTTAATCCCACCCCGACGCCGTCCACGATGCGCGACTACGAGCTGCACCTTTCGGAAGTCCAGGAGATCGCGCAGATTCTCAACAAGCTACCTCTCGACCAGCGCAAAAAAGTGCCCGGCCTCGCCCCGGAGCGCGCCGACATCATCATCGCCGGCGCGGCCATCGTCCAGACCGTCATGGAAACAGTCGGCGCAAAGTCCATTTTCATCAGCGAGCGCGGCCTGCGCGAAGGAATTGTCGTCGATTACCTGCTCCGCGAAGCCGCGTCGCGCGGCACCGACATGTCCACCGCCGACCAACCGGCGACTCGCGAGCTGTCCGTCCGCGAGCGCAGCACCGGTCGTCTGGCCCGCCGCACCCAAATCGACGAAGACCACGCCCGCCACGTCATCGCGCTGGCTCAGTCGATGTTCGACCAAACTCGCGATCTCGGCCTGCACAATCTCGGCCCTGATGCCCGCGAGATGCTCGCCTACGGCGCTCTGCTCCATGACAGCGGCTTTTTCGTCTCCCACACGGGCCACCATCAGCACTCCTACTATCTCATCCGCAATTCCGAGATGCTCGGCTTCAACGACACCGAAACCGAAGTGATCGCTCTCATCGCCCTTTACCACCGCAAAGGCCTCCCCAAGCAAAAAAACGCCGCCTACGCCGCGCTCCCGCCATACGAGCAGGAGATGGTGCGCGTCCTCTCGTGCCTGGTCCGAGTCGCCGAAGCCCTCGACCGCAGCCACCTCGGCCTGGTCACCGGCGTCACCCTCACCCGCCCCAAAAAAAGCGGCCCTGTCATCATGGCCATGCAATTCAAGCCCAACGCCGACCCCGCCCTCGAAATCTGGGCCGCTCTGGCGCAGCAAGAGCCGTTCAAGAAAACCTTCGACGTCGATTTAGACGTGACGACTCCGGAACAAACACTCGCTGCGTGACCCTATCCTGCCTCTCGCCACCCCTCTACAGAGGGTTTAGCAAAAGTCATCTAAACTCCCCTCCATTTCTATGGAGGGGCTGGGGGAGGTCTGGACTCCTGACTGACAAGATCAATGAAGCTGCTGTGAAGCGCTCCCGACCTTCCCTAATCCATCCATAGAAATGGAGGGGAACCAGAACTACCCTGTCATCAGGACTTTTCCTAAACCCTTTGTAGGGAAGGAACTCTCTCCAGCAATGTTCCTGCTTAACGCTTGACCAACAACAAGCTTTAAAACTTTCTTTCCCTTTCAGGGAAGGTGGCCGAGAGGCCGGATGGGGCGCCCCAGGTAAACTGTATCCATGACAGTCCTGATGGCGGAGAATCTAGAAAAAACCTACGGCACCGATACCCTGTTCGAGCGAGTCAGCTTCACGCTGGGGTGGGGGCAGAAGCTGGGCCTCGTTGGACGCAACGGCACCGGCAAAACCACCCTGCTGCGCATCCTCACCGGAGTCGTGGAAGCCGACAAGGGCACCGCCAAGTTCGCCAAAGGCGTGCGCCCCGGCTACCTGCGGCAGGAAGACGTCGTCAATTCCGAGCGCACCGTCCTCGAGGAAGCCGAGGAAGCTTTCGGCTGGGTACGCAAGATGGAAGCGCGTCTCGCCGAGTTGACCGCGCTCATGTCCGACGCCGCCCACTCCGGCCATGCCCACGAGCAGGACGCCGCCATGCAAGAGTACGGCCAGCTTCGCGAGCGCTTCGAGATCATGGGCGGCTTCGACCAGCTCCGCGACGTTCCCGGAGTCCTCAAGCGCCTCGGCTTCAGCGAGTCCGACCAGCAAAAATCCTGCGCCCGGCTTTCCGGCGGCGAGAAAACCCGCCTCGCCATCGCCCGCCTGCTGCTCTCCGCCCCCGACGTATTGCTCCTCGACGAGCCCACCAACCACCTCGATATCGACGCCACCGAATGGCTCGAATCGTTTCTCCGCAACTGGGGCGGCGCGCTCGTCGTCGTCTCCCACGACCGCACGTTCCTAGACCGCGTCGTCACTTCCGTCGCCGAGATCGAGCACCGCAAGCTCACCGTTTACAACGGCAACGTCACCCAATTTCTGAAAACCAAGATGGAGCGCGAAGTCCGCGCCGCCGAGCAGCACGCCCGCGAAGTCGCCGAAGTGGAGCGCCTCACCCAATTTTTCGAGAAGTGGAAAAATACCCCCACAAAGAAAAATCAGGCCTGGTCGCGCTTCAAATGGGCCGAGCGCATTAAAGCCAACATGACCGACGCGCCCTTATCCGGGCAAAAATCCGCCAAGATGACTATCCGCGCCGGCGAAGCCAGCGGACGCGAAGTGCTCATGACCGAGCGCCTCGCTAAAAAATTCGGAGACCGAACCCTGTTCGACAATCTCACCGTCACCATCGAGCGTGGCGAGCGGGTAGGGGTAGTCGGCCCGAACGGAGCCGGCAAATCCACGCTCATCAAAGTGCTGATGGACCGCGAGGACGCCACCTCCGGCATGGTGCGCCTCGGCCACAACGTCACTACCGGCTACTTCGCCCAGGACGTCGCTGATCTTGACCTCGACCGCAGCGTGCTCGAAAACATGCTCGACATGGGCGGCCTCACCGCCGAAGCCGCCCGCACCTATCTCGGCCGCTTCCTGTTCAGCGGCGAGGACGTCTTCCGCCCCGTCCGCAGCCTCTCCGGCGGCGAGAAAAACAAGCTTAGCCTCGCCCAAATCACCTACATGCAGCCCAACTTGCTCATCCTCGACGAGCCCACTAACCACCTAGACCTAGAATCCCGCGAAGCCCTCGGCCAGATGCTCCAAGGCTACGACGGCGCGCTCATCCTCGTCTCCCACGACCGCTACCTGCTGGAGCAAGTCACCAAGCGCACCGTCGAAGTCGCCGAAGGCCACGCCCGCGTCTTCGAGGCCCCCTACGAGGAATACCGCCGCCTCCGCGAAAAAAACGCCCTGCCACAACCCTCCGCCAATGGCAGCACTAACGGTAACGGCAAGCAGCCGTCCGGCAATGGAACATCCGCGCCCCACTTTAACGGCAACGGCGCTCATGCAAACGGCGCATCGAATCCGGCGCTCGACAAGCTCAGAGCGATGAACGCCCACCAGCTCTCCAAGGAGCGCCGCCGCGCCCAGGCCGACCTCGACGCCGCCGAAGGCAAAGTGGCGATGCTGGAAGAAGAGCTATCCCAAATCGTCACCGCCTTATCCCGCCCCTCCGACGACGCCGTCACCCTGGCAAAGCGCCACGGCGAAGTGCAAATCACCCTGGAGCAGGCCATTATTGCCTGGGAAGAAGCGCAAACCTACGCCGACATCGCGTCGGGCGCGTAAGTTTCTCGATCCTAAGCCACGTGCGTGGAAGAACCGACCCCCAACTCGCTTGCTTCGTTGCCCCGACGATTGCCGAAGGCTCCACAAAACGCCTCGATACACTGCGCGTCCCACTGGCTCCCGGAGCCGTCCTTCAGAACTGCCAGCGCCGCGTCGTGGCTCCGGCCCTGCCGATAAGGCCGATCCATGGTCAATGCGGAATAGGCGTCCGCGACAGCCATAATCCGGGCGTGCAGGGGAATCTGCTCGCCGCGCAGCCGGTCGGGATAGCCGGCTCCATCCCAGCGCTCATGATGGTGGCGCACCGAATCCAACGCGCTTTCCAGCCCGGCCACCGCCGCCACGATCACCGCGCCGATCTGCGGATGCTGACGGATAGCATCGAACTCATCGCCAGTCAGCGCTCCGGGCTTGCGCAAAATAAAATCCGGCACTCCGATCTTACCGACGTCATGCAGCAGCGCCGCCACCGCAATCACTTCTTGCTCATCCTCGCTCATCCCAAGCCGTTGAGCAATCGCGAGGCTGTGCGTCATAACGTCCTCTGAATGGTGGCGCGTATACCGGTCTTTCGTGTCCACGGCAATCACTAGCGATTCCAGCATCGTGAAGCTCGCTATCTTGCTGCGGGCCATGGCCCGCACCTTCTCGGCTTTGTACTCCGTACTGATGCCGCTTTTCACGCGCCGCAAGTTCTCGCTCGCCGCTCTCACCACATTCAACCGATCGCCGCCAACTCCACCGCCGCCGCCGCCGCCATCCTGCGGAAACAGCGCCAGTCCGATAGATATCGTTAGGGGAATGGAGCTAGATCTGTCGCTGGGCTGGAATGTCAGCCCCATCATGTCTTTGTGCAGGCGTGCGCAGATCGCGGCCGCCGGATCGCTGCCGGGGTTTGGATAAACGTCGGCGTATTCTTCCAGCCGGCTCGACACCTCCGGCAGCAGCAACGCGAACTCGTCACCCCCAAAGCGCGAGACAATATCATAAGAGCGGCACACTTCCTTCAAACGCCGTGCCAGCTGGCACAAAACTCCGTCGCCGGTGGCATGCCCGTACACCTCGTTGAAAAACTTGAAGTTATCTAAATCGATCATTGCCACGGCCACCGAAGTCCCCGTCCGCCGCGCCCTGTCCGTCTCTTCCTGCAAGCGCTTGTAAAACGCCCGGTGGTTGAGCAGCCCGGTCAGTGGATCGCGGTCAGCCCGCTCTTTTGCCTCCGTCAGCTCCCGCGCCCTCTGTTCCTGCAGCCGAACTCGCTCCGTGATATCCTTGACGATTCCAAGTGCGCCGACTACCTTCCCGTCTACGACCAACGGGCTCGCAGTGACAAGGACGCAAATTTCCGCGCCGCCGCGTTGCGTGAGAACGGTTTCAAAAGTAACCGTTCTTCCTCCCGTCACTTCGACAAACTTCTCCCCGGCACTCGCTTTCTCCACATCGGAAACCAGCGTTTTGAAGTGCTTTCCGATGACGCCTGCTTCCGCGAAACCCGCTAACGTTTCGCTGGCGGCGTTCGCGCTGATAAAATAGCCCTCCAAATCCAGTGTAAACACCGCATTCGAGTTGTACTCGAATAGAGACCGGTACTTCTGCTTCGATTCCGCCAACCGCCGCTCCATCACCGCTCGTTCGGCAGCCAGCCGTTCTTGATCCGCAATGCGCCTGTATAGCTCCAGCCGAGTCGAGATTTGGTGAGCCAGCATTTTAAGCAGGCTTTGCTTCTCTTCCGATAAGTCGCGTGGAAAGTAGTCGATGATGCAAAGCGAGCCGAGAAGAACGCTGTCGGATGTGACCAGCGGAGCGTCCGCGTAGAACCGGATGCCGACTTCGCCGGTCACCAGCGGATTCTCAGCAAAACGGGCGTCCTGAGTCGCATCGGGAACAACAAGAACGCCGGCCTGAGCGACCGCATGCGTGAAGAACGAAAGGTCACGGGCCGCCCCCGATACATCTAAGCCGACAACCGATTTAAACCACTGGCGTTTCCCGTCGAACAGTGAAATCGCTGCGATTGGAACGACGAAGAGCTTCGTAGCGAACTGAGTTATTTCGTCGAAGTAGAAATCGCGCGGCGCATCAAGCAAACGGCTCTTCTCCAGCCATGGCAGGTGGGCAGCCTCCGAATCGGGGATGGGATAAGACATAATTCATAAACGAGTCGGCGTAAAGTATTTAATTGTAGGAACGAAGAACGGCATGATTGATACAAGGTACTGTCTTAGGCGGCACTTTAATGGCTCCAACCCGCAGGTGTTCTACGGCATTAGTATATACTGATAATTATTTTACCGTCTTGTCAAACAAATTAAAGCTCATTTGTTTGACTTTGCTCGTAAACACTTTGAATCCGGCTCGATTTTGACCGTTCCCGCGCGCTGACTCTTTTATGGTCGCGTTCGGCTATAATCCATATCGCTGATAGATGCGTATTCTGCCGAACCAAGTGTGTTTAGGCACTTCCTCCTATTATCAGCGATAATGCTTTCGTGTCCCCTTTGCGAGCCTCACAACCATGCGCCGAACCAAAATTGTTTGCACCATAGGTCCCGCCACAAGCACGCCCGAGGCTCTGCACAGCCTGATCGAATCGGGCATGAACGTCGCTCGCCTCAACTTCTCCCACGGCGAGCACGACGAGCACGCCGCCGTGATCGCCGCTATCCGCAGCCATCCCAGCGGCGATTCCGTGGCGATTCTCCAGGATCTGTCCGGCCCCAAAGTCCGCATCGGGCGCATCGCGGCGGGCAAAGTGAATCTCACCGTCGGCAGCGAGTTTATCCTCACCGTCGATGAAGTCCCCGGCGACGAGCACGAAGTCACTCTCTCCATCCCCGAGATGACCGAGACAGTTCCCGCCGGAGCGCATCTGCTCCTCGACGACGGCAACCTGGAGCTGAAAGTTCTCGCCCGCAAGCCCGGCAAGCTCATCTGCGAGGTCGTCGTCGGCGGCGCTCTCAGCAGCCACAAAGGCGTCAACGCTCCCGGCGTCTCCCTGCCCATCGCGGCGATCACCGACAAGGATTTGGAAGACCTTCGCTTCGGTATCGCCCAAAAAGTGGATTGGGTCGCCGCCTCCTTCGTCCGCTCCGCCCGCGACATGGCCGTGCTGCGCGGCGTCTGCGAGGCAGCCCGCGCCAAAATCGGCATCATCGCCAAAATCGAGAAGCACGAGGCCGTCCGCAACATCGACGAGATCATCGCCGCCGTCGATGGCGTTATGGTCGCGCGCGGCGATCTCGGGGTGGAGATCCCCATCGACGAGGTGCCCGTCACCCAGAAGATGATTATCAAAAAGTGCAACGAGGCCGGTAAGCCCGTCATCACCGCCACGCAGATGCTCGATTCGATGATCCGCAATCCCCGCCCGACCCGTGCCGAAGTCAGCGACATCGCCAACGCTATTCTCGACGGCACCGACGCCGTCATGCTCTCCGGCGAGACCGCAGTCGGCGAGTACCCCTTCGCCGCCGTCCAGATGATGGACAAAGTGGCGCGCTTCACCGAAGCATCCGTGCCCAGCTTCCACGTAGTCCACGTGGAAACGTCCGGCGACCCCAACTGCGGCATGACCCTCGCCGTCGGCCAGGCATCCTGCGACATGGCCCGCGATCTGAAAGCCGCCGCGATTGTCACCGCGACATCGTCCGGCAGCACCGCCATGGCTGTCTCGCGCTTCCGTCCCAAGGCCCGCATCCTCGCCCTAACCCACCGCACCGAAACCCAGCGCAAGCTCGCCCTGTGTTGGGGCGTCGAAGCCGTGAAAATGGGCAACGTCGAGGATTCCGACCAGATGATGCGCGAATGCGTGATCGCCGCCGAGCGCAGCGGCGCCGCTCCCAATGGCGCGTTCATCGTGCTCACCGGTGGGGTTCCAGTCGGAGCGCCGGGCAACACGAACTTCATTCGCATCCACCAAATGGGCCAAGCGCTGCAAACCGATAGAATCGTCGCGTAAATTTACAAAAAATAAAGTTGCGGGGCGACGTTGTTTGGGCTTTAATACACTATTCCTTCCGAATTCATTAAAGGCCTTACAATCATGCAAACGAGCCGGCAGCCAGACACCGCCGCAGCCCCGCCATTCTCTGTCGATGGCGACTACGCCTCCGCCCCCGCCCCGCGCCGCCGCTCCAAGCGGAAGCGCCGACCCGTCATGGGCTTCGCGCCCCGCGTCGCGCTTATGAGCATGATTGCCGCCGTCGGCATTCTCGGCTTTTGTGGCGTGGTTAGCAAAGCGGTGCAGCCGTACCAGATGCAGCATGTGCAGTCGGCGCACATTCGCCAGCTCAAAACTCAGCTCGGAACAATCACCGCCGATAACAGCGAGCTGCAAACGAGGATCGCCGCCCTCAAGCGTCCCGACGGCGTGCAAACCGCAGCCCGCTCGCAAGACTACCTCCTGCCCGGCGAGGTCAGCCTCAACATCACCGCGCAGCAGCCCCCTCCAGCGCCCACTCCCGAAGCCCCAGGCCTTGCCGGCGCTCTGCGTCGCGCCCTGCACAATATCACCGGGCGTTAAAGCCCCAATACCCGCCTCGATGCCGCCGTCTGAAAATAGGGGCATTGCGGGTATGCTATGAATAGTTTTTCGGCGTTTTCCGCGCGCTGGGCGCGCGATATTATCCGAAAAGCGACGTCTTTCACGCCCCTTGGCTCTTCGGCTGCATGTGACTATTTTGCATGCGGGTGTAACGGCAAATAGCTTGGCGAGCCGCGCTCCGCAGATTTCGCGGCGGCTGCCGCCATCATCATTCAGGCGGATGCGCGCCGCGTCGAGCCGGATTTCGGATAGCTGAGACACCGCTTTTCTCATAGCCCTTCGCTAAGCTAAAGCGGCCTTCTCAGGATCACCTCCATAATTCCCGCCCCGCGCGCGCTGCCCAGCCTTTCTAAAAAATTGTAAAGGATCAGTTTCATGGGCAAGGAAATCCTTGTAAACGTCGCCAACCGCGAGACGCGTATCGCGGTCATCGACGACAACCAGTTGGTGGAGCTTCGCATCGAGCGCGAAGAGCAGGTCGTCGGCAACATCTATAAAGGCCGCGTTGAAAACGTGCTGCCCGGCATGGACGCCGCTTTTGTCGATGTCGGTTTGGAGCGCAACGCCTTCCTCTACGTCGCCGACATTCTCCCGGAGTACGTCGACTCCGACGAAGACGAAGAATCCGTCAATGACGACGTCGTCGCCGAAAGCGCCAAGCCCGCCGCAATCCTCAACGCCCCGCCGCCGGCCGCCGCGTCCCTTACCCAGGCCGAGATACCCTCCGGTACCTCCGCTCCCGATCCTAAAGAGGGTGGGGCGCAGCGCTCCGGCTCGCCCTCCCAGCGAAACCGCAACCGACGCGGTGGACGCTCCCGGCGCGATGAACCGACAGCCGAAAATGTCACGCCCGCAAGCATGTCCGCCCCCGAGGCGCCCAGCAGGCCCAGCGCGTTGAACGACTATCGCCAGTATCTCTCCGACCCCGACCGAGACTCCGACGATGCCGAAGGCGCGCACTCCCACGCGTTCTTCGACGAGATCGGCACGGAAGATGGCTTTGATCTCGGCGACATCATCGAGCAAGATAGCGGCGAAATCGAAGAGTCTGTCCCAAGCGCATCATCTTCGGAGTTCGTCTCCCCCATGGCGGACCTGGATGAGGACGGCGAAATGGAGCCGGGAGCGCTTGCCTTGGCGCGTGAAGCCGAGGAAATTTTCGAGGAAGCCACAACGCGCATCGAGCAGTCGGACGACGACTACTCCGCGCCGCCTACAATCCTTGAGCAGCCTACCGAGCAGACCGCCGCTATAGTCAAAAAATCCTTCAGCGACAGTAACAACGATTCGGACGACTCCGAAGAATACATCGCGCTCGATCATGACGCTACGATGATCGATGCCGCGTCCGCCGCATCCGAGCCGGATGCAGACAGCGAGCAATCTGGTGATGCCGCTCTTTCCGAGACTCAATCCGGCATCGTCCGAGTACCCAGATCGCGTCCCGGCGGACGCCGCGCCGGGCCTGTGGCCGAAGGCGGAGATGGCACCAACAGCAAGCCGATCAATCAGGCGAAAAGGCCGATGCGGCGCGGCGGCGCTCCCGGTGGCGGCGCGCGCCCCGGCGGCGGGCGAGGCTTCTCCCGCCGCCACGCCTCCATCGCCGATCTAGTCCAAACAAAGCAGGAGCTGTTGCTGCAAGTCGTGAAAGGCCCGCGTGGCACCAAAGGCTCCCGCGTCTCCACGCGCATGTCGCTGCCCGGACGCTACCTAGTGCTCATGCCCGATGCCAACAACCTTGGCGTCAGCCGTAAAATCGAGGAAAGCAAAGAGCGCGACCGCCTCAAGAACGTCGTCGAGCGCTTCCGCCAGCCCGGCTACGGCATCATCGTCCGCACTGAAGCCGAGGGACGCTCCGCCAACGATCTCTTCCAGGACTACTCCATGCTCGTGGAAACCTGGCAGACCGTCTGGGCCAAAGCCAAAACCACCCCCGCGCCCAGCCTGATCCACCAGGACCAGAGCCTGATCTACACGATCATGCGCGATGTCTTCGGCTCCGACATCGACCGCCTCATTATCGACTCCGCCGACGACTACGCCCGCGCTTGCGAGATCATCGACCGCATCTCTCCCGACCTCACCGACCGCATCCACCTCTACGACGGCGAAAAGCCGCTCTTCGAGGCCTTTCGGGTCGAGCAGGATATCGACCGCCTCCTGCGCCGCAAAGTCTGGCTGAAATCCGGCGGCTACCTAGTCATTGACCAGACCGAGGCGCTCACCTCCATCGACGTCAACACCGGCAAGTTTGTCGGCAGCTCCGGCTCGGGCTTATCCGAGACCATCTTGCAAACCAACATGGAAGCCACCGGCGAAATCGCCCGCCAGCTTCGTCTCCGCGACCTCGGCGGCATGATCGTGCTCGACTTCATCGACATGGACAACCAGCGCGACAAGAAGCTGGTCATGGACACGCTCTTCAAAGCGCTCAAGCACGACCGCAGCCGCACCAAGATCGCCAGCATCAGCCCGCTCGGCCTGATCGAAATGACGCGCAAGCGGACAAAAGAAACCGTAGACATCGCCCTCACCGACACCTGCCCGTACTGCCACGGCATCGGCCGCGTGCCGTCGGCGGAAACCGTCAGCATGCAAGTGGAGCGCGAAATCGCCAAAATCGCCGCCGAAGTCACCAGCGAGGCAATCGTCGTTACCGCTCACCCCGACGTCATCGCACAATTGGTCGGCGAGCAGGGCCAGAGTATTGATATGCTCGAGCGCCAGGTGCGCCGCGCCATCTACGCCCGCGCCGATTCCGACTACCACGTCGAGAAATACGAAGTCGAGCCTGGCTCCGCCGGCAAGATCGAGCAGGTTTACCCGTTGCCCCGCCGTGGGCAGATCGTCGAATGCTCGGTGCAAAAAAGCGTTCTCTCGGCTCTGCCCTGGGCAAGCGCATTCATCGAAGGCGGCTACCAGATCGAGATCGGCAACGGGGCCCGCGCCGTCGGCCAGATCGCTAAAATCCGCCTCCTCGGCGTCGCCCGCTCCTACGCCGTCGGCGAGGTGATGGGCAGCATCGGGGCCGCCAACAATAACAACGGCGGCGCGGGCGCTCAAAGCAACAACAATCCTAACGGCGGAGTCAGGCCGTCAGGACAGGGACAGGGGCAGGGACGCCAAAATGCGCCGGAGCGGAGTGGGCAGCCAGACCGCGACCGCGACCGCGACCGCGACCGTGGTGGACGTCGCGGAAATTAGCTTGCGCAACACCGATTCAATCCAAGGCAGTCAATCCGGCTAATGGCGCAGAGCGGCGCTAGTTGAAAACACATGGCAACACAAACACTGCCTCAGCCTCCGAGTGGCACGCCCCGGCTCGGCGATCCTGAGCGGCGGCCGTCGGTCTGGATTTTCTCGGTGGGTTTGCTCGCCGCGATGTACTCGCTGCTCTTCCTCAGCACGCACGCGCATTTCAGCTCCATGGAGCTGATGCAGCGCTGCGTGCTGATGGATCCCAAGCTCTCGCGCATATGGAGCGTCGCCAACGTCGAGGTCGGCGTCGCCTACTTCGGCGTATTCGGCGCGATGACATACTATTTCGTCAAAATACGCCACGCCCAGAGCGCGCATATCACTGACCTCGGCCTCGCTTTGCTCTATCTCGCCGGCTCGTTTCTGCTCGACTGGTTTTGCGTAAAGCTGCTTTCGCCCTTTCCCGCGCTCCTCGTCGGCGACGCTATCGTTATGACCTTCACGCTGCTGGTTTCCCGCGAAATCTGGTTCCAGCGGCTCCTTGGCGTGTTCGTCCCCATCATTTTTCTGACCTGCGGCCTGGGGCATCTTCTCGAAGGCATGTCCTACTGGCACTTGACATACACCACCAACGTTCCCTGGTCGATGGTCACCGCCGATATCGGATTTGCCGTTTTGGTCAACTCGGCGCGCTTCCCCTCGTTCATACGCGGCGCTGACGTGCAAAAGGAGTTCGAGCAAAACAAGGAACTCGCCCGCCAGCAATACGTTTTTTGCCGCGACGTCCTCTTTTCGGTCACCGACGGTAAGCTGTGCCTCCACGAAAGCCCGACTTCTCTGTTGCCGACTCTACCCGAGCGCGCCCGCGTAGTGGAGCTCAGCCGCGACAACCTCAGCGAGGCCCGCGCTGCCGCGGGACGCGTCGCCGACGAAATCGGCATGCCGCCCAAGCGCAAAGACCTGATGATTACAGCCGCCGGCGAGGCGCTCATGAACGCCATCGTCCACGGCACCCACTCCGAAATGACTGTCTGCGCGGCGGACGGACGGCTGCAAGTCTGGGTAAAAGACGACGGCAAAGGCATCTCCCTGGAAAATATGCCGATGGCGACTCTGCAAAAAGGCTGGAGCACGCAAGGCACGATGGGCATCGGCTTCCCGCTCATCCTCAGCACCGCCGACACCGTTGACCTCGCCACATCCCCCAACGGAACCATCGTCGTCATCACCGTCAACAGCGAGCCACCCATCCCGGCAGCCGTGTTCATTTAGCGGGGCATAAAAACGCGCTCTGACTCCCCTCCATTTCTATGGAGGGGCTGGGGGAGGTCTGGAGCCAAATGACCACACCCTTGCGCTAAATCATTTTCCTCATGCCTTATATTCCTCCGAGTGAAGAGGAAATTGGCTCCATCAGCTTAGACCTAATCACACTTCCGGCCTTCAAAAAACTTAAGCCAGCCGCTCGCTCGCCAAAGTGTCCAGCGTCAAATCGTCCACTTTCCCAGCTTGCAAATGGTAGTAGCCCGCGCAGGCGATCATCGCGGCATTATCGGTGCAGAGTATCGGCGGCGGGACGCTAAGCGCAAATCCCTCCCTGCGGCATCCCACTT
>CAXSEA010000069.1:0-14746 GCA_964235675.1 uncultured Armatimonadales bacterium | reverse complement strand
AAGAGGGTTTAGAAAAAGTCATAGCGCAAGTCTTTTGAGCATGAGGTGAGTCATGGCGATATAGATGAATGCTTCGGTGGTGCTGGCGAATCGGTCATAGTCTCTTATAAGCCTGCGGTAGTTGCCTAGCCAAGCGAAAGTGCGCTCTACTACCCAGTGTCGCGGTAGTATGACAAAGCCTTTTTGATCTTTGGATTTATGAACGATTTCCAGGTGGCAGCCGCCAAGCTGCTCTTTGGCGAAGCTGGCAAGCGGTTGTCCTTGGTATCCAGCATCAGCCCAGATATGCTGGACGTGAGGCGCGAGCTTTTGCTGGAAGCACCGCTCAAAAACAAGCTTTGCGCCTGCCGCGTCTTGGACCCCGGCGGAATGAACGACAACGCTCAACAGCAATCCTTGCGTGTCAACAAGAATATGTCGCTTGCGTCCGAAGATGTGCTTGCCCGCATCAAAGCCAGAAGCGTTGGGTCCTTGAGCCCCCCTTTTTTAGCCGACTTCACGGTTTGCGAATCGATCACGGCGGCTGAGGCGAGAGGCTCCCGGCCGTCTTTGATTCTGAGCTTCTCGTGCAGTGCGTCGTGTATTTTCTGCCATGTGCCGTTAAGTTTCCAAAAACTAAAATAATGCTGGCAAGTAGTCCAAGGCGGGAGGTCGTTTGGCATCATATCCCACGGGCAACCCGTCCGAAGAACGTAGAAGATACCATTGATAATGTCCCGGTAGTTGTGCAGACGAGGTCTGCCAGTACGGCCATGTGTCTTGGCAGCAGGCATGTAGGGCTCGATAATTGACCATTGCGTATCGGTGAAACTGGTTGGGTAAAGCCGCGATTGCATGCAAAAACTCTACCCAAATGACTTTTTCTAAACCCTCTAAAGGGAAGGTGGCGCGGAGCGCCGGATGGGTTCCGTCATGGGTAAACTTTCCCCATGCAACTCCCCATCACCGAAGGCAAGCTCCCTTTCCACGGCTACCAGGATTGGTACCGGATCGTCGGCGACTTAGATAACCCCGCCCCCGGCAAGCTCCCGCTCCTGGTGCTGCACGGCGGTCCCGGCATGGCGCACGATTACGTGGAGTCCATCGCCGGAATCGCCGAAACCGGACGCCCGGTGATTTTCTACGACCAACTCGGCTGCGGCCTATCGGACCATCCCCACAACCGCGATTTATGGCATGTGCCGCTGTTCGTGGAGGAAGTGGCCGCCGTCCGCGACGCGCTCGGCCTCAAGCAAGTCCATATCCTCGGCCAGTCATGGGGCGGGATGCTCGGCATGGAGTACGCCTTGACCAATCCTGACGGCCTCGCTAGCCTGATCGTCGCCAACTCCCCCGCCTCCATGACCCAGTGGGTCGAAGAAGCCAACCGCCTGCGCACGGAACTCCCCGAAGACGTCCAGCGCGCCCTCACCGAGCACGAGCAAGCCGGCACCACCGACACCCCCGAGTATGAGGCGGCGGTGAACGTCTACTACGAGCGCCACCTTTGCCGCGTGGTCCCGTTCCCCGACTCCATCAACCGCACCATCGCCCAGATGACCGCCGACCCCGAGGTCTACCACACCATGAACGGCCCCTCCGAGTTCTACGTCGTCGGCCGCCTCAAAAACTGGGACATCCGCCACCGCCTCTCCGAAATCGCCGTCCCTACGCTGGTCCTCTCCGGCCGCCATGACGAAGCCACGCCCCTCATCGCCGAAACCGTCCACAAAGGCATCCCCAACTCCGAATGGACCCTCTTCGAAAACAGCTCCCACACCCCCCACATCGAAGAGACGGAGCGCTATTTACAGGTGGTGGAAGAGTTCTTAGGGCGGGTGGAAAGCGCGTAGATGAAGAGCTAAAACAGTAAAGGATTATTTTAACGAGCGAGCGGATCTGTAAATAGCGTGTTGCCAACCAAAAATTCGTTGCGTTTCGTCGCTAAATCCAAGCGCCAGATCTCGGGTTTCTCATAGCCGGAACCATAATTTGGATCGACCAAATAGTAGATGTATTTGCCGACTCGGTCAGCTTTAATTTCCGTGATCAGGCCTTTTACCATCGTGAGGCGATTGACTGTTTTGTTGCCGAGCTTGGCCGAATCGATCTCCCAGCTATAGTGTAGGGAGTCTGAGCTGGGTCCAGCCATAAGGTCGACAGTATCCGCCGTTGGCGCGAAAACAGCATAGGCGGGGCCGGCAATACTCCATTTGGGATCTTTGAGGGGAATTGTCTTCGGCGGCGACGAGCCGTTGGCGGCTATCGTCCAGAGATGGGAGGCATTGTTCGGGTAGGTACCGGCACCTGGATATAGCAATGTAGAGCCGTCTCTACTGGCGTCTAAGGAGTAGATGCCATCGTACTTAGCATGAGTGATCTGCTTTTCAAAGCCTGCGGCGTTCGTAGTCCATAAATCCCAGTCTTCGTTGATGTACCCACCATAGCTGTATGGGCGATGAAGCGCTGAACGCGCGAACGCGACTTTACTGGCATCGGCATTTAGGCTGATAGGGTTTAGATCAAAGTGTTTTCCTCGCGAGACCTGCACCCGGTTGCCACCGCTTAAATCGCAAGTAAAAATATGAGTGGGCTGACTTAAATCAGGCATTGAGGCCGCAAAGACGATCCGCTTGCCGTTTGGCGAAAAGCGCGGGCTTAATTCGTCTTCGGGTGTATCGCAAATCCTTGTCACATGCCTGCTCGTCAAGTCAAGCAAGTAAAGGTCCTGCTCGCCGTTGCCGGCACCGGCAAAGACGATTGTAGTGCCATTGGAATTAATATCGAAGTCAGGCTGCTGAGCTGGCACGGTGCCGAAGGTTCTGAGTACTCGGTAGCCGATCAACGCAACAACAGCGACAACGATGCAAATCAATCCAGGGACAACTATCCAAAGAGCGCGACGCAATTTTTGAGGAGATACTGCAGCTTCGCTCACCATATGGTATTTCCGACCATCTTCGGATCAGCCAGCGCCGAGTTCAGCCGCGCGGCCTTAATCGCCTGCAGCAGACTATCCCGTTGCCCCGCCGGCCTGTCCTTCAGATACCCGCCGCCCAGTTCCCAGATCATCACGCCGCCGATACGGTGCTGGCGGGCGTAGGCCACTTTCATCTCCCAGCATCGCTCGTCGTCATAGGAGACGAAGCGCCGGTCCTTGGGGTTGGGCGAGTTGAGCTTGAAATAAGGCGCGGCGGCCTGGGAGTCCCAGCGGTACTCATACGGCGGCTGGGAATACTTCTCCATGATCTCAGTATAGTCCGCGTCGTCGTCCACGCTTACATATGGCTTTCCCCGGATCGGCTGGCGCGGGCCGCTCACTCCGGTCCAGATCAGCCCGCCGAACGCGCCCCCGATGCCCAGCTTCGACGGCTGGATTCCCGCCGCCTCATAGATTTTAACGTCGCGGTCAATCGACGAATACGGCTTGCCGTTATCCATCCCGCGCGGGTCGCTGTAGATCGCCGAGTTGAACCATGAGTCGCTTTTTCCCATCCCGGCTAAATCGTAGGTCATCAAATTCAGTTGGTCAAAATTATCCTGCAGCGCGGCGAACTGCCCCGCCTCGCCGCCCATCGCGGCGGTCAGCAGCAAACCGGGCTTCTCCGTGTCCATCTCCCGACGCAGCCCGGTCACCAGTCTCGCGTAGTTCGGCTTGTCCACCGGCTCCAGCGGCTCGTAATCGAGATCGATCCCGTCGTAGCCGCGTGCGATTGTCCAGTGCACCAGGTTCTTTACCAACGCGGCGCAAGTGACCGGGTTGGTGGTGACCGCGCGGATAATCGAGCCGTCGCCCTGCGCCCCGAGCGATACCAAAACCTTGCACCCGGCATCATGCGCGGCGGGAATCAATTCCCGCGACTGCGCCGGAGTGACATTCTCGATCAGAGAGCCGTCGGGGTTCGGAAACAAGCAAAAGTCGATAATATGCGTCAGCGCATGAAAATCGATGGCGCTCACCGGCAAACGCCCGGAGTCGCCGTCGCCGGAAAGATAATAGCCGGTCACCCATACGGGATGCTGCGCCCCCGGCGTTTTCCCCAGTGCCGCGTCCGCAGAAGCCGGTAGGCCGCCGAGCGCCGCTCCGAGACAAGCCGCCAAAACAATCCCGCTCCAAACTCGCGCTACTTTCATACTAGCGTTCTTTTCTCCCGCAGTCTTGAAGCCAGTGTTCGCTTATCCATGGCGATGATATGCGGGCAACTCCTCGACCTCATTCTATAACTATGCTTCTTTTTGCCAAGCGAATAATGCAAGCGGCATAAGTTCAACCCCAAATCAAAATTTGCTATTGAGCCATCTAAATGCCGCGCTGATAAAACAGTTCTCAACCAACGAATTACCAGCCGGTAATTACTATTGAAAGCAAAATAAATTACCTGCATTCCTAGTAATTAAGCGGTTGCAAACCGCTGAAATTAACCAAAAAGACAAGCATGTTTGCGTAATCAACTCATGTTTAATATCTGGAATAACTTAACCAACTGAGTTATGTCTCGGTGCTAGCGTGTCGCTTCAAACCCAAATTCAAATAAACCCCGAAGCGTCATGACGTCTTTCCGATTAAGTTGTAGAGGAAAATAGTCATGCTCGATATCCGTAAGATCAGCGCCCTTGGCGCAATCGCAACTGTTGGTACATTACTGCTCGCCACCAATCGCCCGGCGAGCGCCGCTTATGTCGCCCCGGACGGTGCCGTCAGCGTCAACGCCTCCTATGAGGCCGGCACCTCGTCCAAGTGGTTCATCGAACTGCAGCGCGACGGCAACCTCCTGGTGCAAAACGGCGTCGCCGTCGAGAACGACGCCGAGATTCGTCAAGGCCTTCTGGAGCTCGACTGGGGCTTCAACCAGGAGCAGGCCGACGGCTCCTTCGGCACCACCGGCGATCCTTTCCACAGCACCTCCCTGTTCATGGAAGCCGCCGCCCGCGCCACCCTGACGCTGCAAAGCTACCATCCCGTCTCCTATACGCCGGATCCGGTCTACTACAGCAGCCATATCGCCCGCTACACCGCCCTGCTGCACCAGACCGCGATGTACATGACCACCCCGTCGGTCGCCGCCGCCGGACAATTAATCAACGTTCCGTTCACCCACCGACGCTACCTGCTCGCGGCCGGCCTCGGCGAGATCGGCCAGCTCACTAAAGACCCGTCCCTGGCCGCCGCCGCGCTTGCCTATGCCCAGGCCGGTCTCGCGCTCCAGCTCACCAGCGGTGTCAGCAGCAACGCAGCCGTCACCTTCCCCAACGGCCAAACCAAAACCGTCAGCCTGGCGGGAGTGAACCCCGAGCTGTACGGCTACGACGTCAACTACCAGGCGGTCGGCATGGAAATGGCCACCTTCTACTACCATACCTGCTCCGACCAGCCCACCCGCGCCGGAATCCGCAACATGCTCCGCGCCGGTCTCCGCTGGGAATACCCCTGGGTCGCGCTGAACGGCATAGTCACCTACACCGGCAGCACCCGGGTCGGTGTGGAAGTGAACCGCGACGGCACCCTGAAGCAGCCGGACATGACCGACATCTCCAACGCATTCCAGAACGGCTCCACGATCACCAGCCTCCAGCAGGCCCAGACCACGGCTATCCGGATGCAGGAGAATTCCGAAATCCCCAGCCCGGACACGTTCGCCGCTGACGGTGCCGACGGCTCCAACATTGCCTACGACCAGGGCGCATCTGCAGCCTGGAACATCGCCAACCAGAAAAGCGGTGTCACCATCCTGCAAGCCGGCATCCAGCGCGAGGACCCCGCGTTGATCCAGCAGGCCTGCAACGTCATCGACTGGGGCTTCGCGCATCAAAGCGCCGACGGATCCTTCGGCACCACCACCAGCCCCTACGCCAACATCGCGATCTTTGTCGAGTCCACCGCTCGCGCCTCGGCTCTGCTGGCAGCCTACACGCCCTCGTCGTGCAACAGCAACCCGCAAGCCGCCTACTACGCCGCCGAAGCCCAGAAATGGGCGACTGAAGGCTATCTGTCGACTAAATGGCTGCTGAACCCGACCGGTGTCATGGGACTGCGCGGCATTACCACCTCACCGCAGCATCTCTTCGCCCTGGCGGCGGCTCTTCAAGAGCAGGGCGCGCTCAGCGGCGACAGTGCGATGCAGACGTATGCTCAAAACATCGCTGGACTTGCCCTCGCCCTTCAGCAGGTCGGCGGAGTCTTCCCAGAGGCCGGTGTGATGAGCTTCAACTCGCAATCCATCAGCACCGACTACGCGGAACGAATCGCTGCTTCAGTCGGCACGTCCAGCCCGCTCTACACCCCGCTGATGAACTCGGTCTCCAGTAGCCTCACCCTACTGGCGCCCTACGTCAACGCCAACGGTGACCTCGTCAACGCTCCCGGCGGCAGCATCGTTTACACAGCCACTGCCTTTGGCCTCGGCGCGGAGCTAACCGGTGGCTACACCGACACCCTCATCGCCACCCAGGCCGGCTGGATGACCATGAACGACACGCTGAACCCGTAATCGGCGTCTCATACAAAAAGCCCTCTCAATTCGAGAGGGCTTTTTTGTTGGCTCAAAGAAAACTCTCAGAACCGCTCCATGGCCGCTGGGCCATTTTTCTCATTGCACTGCCGCTGGCGCGTCAGTGCAATGAGAAAAATAGAGGGTTAGATGAAGCATATCCAGCGTATTGCTATCAACTCCGCCAAGCTGCCTCAGCTTGGCGGCAAACAGTCCAGGCTGCGCCTGGCCGCCGGAGGCATCTGAAGGGCAGCGAATTGCTCCCAGAACATCACTCCCGCCGCCATCACCAGCGCGGCGATCATAAACACGAAGCCGCCGGTAAACGAGTGCGTCACGTCCACGATCTTGCCGATTGCGTACGGCGCGGCGAAGCCACCCACCTGGCCGCCGAAGTTGATAAATCCCGAAGCCGCCCCGCGCGCGCTCGGCGGCAGCGAATCCAGCGCCACGCCCCAGAACGGCCCAAACCCGGTATACAGCCCGCAGGCGGCGACAGTCAGCCCGGCGATGCACAACGGAACCGCATGAGCGGTATACGCTAGGAAAAACCCTCCGGCGGCCACTCCATACGCGATTGCCGTGATCGCCGCCCGGCGACTGGCCAGCCGATCAAGCCGGGTTACCCGCCCGACGATCAGCATCGCCAAAAATCCGCAGGCATAAGGAATCGAGCCGATCCAGCCCAAGCTCTTCAGTTGAACGTGCCGCTCCGACGATAAGTAAGTCGGAAACCAGCTGATAAAGCCCCAGAACGCGATATTGAACAGCCCATAAGCCGCAAACAATCGCCACGAGGCTCCACTTCCAGTTGCATCGCGCCAGCTTATTTTCGGCTCACCGTCCTGCCCCTGCACTTCTGACGCCCCGCCCGCGCTGCTCTGCCCACGCGGCATCAACGCCGCCATCAGCCCCGCCACCGCCAGCCCAATCCCCGCGAACACCCAGAATACGCCGCGCCAATGAATCCGCTCGATCAGCCACGCCGTTACTGGCACCGCCAGCGCCGGCCCAAGCGCGAGAGCCGACAAAAATTGTGCGCTCGCCGATGCCCGCTCCTTCGCCTCGAAATTGTCCGCGATAATCTTAAACTGCGCCCCGTTCTCCAACCCTTCGCCCACCCCGAACGCCACCCGTGTAGCCACCATCCCCGCCAGCGACCGCGCCAGCCCGGTCAGCGCCGTAAATCCCGACCAAAAGCACAGCGCCGCCACCAGAAGCCCACGCGCGCCTACTCTGTCCGCCATCGCCCCGCCGGGAATCTGCATCAGCGCGTACCCCAGCGTAAACGCCGACAGCACGCCCCCGAACTGCGCCTTGCTCAGATGCAGATCATGAATAATCGACGGCCCCGCGAGCGTAATATTGACCCGGTCCATATACGCCACCAGCATCATCAGCCAAATCCAAAACAGCAGCGCGCGCTTGCGATCCATACGGGTGGTGTACCGCAATGAAGATTTCAGGCCGCTGGGCCTTTTTTACACTGACAAATCGAACTGATTTGTCACACGCAAGAAATAAGCGCTGGACTTGTTGAATCCAGCGCTTATCAATAATCTCGCTTGAGCGCGTAAGCGCTCAAGCTGTGAAAAAAGGCCCAGCGGCCTGAGAGCGTCTCTGAAATCTTAAATTACTTTTTAAAATATTCGATTAGAAACTCGCGAAACGACTGAGCCGCACCTGAAAGATGGTGCTTCTCGTGCCAGGCGAGACCGAGGGTAAGGTGAAGCTGAGGCTCCGTCAGGCGTATCCAGGCGAGGTTGCAGTCGCCTTTCTGTTTGTGGAGCAAGGCCGGTAGAAAGGCCACGCCAAGCCCGGCTTCGACAAAATCGTGGATTACTGCGGCTTCGTCGGCCTCGCAGACGATTCTCGGCGCGAACCCCGCCTCATGGCAAGTATCGTCAATGAGATTGCGCACAATATCCCCACGCTGTGAGGCGACAACCGGCTCTGCCGCCACCTCGCTCAAGGAAACGCTTTCGCGCCCGGCCAGGCGGTGGAAGCGAGGCGCGGCTAGATAAATCTCTTCGGTGAGTAGACGCCGCCAACGCATCTGCGGCGAGGCAAGAGGGGTAGACGTTACGGCAAAGTCCACTTGCGCCGTTTCGAGAAGGCGCTGCATCTCTGAAGAATGGCGCTGGAGCAATCGAAATGTCGCGTTGGGATGCTCCGCGCGAAACTGGTGCAATATATCCGGCAGCCAGTGGAGAGCCGGCGCGGCAAGACTCACTTCGCCGGTCGCCAGCTCCGTCATTTCCCGTATCTTGCGCCGCCCTTCGTCCAGCGCCGAAAAGGCCTGATCGACATACTCCAAAAAAGCTTGGCCGAAACGGTTCAAGTGGATTTGACGCCCCGGTCTGTCAAAAAGCGGCGCACCAAGCTCGCTCTCCAATCGCTTAATCGTCTTACTGAGCGACGGCTGCGCGATATAAAGCGCTTCGGCGGCGCGGGTCATATGCTGCTCCCTGGCAAGAACGCGGAATTGATTGAGCTGTAGCAAGTCCATAAAAAAGCTTTAAATGATAGCCTCAAGGCTATCGTCTTATGCCGAATTTCAGCTAGCTGACTATACCGTTTATAAGCCAAAATCAATTCGAAGCCAATTTTCGGTGAAAGGCAGGTAAGAGGCTTATGAGCACGCCAAAGAATCGATACTTTTGGCCAACTCGACCGAAAACTAGGCTAAGATAGCCGCCACCGCGCTCGACGTCACCCTCCAGGCTACTTACGGCGTTTACTCCGCACAGAGCCTTCAAGACGGAATCGAATTAGGAATTTGCCGGGGCAAAGCCCATTTGGGCGGGGCGAAAACATAACGTCGGTCAATCAAAGGAAAACCTTGATGAAAATTTTAATGGTAGGAGCCGACGGCAAATACGCCGGATTGGTTATGCCCGAGCTGATAAAGCGGGGTGCTACGGTGCGGGCGCTTCTCCGGGATGAGAAAAAAAGCGACTCGGTGCGGCAGCGTGGAGCCGCTGAAGTCGCCATCGGCGATTTAAGCGACCCGGCCAGCCTGCGCGCCGCCGCCGCTGGAGTGGACGGCGTATTCCACATCAATCCCGCGTTCGCGCCCGACGAGGCGGATCTTGGGGTCGCGATGGTTGAGGCCGCGATAGCGGCGGGCGTTCGCAAGTTCACGTTTTCCAGCGTGATCCACCCGTCCATTTCTAAAATGCGAAACCATGCCTTGAAGCGCCCGGTGGAAGAAGCGTTGTACGAGTCCGGCATGAACTTCACAATTTTGCAGCCCACCATGTTCATGCAGACGCTCGACGCCGGATTCCAGGCTGCGCTGCAGACCGGACGCTTCTCGCTGCCCTATTCTAAAGATGCCACGGCATCGTATGTAGACTACCGCGATGTCGCCGAGGCGGCTGCGCTGGCGCTCACCGGCGACACGCTCAGCTATGGCGTCTTTGAGTTGTGCGCTCCCGGAATGGTCAGCCGCATACAGCTGGCGGCGATGATGAGCGAGGCGCTCCAACGCCCAATCGAAGCGGGCGAGCCGCCGTTCGACGAGTGGGCGCAATCAAGTCATATCGCCGAGGGGCCGCTGCGCGACGGCCTCAAATTAATGTACGCCGACTACGACAAGTACGGCTTTCCCGGAGGCAACGATTTAGTGCTGAAAGCTGTGCTCAACCGAGAGCCACGCACGCTGCGCCAATATATCGAAGAGCTGGCAGATCGCCGGTAACGCTCAAAAAGGAATAGAAAATACGATGGACGCAAATAAGCTGACTATAGTCGCGCCTCAGCAGGGTCAAACCATTTCCATGGTCGGCGACACCTACCGGATTGTAATTACGGGCGAGCAGACCGGCGGAGCCTACGCCGTGATCGACATGCTTATCCCCAAGAACGGAGGGCCCGGTCCTCATTCCCATGCCGAAATTGAAGAATCGTTCTATGTCATGGACGGTGAAATCGAAGTCGTCAACGAGCAGGGCGCCGACACCGCCGGGCAAGGCACCTTCGTCAACATCCCCTTGGGCGGGATGGTGCACCGGTTCACCAACAAGCAAGACAAGCCCGCCCGTCTCTGGTGCACGGTCGTCCCCGCCGGCTTGGACGCGATGTTCCTGGAACTCGGCAAACCCGTGCAGCCCGGTCAATTTCTTCCTCCGCCGCAGCTCAGCCCCGAGGATCAAAAGCACATGCAAGCCGTAGCCGAAAAGTACGGTCAGAAGCTGTACCCCCCGAATTATCTGGGAAAGAAGTAGGAAAAGAGCGCTCCAAAGCCGCGCGGCTTTTTTCACACTGACAAATTGCCGCGATTTGTCAGTGGCAACACAATAAGCGCTGGACTTGTTGAATCCAGCGCTTATCAATAATCTCGCTTGAGCGCGTAAGCGCTCAAGCTGTGAAAAAAGGCCCAGCGGCCTGAGAGCGTCTCTGAAATCTTACAACTGCGGCTTCTCCGCGCCAGGCCATGCCGCAAAAGCGATAACCATTACCTGCCGGAGATCGTCAACCGACGCTCCACTCGCCGCCTGGACACTCATGCCGTGGGTGAGTGTCGTAAAATAGCGCGCCAGAGCGTCAGGCACGACGCTTGCGGGAAGCTCGCCGTCGAATTGCGCTTGGGCGAAACGCTCGCGGAGCATCTCCTGTTGAATGCCGCGCGCTCCGTTTAGCTCCTGACGAATAGCGGCGGAATCGTCGCTGCAAACCAGTGCGCCATGAACCAGCAGGCATCCGGCCGGAGTAGTGGCATCAGCGACTCGCGCGAGAGCGCCGCGCATCAGGCGCTCGACAGTCTCACGGGCCGTGGGAGCCTGCATGGCGTCATTGACATAATGGCCCGCCTCGGCGATGTACAGTGCCAGCGCGCGACGGAAAATAGTTTCCTTGTTACCGAACGCGGCATAAAGGCTGGGGCGGCTGATGCCCATCGACTCGGTCAGATCGCTCAGCGACGTTCCCTCGTATCCCTTGCTCCAGAAAAGATGCAGCGCACTGCGAAGAGCGGCGTCGGCGTCGAACTCACGCGGCCTTCCAGGCGGCGCTTTCTTTTTTTCTGATTCCATACCGATAAGTATGGAACCTGTTGACATCACTCGTCAAGGCGCGGTACATTGCATACCAATCGGTACAGAAGTAGTGCCAAATGGGTTAAGGAGAGCTACACGGATGAGCAATCGACTTAAAGGCAAAATCGCCCTGGTCACGGGCGGCAACAGCGGGATAGGCTTGGCGACGGCGAAGCGGTTCGCGCAGGAAGGCGCGTACGTATTCATCACCGGACGGCGTCAAGAAGCGCTCGATCAAGCTATCCAGCAAATCGGCGCCAGCAGCGCCGCAATCCAAGCGGACTCCTCGAGCATGGCCGACCTTGACCGCGTGTTCGACGAGATCCGGGAAAAGAAAGGCAAGCTCGACGTTTTGTTCGTGAACGCCGGCGGCGGCGAGTTCGCCAGCATCGGGGAATACACCGAAGAGCATTTCGACAAAACCTTCAATACCAACGTCAAGGGCTTGGTCTTCACCGTGCAAAAAGCTCTCCCGCTGATGAGCGACGGCGGTTCAATCATTTTGAACGCCTCGATTGTCTCTATGAAGGGTATCCCCGCGTTCGGCGTCTACTCCGCTACCAAAGCCGCGGTGCGCTCGTTCGCCCGCACCTGGATTATGGATCTCAAAGGCAAAGGCATCCGGGTGAACGTCGTCAGCCCCGGCCCTATCGACACTCCCGGAATGCGCGGCCTCAACCCGGACGAAACCCAGACGCAGGCGTTCATCGACGGCATGACCCAGCAGGTCCCGCTCGGCCGAATCGGCCAGTCCGAAGACATCGCCAACGCCGCTCTCTTCCTCGCCACCGAAGAAAGCAGCTTCGTCAACGGCATCGAGCTCTGCGTCGACGGCGGCACGGCGCAGGTGTAGGGAAGAATTCCAGAGCGCTCCAAAGCCGCGCGGCTTTTTTTCACGCTGACAAATTGCGCGGCGCAATTTGTCAAATGCAATAAAATAAGCACTGGATTTAACCAACCCAGCGCTTATTTTATCACTTCGGTTGGGCGCGCCAGCGCTCAACCGCGTGGAAAAAGGCCCAGCGGCCCGAGCGTCTCCGGAAAGAAGCGCTCCTACATCCGCCCTGCCGCGAACTCCGACACAACGCTCGGCGAGTCGGTGCTGAAACCGACCACGTCCAGCATGCCCGCGTCGTTCGTGTCGGCGATGCTAAAGCCGTTCGAGGTCATGCCGGCGATGATCAGCCGCGCCGGAATGCCGGTCTTTTGGCGGTAGCGGGTGAGAGCTTCCACCGGATGGATCGTACCCGCCCAGGTCTCGGAGTCGGTGTAGATCACGAACGCGTCCGTTTCCACATCGTTTTCCAAAGCCCACAGCATCGGCAGAGCGCAGTCGGTGCCGCCGAAGTTGTACTGCCGCAGCAGCTCCACGACGGCGTCCAATCGGCTCTTGCGGTTCAGCGGAATCTCGCGGATTACGTTGGCGCTCCGCGTGCCGTCCCCGGTGAATGCGACGTTAACCACGTTGCTTTCCACGTTGTTCGTCACCAGTGCCAGCGCCGCCGACGCTTCCCGCGCCGTCAGGTTCATCCCGGCGATCTTGCTCAGATCCATGCTCCCGCTGACGTCCAGAGCGCAGACAAAACGCTTGCCGGTCGGCTCCACCGCGTCGAAGGCGGAGTAGAACGCCGTATCCAGCGCATCGACAATCTTATCGACCACCGGCCACTCGCCGCCGCCCTTGATGCTCTTTCCGCTTCGATAGGTGTCCAGCGCCGACAAAATCGACAATGGATGCACGCGCCCCCGCTTCAATTGCTCGGCGTCGGTGAGCCGCGCGCAGACGGCGTTCAGCGCTGAATACTGCCCGGTCGCGATCACGCCGTGCTTTGACAAGTTGCCGAGGTTGCGCAGCAGCCAGGTAATCCCCGCCGTCGGAATCAGCGCCTCGTAGACAGCCGCCGTGCGCTTCTCGGTCGGCACCGACTCCATCGGCAGCCGGTGCTCCCTAATCAGCGACACCAGTTCCGCCTCCGAAGCCGTCTTAGCCCGCTCATGCGCCCAGATCAAGCGCAGGTCGGCGTCGGGGTGGGGCAAATCGCCCACGCCCGGCCAGCCCTTCACCGCATAATTCAGCACCGCGTTGCCCGTCTCGCTCGACGCTTGCGCGTGGGTCAGGCGCAGCAAGTCGCGGTGGCTCCAGCCGTCGCGCTGCTGGTACTTCACCACCTGGAACACCAAATCCCGCGCGTCCTTCGCGCTGTACCACTTCCCGACTGCGTTCCGCAGCCCACGTCCCCAGCCGCGCATCGTATCCACATACGCGGCGAAGTGGAACAGATGCGTTCCCGTCCGCGCCACGCGCGGCAACGCCGCCAGCGCGGCGGCGCGAGTCTCGTCATCGCCATACGCGGCGCAGAGCGCCAGCGCGAACAAAGCCGGATCGTTCTTCGGCGCGCGTCCCGCCACCGAGACGTCCACGATCTCCCGGACGCACGCCAGCCCGTCGGCGGCAATGGCGCGGCGCACCGCGTCCACATTCTCCTTAGTCAAATCGCGCTCGGACGCGTAGAAGCTCCCGCCCTCGCTGCCCAAAATCAAGAACCGGCGCAGACGCGTCATGTCATCGACGCCGAAAACAAATCCGCCCGCGCTGTTTGGCACCTGCGATACGTCCGCCAGCTGCTCCGACTGAGGCGTCGCGCCCCGCTTAAAAATCTGAGTCAAGTAATTCGTAGCCATGTTAGTATTTGTCCTCCCGACAAAACGAAACAGCCGAGCGACGCCACCATTGGCATCGCTCGGCTGTTTCGCAAATTGAACGGATAAGCTTATCGCCATGGATGCTGGAATCGAACCAGCCTATCCAGCAGAATTGCTCCTGCTGAATTCATCTAGATAACCCACAGCATTCGACCCGTTCAAACTATCGGCCACCCGTCAGCGCGATACGCGCCGGATAAGTGCCTTACATATTGAACGGATAAGCTGTTGCCCTGGGCGGATGGAGCCTATTTTCCATCCTAATTGGAGGCGATAACCCAAAGCATTCGACCCGTTCAAAGCGAAAACAGCCGAATAGATAAAACGAACGCGCTGGGGCAAATCAGTTAGCAACGATAACCCAACGCAGCGACCCATCCGGGTGTATAAAATTCCAAATAAGTGCAGACGCTCAGCGGGACTCGAACCCGCAACCTCCCCGTTAACAGCGGATAACCTTCCTCCAATCGACCCGAAATCGGATAAGTGTACGGCGAAGGTATTTTAGGCGCTCTATCCAGTTGAGCTACAAGCGTC
>CAXSEA010000068.1:0-14797 GCA_964235675.1 uncultured Armatimonadales bacterium | reverse complement strand
GATAGTCATCTCCACCGCCACATAGTCGCCGCCCTGGGAGACATGCGCATGCGCCGATGGAAAATCCTCGGTCTCCCACTCGTGGCGCACGCGGGATTTGAACGCGTGCAGCACCACCGGCTCGTCCTCGTCCTCCTCGCGAACAACCAGAAGAATCGTCTCCTCGTTCTCCCACTTCGCCGCCAGCACCCCCTCGGCGCGCATCGCCACCTGGTTGCGGACACCGGTCAATGTCAGCTTGCCGCCCTCTCCAAGCCGGGCATAATAGGCCCCCATCTGCGCCGGGTCAATAGAGGTATGCTGCGAGGTACGCCGATTAATGATACGTTTGCGTTGAATCCGAATGGACATAATGCCGTTAGGATACCCGTTTGGGCATTTCCCCTCCTATTTCAGGAGGGGCTGCGGCGTGCTTCGCCCGGATAAAGCTAACGAGTAGCGAGTTCCGGCACGAGCGAGGAGAGAGGCAGCGAGACCGACTCTTTATCCGCGAGACTGAGATTCTGCAATAAGGCACTCTCTTGCTGCCCCGTCGGCTCACTCAGGAACTCCAGCATAGCCTGGTTCACCTGCTCCGCATGAGTCCAGATCAGGCCGTGGGGGCCGTCTTTAATCACCAGCAGACGCGCGGTCGGCATCAAGCCGGGCATGCGCCGCGCTGACAGCGAGCGGCAGCATCTGGTCGTGGTCGCCGTGGATACTGAGCAGAGGCACGTGAGTGGCTTTCAAATCCGACCGAAAATCCTCAAGCCACGCGTCCACCGTATACCGCATCGACTGGTAACTCGGCCGCTCCAATCGCTTCCCGCAGCTTCCCATTTGAAGTCGCCAGCATCACCCGCGCTGTCTCGGCGCTCTGCCCGGTCGCCAGCATCAAAATCGCCAGCTTGGCGCTGCCTTCAGACTCGTCCAAAGCCGCCTGCGCCTCATCCTCGCTCGCGCCGGTAATCTCCCGCACCATCCGCCGCGCGCGGATACGCAGCTTCAAGTTGGTCGCCGTCACATCCACCATCGCGTTGCCGTAGGTCTTGCCCAGCTCGATCATCGCCTGCGTGGTCAGCATGTTCAAGATCAGCTTCTGCGCCGTGCCCGATTTCATCCGGGTCGACCCCGCCACCATCTCCGGCCCGACCACCGCCGCCAGAGTTATCTCCGCCACCCGCTCGATCTCCGACGGCCGGTTGTTGGTCACCCCCAAAATCGCTCCCGCCCCGCGCTCCCGCGCCCGCTCCAGCGCGGCCAGCACGAACGGCGTCCGCCCCGACGCCGTAATCCCGACAACGCAGTCCTTCGGCCCTACCTCGCGCTCGTCGATAGCCCGCTCGCCCGCGCTCCGGTCGTCCTCCACACCCTCCACCGCTTGAGTCAGCGCGATCTCGCCCCCCGCGATAATCGCCTGCACCATTTCCGGCGGCGTGCCGAACGTCGGCGGGCACTCGGCGGCGTCCAGCACCCCAAGCCGCCCGCTCGTCCCCGCGCCCACATAAATCAGCCGCCCGCCCGCCCGCAGACAGCTCGCGACTCTGCCGACCGCTTCCGCGATACGCGGCAGCTCCCCCGCGACCGCGCCCGCGACCTCGCCGTCCATCTTGTTCTGCAAGACGCACCGCTCCAAAATACTCAGCGTATCGATCTCGGCCAGAGCCGGTTCTAGACGCTCAGTGGCGAGCTGCGCCAGCATCGTCTCGAGCTGCGATTCGGGAACATTCTCAGAGGCAGGCTGTTTCATAAGTATCCAATCGCCGATCATCGCGCCCGCTGTGCGGCTCGTCGCGGCGGTATAATTGCCCGCGCTCGGCTCAAATTCATTCGACTCTTGAGCGCACTGCTTTATTGATGATTGCAAAAGCAAATAGGAAGGAATCAAGGCGTCAATGCCCACCTACGGTTACCAGTGTACACAATGCGACAATGCGTTTGAGACGGTTCAGAAGATCACCGCCGATCCGCTGACCACCTGCGACAACTGCGGGGGCGCGCTCCGCAAAAAGATTTTCCCCGTCGGGATCGCCTTCAAAGGCTCCGGCTTCTACGTCAACGACTACGCCAAATCCACCGGCGGGTCGCAAACCGCCACTACCGCCGCCGCGACGGACACAAAGCCTGATACCACCACATCTCCCGCGAGCGGCGCGGAGACATCCGGTAGCTCGCCCGCCGCTCCCGCGCCTGCCGCCGCATCCAGCCCGGAGAGCTCGTCGCCTGCCGCTCCCGCCGCCGCAAGCTCGTCCGCGTCCAGCTAGCTCGGTTGCAAGCGCTTGACAAAACGCTTTTTGGCAGCTAGTCTAGGGCTGTGCTCATTATCCTCAACACTGCCGACAAGGACTTCTTATGAACCTGCAAAAATTCGTCAACGCCGCCGCGTCCGCCGCTCTTCTGCTCGCGCTCGGCTCCGCCGCCCACTGCGCTCCCGCCTTCCTGCCGATTAAATCGTCGATCACCGGAGTGCCCGCTTCCGTCAAGCCGAACCAGGTCGTCAACATTTCGCTGATGGTCAACGAGATGGGCAAGTCGGTTCCCGGCGGCACGGTTGACCTGGAAATCCAGGACAGCAAAGGCCAAAAAGCGGTGCAAAAATTTTGGGAGCACCAGAACGTCGTCAAAAACAAGCCGATGACCTACACCTGGTCGTTCAACGCACCGGCCAAGCCGGGTACCTACAAAATCTACACCGGCGTCTTCACCGCTGGCTGGAAACAAGTCATCAGCTTCGACCTAAAAACTGGCGTGCTCAAAGTAGCATAAAAAAGAACGCAAAAACAGCCTGCTTACCCGATAAAGGATAAGCAGGCTGTTTTTGCGTTACTTATAAGCGATGGAAGAACCCATCCGGCCTTTCAGGCCACCTTCCCGGTCGGGAAGGAAATAAAAGATGACACTGCATTTTAAGATGGACTAAAACAGGGCCGTAGACTTTTCCTTCCCTACAGGGAAGGTGGCCTGAAAGGCCGGATGGGTTCCCTACTTGCTCTGAATCAGCAGATGCCCCGTCGCGCTGTCATAGCTGACCTTCGCGTTCAAAGCCTTCTGGAAGAAATCCAGTGGCAGCATCGTGCGGTCGTTGTACAGATACGGCGCGGAATTCAGCTTCACCGCTTGGTTGTTCACGCTGGCCGTGCGCGAGCCGATTGTCACCGTCACCGAGCGCTTCGCCGTCACCGCGCTCACCTGGCGAGTTTCGCTGTTCCAGGTGAGCGTGCCGCCCTGCTGCTCGATAATCTGACGGATAGGCGCGAAGAGCATTGCTCCCCGGTCCTGAAGCGGCTGGTTCAGGTCCACCGATTGATCGTTCACCACCACCTCCGCCACGCCGCGCAAAGCCGCGATATCGTGGGGCCTGAAATCGGCCAAAGCGATAGCGGGAATATGGGCCGCGACCGCGCTCTTTTTAGCGGCCATTGGCTTGACAATCTCTTGACGCGCGGCGGCTTTGGCGCGAGACTTGTCGGCGGCCTTTTGCGGCGCGGGAGCGGTAATCGCTGCCAGAGCGCCGATCTTGGCTTTATCGGCGCTGCTCGGCTGCAAATTGCTCGATGCAATCTGAACCGGCGCGGGCATTGGCTTCGCGGTCCTGACCGAGGCCTGTCCTTGCATCTTCGCCTTCGATTGTCCCGATGGGCGCGGCGCGGCAATCTGCGGCATCGAAGCCGACATGTCCGGCATCATGGACAAGCTGTCGCTACCCGTATCCAGCGCTCCGCCCGGAGCGGACTCCAGCTTCCCAGCCGACGCGATCAGCGACCAAGCGCTCCGCGATCCCGGACTCAAGCTGGCGATCACCGGCGCGCCATGAGCGCCGCGCAATCCGGGCACCTGGCTGGAGTGGAGATTGCGAACCACCGAATGGCTGCGCATAATCGCCTTGGGAACTACAGGCGCGGCAAAGGTGCGGGTCTCGAACGTATCGGTGGAAATCCCGCGTGGGGTAAAAGCGGGCGCGACCATCGAAGCCGTGGGCAGATCGCTCTGGCCGGAGGAATCAAGCACCGCAGCCGATGATCCCAGCGACGCCAGCTTGTCCGCCTTCGCGATCATCTGGCTCATTGCCTTGCGCGCCGTATGAGCGATGGACGGCAGGCCCTTTGCGGCGGTCTTGCGCGCTGCGGGAATCGCTGCGGCCAACTGGGCACGAGTCGGCGTATGCGACACCGCCGGAGGCTTAGACGAAATCACCGCGCCGCCGCGAGTGACATGCGCTTTTGCAACGCCGGGCGTATCGTCGAGCAGATCGTGGCGCTCGAAAGTGTGGCCGCCGGGATTGTTGACGGTAATCTCCAGCGGCTTGGCCTGAGTGCGCTCCTGGGCGTCGTTATAGCCCCACACCTCAATCGTATGCTTGCCGTTGGTGAGGTGGTTGGTGTCTAAATCGAAAGTGTACGGCGCGAAATTGCGCAGCGTCTTAAATTGGTGATCGACAAATAGCGATACATAAGGCGCTTTGCCGCTGGCGTCGCTCGCGTCCACCTTAATCTCAATGATCCCGCCGACCGACGCGCTCGGGCCGGGGCTGACAATCCCCACCGACGGCCCGCCCGCAGTCTCCGCGTTCAGCTCCCCGCCGCCACTGCTGTTTAAGTTATCCGATTCGCTCGGCGCGGCGGGCAGGCTCATCTCGGCGCGGGCCGACGACACTTCCTGATCGGTAGCCGTGGCGCGCACCACGATCGAATGAGCGCCCGCGCGAAGGGCCGACGCCTCCACGACAAACGAAATCTCGCCCCGCTCCTCGGGCTTGGCCAGCTGCTGGCTCGCCATCCGCTGCCCGTCGATATAAAGGTCCACTCCCGAGACGCCGTAAGACGACTCGTAATACGCCCGAATCTCCACCTGCTTCTTGCCGGCCAGCGACATACCTGGGTTCGGACTCAAAATCGTGACGTAAACCCCGCTCGTCGAGGCCGAAGCCGACGCGCTTTGATCGGTCACCGGCACCGCGCCCGCCGCGCTTGCCGCTATCGGCGCGACCGCCGCCAACGACAGCAGCGAGGCCGACGCCAACGCCAGACGCAGCGCGCGATGCGGCGAATCCGGGGTCCAGCGCGACTTGGTCTGCGCCGGAGTTTGAGCGGATGGGGACGAGGCAGAGGGATCCATCATGGAGCGGTCATCCTTGTAAGTCGGCGCGTGGGCAACTCCCGAGTTTCGCCACGACACAGTGAGGGCTTGGAATATCTACACGGGCAAACTAAAAAACTCTAGAGCGAAAAGGACGCGCGATTATACCGCGCGCAAAACAAATGTCTCGCAAAAAAGATGCTAACACAATCCAGCCCGAGTTGTCAAGCAGAATTGCAGTGCGAGCGACAGCAACGCGGCAGCGAAAAACCAGGGTAACGATAAGATCGAAGCTGATTCAAGCCGATTAACACCACCCATCCATCCGATTTCCCCTCCTTGTCTAAAGAAGGGACTAAGGGGCGGTCCGCCCACCACCAACGCTGCATCAAACCAAACTCCTATCCCCATCCTTGTCCAAGCAAGAAAAAAGATACGATTTCCCCCAAACCCTCTACAGAAAAAGACAAGTTAAAGCACTTCACTGACTTGATCTAAGTCCTTCCCTTCAGGGAAGGTGGCACGCTTCCGAGCGTGACGGATAGGTCGGAGGTAGCGCAAAGCAACGGGAACAAGTCGCAAAAAAAGAGGGATGGCTCTGCGGCGCGCCTTGCGGCTTGCCGAAACACCATCCCTCTTTAACCCTGTTTGGGGTGGATAACGAGGCTGGCCCGTTCATGACCTCTGTAGAAGAGGCCGCTTAGCGGGTTTCTGCCGGGGTTAAAACGAGACTAAGCCTCGCCACCACCCTGTTGACTATGTTCCATAAAGCTATGTTAACCTCCTATTTGAAAGCGTTGAATCCATAATACCCGATTTCGCTCTAATGTTCCTCAACTTGATTTATTTGTCGATTGTTTTGCTGAAAATCAGCCGGGGGTATACACTCGCCGTTCAAGCAGCGGGAACTCCCCGCGTCAATATTTAAGGATTTGCACCGGCTCGGAACCGCAAGCCGGTGAGAATAGAAAACAGCAACGAATGAGCACTCCGCAAAACAACCCGAACCCCGGCAACGCCGGGCAGAGCCCGAACCCTCCCGCCGACAACAACCAGGACCAGCACGCTCCCGCGCCGCCGAAAAGCGGCATCTTCTGGGGCCTGGGAGTGGTCGCGCTGGTCATCATCATCGCCGCGATCGTTATCTTTTCCGCCGTCAACAGCAACAAAGTCGCCCCGACCACTCCCGCGACCGGCACCGTATCGAATCCGGTGCAGGACCCGGACCAGAGCAGCACGACTCCCTACGCCAACAAAACCCCCGGCTCGACCATGGCCGAGCCCAGTGGCGGCTCGCCGAGCCCGTCCGGCGGTAGCAGCGGCAATGGCATGTCGTCGTCCGCATCCGGCGAAAACCCGAGCAGTGGCAGCGGAGCAAGCAGCAATAGTGGCAGCGGCGCAAGCAGTGGCGGCGGCGCGAATAGTACCGGCAACGCCAACAGCAACGGAGCCAACGGCAGCGGCAGCAGCAACGGCATGTCCAACAGCGCCGGAGCGACATCCTCGCCGGCGTCCGGCGGCGCGGCCAGCGGCGCGGCTGGAGCTACCGGCGGCGGATCAGGCGCTGGAGGCGGCGGCGGTGGCGGCGGCGCTTAACGATTTGCTAGGCAGCGAAAGCGAATCCACTTAAGCTCTCGCAAAAATCCGGTCTCCGAGGTAATTCCTCTGAGGCCGGATTTTTGTGAGATTCGTATCAGCATCATGATTGCGGTTTTAACCAAGAGCCTGGTCAAGCGCATAACAGCAGTCGTAGCCCGTGGCCATGACGCTTCAAAAACCTGCCGGACACAATGTCAGGCGGGCACTTCTTCAATCGAGCGCGGCTCCGTCAGCGGCTTTCCGTTCGCGTTGCGACGGTGCGCCGACATCGCCGGATAAGCCCGCAGACGCGCCCGCATGATCGATCCCAGCGGGCGGTGCGCCGCCAAGCTGTGCGACATGCAGAACGACAAATCCTGGTCGGCGTAATCCCGGCGAGCGTTGCTGTAGGCCTCCTGCCGCGGGAAGGTCAGCCGCGCCACGGTTTGGTAGGGGCTCTCTTCTTCCTTCCACTCCGTAGTCGCGTTCTCCACCGGCATCTTCTCCAAATCCGTGCAAAGCTGAATGCGGATCTCGAACACCGCGTCGTACTCGCGCAGATAGCTTACCGTCGCCGTCCGCAGAGCGTTGGGGTCCTTCGACGTATCCAGCACGTCGTTTTCCAGCGCCAGCTGCTCCGGCGCGACCGGAACGACTGCCAGCTTGGCGATATAGTCGCCGTACCGGATCGGCGCTTGCGAGAAATACGCTTCGGCCAGTGGATGAATACGCGGCGATCCGAAAAAGTCCAGATGAGCGCTGTCGGCCCCCACCGCGTGCAGCGCCTCGTTGGTCGCCAGCGAAACTTTAGAGACCGCTTCTTTGACCGGCACCGGAATCTGCGGATTATGCTCGATCAGCAGATGAGTCGCCAAAAATTCCTTCGCGTCCTTCGCCGCGAACCGGTCCCCTGTATCGAGCACCCAGTCCTGCGTAATCTCGCCGGAATGCTCCGGCAGCATCTCACCCGTCACCCCCAAAACCTTGATCGACAATCCTCGCTGCGTGGAAACCGAGTCGCTGATAATCTCGCCCGGCACGTTCGCCAGCCGCGCGATCACAGAATACGCGCCCGGATGCGCGAATAATCCCTGCGCCAGCGGCTCCGGCAAGCCGTCCATTACCACCAGCTCGCCGACCGCCACCCCATGGCTCTTGGCGTGGGACACACGAATCGCATGCCCGTACTGCTTCTCCGTGCGCCCGCTCAACCGATGCATCGACTCCAAAATCTTGTCGATCGTCTCGTTCTCGTCCTTGGGGACGACTTCCACGTCGTCCGAGTAGCGCACGTATTCTGTATCTGGCATGTATCCTCATGAGGCCAGCTCGACCCGGCAACACGGTCTCTGGCGATTTAAGTGAAAGTGCGCGTCCCGAGCAAGGCATCGCGCCGCCTTGTTAAGTACCCGCGATTCAAAGATTAAACGCTAATCTGTATGATAAGACAGCGCCCGGCCGACCCGCGCATCCACTTGCGTTTCCTGGCGCTTGTACCTTCATAAATCAGGCCGTTGCGTTCTCGCGCAAATGCTGATACTCTTGTGCCTGGCCTGTTCAGTGCTCAAGGCCGCATAACTCCCGTAGAAAGGCACGCTTCAAATTGCAAACCCGTCTTCAGCGCATGCTACCGATTGCCGCGCTTCTCGCCGTCGCCGCCTTCGGCTCAGGCCTCTCCCTGCCTACCTCCGCCGATACAGCTTCCTCCCAGGCCTCGGCCACAACCCCGATCTCCTCCGACGATCACGCGCTCCTGATGCGCCTCGCCGCCGAAGTCGCCGCCGACCACGCCACCATCGCCAACCTCCGCGCCCAGCTCGCCGCCAAGCCGCAGCCCAGCGCCGCCCCTATCGCCTCGTCCACCACTTACGGCCCCTTCACCGTCACCGGCAAGGACGTCTACCTCACCGGCTATAACCTCCACATCCAGTCCGGCTCCGGCAGCACCACCGCTACGCCGAACGGCTACGGCAACCTCATCATCGGCTACAACGAAGCAGGCAGCAGCCCCAAGCGCACCGGCTCGCACAATCTGATATTGGGGACGCAGAATAACTACTCTTCCTACGGCGGCATCGTAGACGGTAACGCTAACACCATCTCCGGCATCTACGCCTCTGTTGTCGGCGGACGCTCCGGCACCGCTTCCGGCTCGTACTCCTGCATCTCCGGCGGCTATAAGAACACTACTTCCACCATCTACACGGCTGCTGTCGGCCCGATGAGCAGCAGCGCCCTCACCACGCAAGGCAGCGACGGCAACAACCACTCCGGCTATCTCGTCACCTTCACTGGAGCCAACGTCCAGATCGTCAACGGTCTCGGCGCCACTGACGGCGAGCCGAACAACCCAGAGGACGTCACCAACTACGTCACCAATGGCCTCGGCAACCTGATCGTCGGCTACAACGAGACTCAAGCCTCGCTAGGAAACGGCGGCTACGACACCCGCTACGGAAGCCACAACCTTATACTGGGCGACTACAACGAATACACCGCATTCGGCGGCTTTGTCGGCGCGAGCTTCAACACCGTGACCGCGCCCTATAGCAGTATTGTCTCAGGCTCTTTGAACGAAGTCGACGGCGTCGATTGCGCGATACTCGGTGGCGAATATAACTATGTCGCAAGCGATTTCTACGGCACGGTTTTGGGCGGCTCTGACAACGAGGCATCCGGAGAATACGCTTCAGTTTCCGGCGGCGCGGATTGCATCGCATCCGGCGATAGTTCTTCCGTCTCCGGCGGCGAGCGAAACACAGCATCCGGATCAACCTCTTCGGTATCTGGCGGCGTCACCAACGCAGCCTCCGGGCAAAGCTCCAATGTTTCCGGCGGCGGCAATGTCACGGAAGGCAACGAACAGGGCTGGGCAGCGGGTACCTACGAGAGTCACTAACCCTTTCTGTTTAATCACCCTGCGTTGACACCGAAGCCGCCAAGCTCCCATAATAGGGCGCTCGGCGGCTTCTCCTTTGCGCTTGTCAACGGCGGCAAGCAATCCGCACCATAACGTCATGGCTGCCGCCGCGGGTAAGGATTTTTCGCGTGAACAAGCTCAGAATCGGTCTCCCCAAAGGCAGTTTGCAGGAAGCCACGTTTAATTTATTCAAGCGCGCGGGCTGGAACTTCCGCTCGTCGGCGCGCTCCTATCAGCCGGTCGTCGACGACGCCGACCTCGAGCCCGTCCTGCTCCGCGCCCAGGAGATCCCCCGCTACGTCCACTCCGGCGTGCTCGATGCCGGCATTACCGGCTACGACAACGTCGTGGAGTGCGAGGCCGACGTTCACGAAGTCGCCGAGCTGGTCTACTCTAAAGCCACCTCGCGCCCCTACCGCTGGGTGCTCGCCGTCCCGAACGACTCCCCCATCAAAAGCGCCGCCGACCTGCAAGGCAAGCGCATCGCTACCGAGCTGGTCGGCGTCACCAAGCAGTACCTCGCCAAGCACGGCGTCACCGCCCACGTGGAATTTAGCTGGGGCGCGACCGAAGTAAAAGTGCCCGATCTGGTGGACGCCATCGTGGAAGGCACCGAAACCGGCTCCACTCTCGCCGCGCACAACCTGAAAATCGTCGACACCCTCTTGGAATCCACCACTCGCCTGATCGCCCACAAGCCCAGTTGGGACGACTCCTGGAAGCGCACCAAGCTCGAAAACATCGCCATGCTCCTGCAAGGTGCCCTCGACGCCGAATCGCTGGTCGGCCTCAAAATGAACGTCCCCCGCGCCAGCCTCGACGAAGTCACCGCCATCCTGCCCGCCTTGCGCACCCCCACCATCTCTCCCCTCGCCGACGAAGCCTGGGTCGCTATCGAAACCATCATCCCCGAGCACACCGTTCGCGAAATCATCCCCCCGCTCAAACGTGCCGGCGCGCAGGGCTTGGTGGAGTACCCACTCAACAAAGTAATTTATTAGCCGATATGGTCGCGGGGCATGCTTGCAAATAAAAATCAGCCGCCGTTGTTCGGCGGCTGATTTTTATTTGCCATTAAAAGTTTTAACAAATCGAGCTTCATTTTCTCCCTCGCTATTTCACACCCGCTAATTTATGCACCCCCATGCATCGATATTGAAAACTCTCTAAAACCGAATATTTGCAGATACAGGCGCAATAACAGCCGATTACCGCTGTTTTGATCGCCTCGCGTTCGGGTATCTCTTTCAGCGCGTCTCTATGCTTGAGCTAACAACACCTATGACCAACACGAATACCGATACTTTTGCCGAAACGACAGCGGCTTCCAAGCGCGATTTCGACTTGGCTCGCGGCAGCGAGACATTCGACATGAGCGCAAATGCCGACGGCATCGTCATTCCCATCGTCGAGGAGCAGATCGAGATCGGTACCCGCCAGGTGGAAACCGGGCGAGTCCGCATCACGAAAACTGTTCGCTCCCATGAAGAGACAATCGACGAGCCGATTCTGCAAGAGCAAGTGAACGTCGAGCGTGTCGCGATCGGTCGCCCGGTCAGCGAGACACCGGGTGTTCGCTATGAAGGCGACACGATGATTGTCCCTGTCATGGAAGAAATCGTCGTAGTCTCCACGCAGTTGATCTTAAAAGAAGAGCTGCGGATTACTAAAACTCAAACAGAGATTCGCGATCCTCAAGTTGTCACCTTGCGCAGCGAAGAGATTGCCGTAGAACGCATTCCTGCTCCTGCGCAAGCCACCGAACCAGCGCTTTAGTTCTTTCGCCAAGCGTAATAAACTAAATGTTGCGTTATTTGGCTTCGCCCACAACAATTCAGTCAAAAATAGAAGAGGGATTTCTCAATGGCCACTACCATCGTAGGATTATTCAGCAGCCGCGACGCGGCGAACAATGCCGTCACCGACCTAGTCAACCAGGGCTTCGACAAGGGTGATATCACCGTTTCCACCGCCGGAAACAATACCGTCTCCACCGATAGCACCATTACCGGCACCAAAGAGTCCGGCTGGGACAAGTTCCTGGAGTCCATCCACTTGCGCGCCCCCGAAGAGGATCGCGGCTACTACGCCGGCGGCGTTCAGTCCGGCAACATCTCCCTCAGCCTAATCTGCGCCGACGACGACGCTGATGACGCTGCCGCGACCATGCAAAACAACGGCGCAATCGATATCGACGAGCAAATGTCCAACTATCGCTCCGGTTCCACCGCTGGCGATACCGGTATGGGCGCAGGCAGCTATGTCGCTCCCGTCGCCGCGACCGGCGCTGCCGTTGCCGCGACCACCAACACCGGCTATACCGGCGGAACCGCCGCCGACGGCACCGTGATTCCGACCATCGAGGAGCAGCTCGAAGTCGGCAAGCGGCAAGTTCAGAGCGGCGGCGTGCGTGTCTATAAGCATGTCACCGAGACCCCTGTCTCCGAGCAGATCAGCCTGCACAAAGAGCGCGTCACCATCGACCGACGCCCTGTCAACCGCGCTGTCGGAACAGCTGACAACGCTTTCCAGGAAGGCAGCATGGAACTTACCGAAACCGACGAAGTTCCGGTTGTCGCCAAGACCGCCCGCGTGGTTGAGGAAGTCGTCGTCGGCAAAACCGCCACCGACCGCACCGAAACCGTTTCGGATACAGTCCGCCGCACCGATGTCGATGTCGAGCAGATCGCTGGTGACACCACGGTAGCCACCACCGGCACCACCAAAGCCAGTGACACGACCCGCTACTAGGCACTAAAGCAACAAGCGCTGTATCGCTTTTCCTGCTTTTGAAAGCAGGTGGCGTACAGTGCCGAATTCATAGCCGCAAGGCGAAGCTTTACCGCTTCCGCTCTTGCGGCTTGCTTCATTTCAGCCGAATCGCGGTAACTCTCAGATAGAATGCCCGAACCGCCGACAGAATCGTTCGCTTTAGCTGTCCGCCAGGCCGCCTTCGTAGATGCCGAAGCCGCCTTAACCATCCTCATTAAAGCGGCCCACGCGCTGCAAGCCCGAGGGATTGCGCAGTGGACCGACGAGCAGGCGCTGGAGCGCGACGTCACCGTCGACATCTTCCACCACAAAACCTATCTCGCGTTTCTTTTGCCCGACCATCGCCGCCCCGTCGCCACGATATCTCTCCGACGCGAACCCTCCGAAGCCTGGCTGCCCTTCGTTCAGCCTGGAGAGCCGGACTCGTATTACATCCACCGCTTCGCCGTCGATCCCGCCCACGCCGGACAAGGAATCGGACGCGAGCTGCTGGACTGGACCGCCGCCGAATCGGTTAAAAACCACGGCGATATTCTCCTGCGCCTCGACTGCTGGGCAGGCAACACGCGTCTCCGCCGCTACTACGCCGAAGCTGGCTACAAATACCTCGGCGAAGGTCTGGAAGGAGACTGGAAAGTCGCCTTCTTCGAGCGCCGCCTGCTGCCCCTATGGGAGTAGCCTTCAACAAAAAACCATGGAGCGCCGCCTTAGAGCCGCGTCTGGCGCGAGCGCGCACAAACTTGTTCTCCTACACAGCAATCGGCCAGCAACACGCCCCCCTAAACGGGCGTAGAAAAAGTTCACAGCGAGTGCCGCCTGGTTTCCCCTCCTTTTCCAAGAAGGGGATTAAGGGAGGTCCGCCCAGCACAAACCCCGCATCAAACCAATACCTTCTACATCCATCCTCGTCCAAGGAGCAGAGAAGATACTACTTCCCACAAACCCTCTCCAGAGAAAAACAAGCTGAGGCACATCCACTAACCTGGTCTAAGTCCTTCCCTTGAGGGAAGGTGGCACGCTTCCGAGCGTGACGGATAGGTGGGCCGGATACATCTCCGCAAGGTGTATTTCTAAACCCTCCGAAACGCATCAACCGCCCGCGCCGATACCTCTGACAAATAACGCCGCGCCTCCCCGAAGTATGCATAAACCTGCACGAAACGCGCAAAACCCGAAGTGGGTAAACCAAACTGAAACAAAATCAACGATAAGAGCCTAAACAAAAATGCCCGTTACACTGCCCATAGCCGAACAGCAAACCCTCAGCCTCGACCAGAGCGCCCCGCAAGAGTTTGAGCTGGACCCGCAAGCCGGTGCCTGCGGTATCGAGCTCATGCCGCGTCCCGGCCCGGCCATGGCCGCCGCGTCCGCCGGGCAACCGGCGAAATCCCGACGCTGGATGCCCAAGCGCGTCGTCTTCACCCCCGCCGCTCTGGAATACGAATACGCCCAGCGTCTGCGCCAGAAGCTGGAAGGCATGGGCCTGGAAATCGAAACCCTCCCCGCCAACCGCCTCACCGGCGTGCGCGGCGAGGATGAGCGCGCTACCTATAACATCGCCAAGCGCACGCTGGCCGTCGTCGTCGCCCCGCCCAGCCAGATGAAGCTCCAGCCCATCCCGCCCTCCGCCGATTGGCAGTTCCACATCGCCGAAGGCTGCCCCGCCCACTGCCAGTACTGCTATCTCGCGGGCAGCCTCGCCGGCCCACCGGTGATCCGCGTCTACGCCAACCTTCCCGAAATCCTGGGCAACCTCGCCCGCTTCGAGAAAACCGACAAGCCCACCACCTCGTTTGAAGTCAGCTGCTACACCGACCCTTTGGGTCTAGAGCACCTCACCGGCGGCCTCGCCGAATGCATCAAATACTTCGGCACCCGCGAAATCGGCACTCTCCGCTGCGTCACCAAGTTCGACGCCGTAGACAGCCTGATCGGCCTACCGCACAACAACCACACCCGCTTCCGCTTCTCCATCAACGCCGATTCCATCTCCCGCCGCCTCGAAGGCGGCACCGCTCCCGTCGCCCAGCGACTCGCCGCCGCAAGGCGCATGGCCGGGGAGGGCGGCTACCCACTTGGCTTCGTCGTCGCCCCCATCATCCACTTCGACAACTGGCAAACCGAATACGCCGCCCTCCTCGACCAAGCCGCCGCCGCCCTGGAAGGCATCGACAACCTTGACCTCACCTTCGAGCTCATCACCCACCGCTTCACCGAAGGCTCCCGCGACGTCCTCACCACCTGGTACCCCGCCTCCACCCTCGACATGACCGAAGAGCGACGCACCGTCAAGCGCAACAAATTCGGCGGCACCAAATACGTCTACAAACCCGAAATTATGAAGGAAATGAAGCTCTGGTTCGCGAAAGAAATAGCGACCCGCTTCCCGCAGGGAAAGGTGCTTTACTGGACGTAAGAACCCATCCGGCCTTTCAGGCCACCTTCCCGGTCGGGAAGGAAATATAAGATGGC
>CAXSEA010000067.1:0-14830 GCA_964235675.1 uncultured Armatimonadales bacterium | reverse complement strand
TAAAGTTGAGTGCCATCGCGGCTTGAACTGCCATTCTGAAAATTTTTGCTGAAAGTATTGAACCCTCGCGAGACCCCAGCCAGCACGCTTGAAAAGCCGATTAGCGGCGAAGTCACTGTTTTTTCGACCACTCCCGCTGTCTCTTCGACGCGTTGCGCCAAATTATCCGCCAAGGCTTCACCCTTAACCATAATCGCGTCGGCCTTCTCGCCGACGTTCATGGTCACACGCTGCACGGTATCGAGCACGTCCGTAGTTTTGTTGATAACGGGCTGCGCTTTGTCGAGAGCTCGGTCTAACGTTTGGTTCAGCTTCTTCAGCCCGAACACGATGCCCGCCAGTAGGCCGATTGTGCCCAACGACAAAATCAGCATGAAAAACAGAAAAATATACAGGGCTACTTGAGCAGCCGTACTAAACTCCATCATAAGGAACAGCTCCAGGGCAAGTTGCACGCGCAGCCTGCGGACGGAAGGCACACGCAATAAGCATGCAAACGCAAAGTCGTGAGATGACGCACTGTACCCCTGCGCAATATACGGGCAAACAATAATTTTAGCAGCTGCTAATAATTGCCGGTGCTGCACATTTAGAATATCGCGGCAATTAAGCGCCGCAAAGCGAGCGCGCGGTGACTGTGAAGATTTTTTGCGCCGGCAGGCGCTTCGGCGACGCTCATGCCCAAATCGAAGGAATAGAAAATGGGATCGTAGCCGAAGCCGCCAGGATTCGCGGAATTACTCACGGACGACAAGACATAGCCTTGCATCGTTCCGAACGCCGAAGTGACATAACTTGCTTTTGGTAATGGGACGGCATCTTGATCCGTCAGAGGCGCGTATGCCGCCGAGCAAGCATAAAAGCCGCGCCGCTGCTGAACGGTGAGCGCTTTCACCCGTTCCAGCTCTTCCAACAGGCGGGCGTTGCGGTCAGCATCCGACGCCTCAGCGCCGGCCCAGCGCGCGGAGCGAATCCCCGGCGCGCCGCCCAGCGCGTCGATACAGATGCCGGAGTCGTCGGCGATACACGGCAGGCCGGATTGGTCGCGGCACCATTCGGCTTTGGCGCGCGCGTTTGCCGTAAATGTGGAGAACTTCTCAATCTCGTCCAGCGGTGACTTCAGCCCGACTTGATCGAGGCTCAGAAGCTCGATTTCCGCAGGAAGCAGGTTCGCGAGAATCGCGCGCATCTCGGTGATCTTGTGCTTGTTGCCGGTTGCGAGCAGGATGCGCGGCGGCAGGCTCACAGAATTCCATCGAGCGCTTTGCGCTGCGCGTCCAGCAGATCGCGGATACCGGCATGCCCGAGATCGAGCAGCTTGTTGAGCCGCTGCCGCTCGAACGGCGCGCCCTCGGCGGTACCCTGCACCTCGATATACCGCCCGCTGTCGGTCATCACCAGATTCATATCGACAGCGGCCTCGGAGTCTTCCTCGTACATCAAGTCGAGCCGCTCCTCGCCGCGAACCACGCCCACCGATGTCGCCGCGAGCCACTCCTGAAAAGGATAAGCGCGGATCTGCCCCTTGCGCTTGAGCACGGACAACGCCTGCACCATCGCCACGAACGCGCCCGTGATACTGGCCGTGCGCGTGCCGCCGTCGGCTTGAATCACGTCGCAGTCCAGCCAGATCGTCCGCTCGCCCAATTGGTGCATGTCCACCACGCTCCGCAGGGAGCGCCCGACCAGACGCTGAATTTCGACCGAGCGCCCGTTAGTTTTGCCCGCCGATGCATCTCGCTGCGTCCGCGTGTGCGTGGCGCGGGGCAGCATCGCGTACTCGGCGGTCACCCAGCCCTGCCCCTGCCCTTTCAAAAACGGCGGCACCTTGTCTTCGACGCTCGCGGTGCAGATCACTTTCGTTTCGCCGACCGAGATCAGGCAAGAGCCTTCGGCGTATTTCAGGAAGCTCGTTTCGATTGTCACCGGACGCATTTCGTCGGGACGTCGTCCATCAGGTCGCGGCATGCCGTCGTTCTCCTCGCTCACCACTGCTCCATGCAAAAGTCAATTTCATTGTCGCCGGAGTGGCGCGATTATGGCAGACCTTCCCATTGAAGTCAACGAAAAAAACCGCGCGGCAGTCTTTGACGATTGCCGCGCGGCGTTACTCCGCATCAAGCGTTAAGCGTAAAGGGATTGCTCGGTTTCCGGATCGAACAAGCGAACTTTGGCGGGATCGACGACGATGTTGAGTATCTCGCCCTCTTTCTGCGGCGCGACGTCGGCGTCCAGCGTTGCCACAATTTGCTGTCTGCCGGGCGCGGTTAAGTAAAGCGTGCTGACATCGCCCATCGGCTCGACGACGTCCACCTGAGTGCGGATACCCCCGATGCCGTTCGCGCCAGGCTCCGCCCGCTCGACATCCGATGGCCGCACGCCCACAGTAACTGCCTTGTTGACATAGGCCGCGAACGGATCGACGGTGACGCTGCCATCGGTCGAACCGGCGGTATTTTTATTCACCACGGGCAGAGTCAGTCCCTCGGCCAGTTCCGCGACATAGCCGTTCGGGTTTTTGCGCAGCGTGCCCGGCAGGAAGTTCATCGACGGCGTTCCGACAAATCCCGCGACAAAGATATTGACCGGGTTGTTGAAAATATTGATCGGCGTGTCGCACTGCTGGAGCACGCCGTCGCGCATCACCGCCATTCGGTCGCCCATGGTCATGGCCTCCACCTGGTCATGCGTGACATAGATCGTGGTGATGCCCAGGCGGCGATGCAGCTTAATCAGCTCGGAGCGCGTCTGCACGCGCAGCTTGGCGTCGAGGTTGGAAAGCGGCTCATCCATCAAAAAGACCTGCGGCTCGCGGACAATGGCGCGTCCCAGCGCGACACGCTGGCGCTGGCCGCCCGACAAAGCGCCCGGCTTGCGCTGCAAATATTTTTCCAAATCGAGCTGGCGGGCGGCCTCGTTGACGCGAGAGGTAATCTGGTCCTTCGGCAGCTTGCGCAGCCGCAGGCCGAACGCCATGTTCTCGAACACGCTCATGTGCGGGTAGAGCGCGTAGTTCTGGAACACCATGGCGATATCGCGGTCGCGCGGCTCGACATTGTTGACCACGCGCTCGCCGATAGCGATCGTGCCGTCGGAGATCTCCTCCAGACCCGCGATCATCCGGAGCGCGGTCGTCTTGCCGCATCCCGACGGGCCCACCAGCACCATGAACTCTTTATCGCGAATCTCAAGATTCAGATCGCGGACTGCGGTAACCGCAGCCGATGTGGCTCCATAGCGCTTGTAAACACTGGACAGGGTGACACTTGACATAAGGTTTGTTGAAGCTCAATTTGCAGAAAAGGGACTTGTGAATAGGAACAAAAACCGGCTCATCGCCTGCACAACCGCAAGCGATATCCGCAGCAGGCAACCGTAAACACGCATCTTATTATATCAAGTGTGCCGCTAATGTCTAGTACCTGGTAATAGCTATAGCTGATTGTAGATATGCGCGTTTGCGATTTCGTCACTTCATCAATAATTGTAGAGCGGCAACTCAGACGGTTAGATTGGTTTGGGCGCAAAAATAAATCGCCGGGAATGAACCGTATGCGCCGAAATCGCGTCCGTTTGGAAGATAATAGAATGCTACTCTTCTAAGTTCGCAAACGTGCGAGTTAACCTGTCTTGTTGGAAGCAGGCGTTCCCTCGCCCGGCGGCTTATACGCATCGCATCGCGCGGCGCTACTGATGAGCGGCAACGTCGGTGGGTTTTATACACAAAGAAGGGGGTGGGACCTCATGTGGATTAGAACGGAGCCGGGCGAACTCCTCAATTTAGAGCACGCGCATTATCTGCACATCGTGGAGTGCGGCGCTCCTAAGTTCAGCATCGAAATCGTCTGTCACATTGGCTCGGATCGCTTCGTGATGGCTGTGTTTCCCGGAAACAGCGAAGGCAAGCGTCTTGCTAACGACTACATTGGATGCGTCGGTCAGGCGATGCAGCGCGCCGGCAAGCTCTGCGCGGTGCCGATGTACTCCAGGCACGCCGAAAATGTACTCGCCGCCCGTGCCGCGACCGCAACCGCAACAGCGGCAAAAAAATAAATCGTAAGACAGCCTAACGACTCCAAGCGGCATGGTCGGAAAACAGCTCATCTGTGCCACGATATGCCGAATCAGGCGCTCGCGTGTCAATCACGAAAAGCTGCTGCCTCTGCGAAATCGTGTTGCACCGGCGAAACAACGCCCGCGCCGCACACTTGGAGGTGTCAAACGGCATGGAGTCTTTTCTCAACCGGCAATCAATTCGCCCATCATCTATCATCGGAGCGGCGGCATTGCTCGCTTTAACCGTCGGCGCTCTTAACGCGTCGGCGCAGTCGTCCGATCAGCAGATCGCGGTCGTCGTTAACCAGGTTCCCGTAGCGTTCCACGGCGCTCCGCCGCAGGAAATCAACAACTCGGTACTTGTCCCGCTGCGAGGCGTATTCGAGCAGCTTGGAGCAAGCGTCAATTACGACGCCGCCTCAAAGCAGATACAGGCGCGCAAAGGCGATACGCTGGTCGTTCTGACCATCGGGCAGACCACAGCTTACGTCGGCGGCGTGCCCGCGACTCTCAGCCAGCCCGCGCTCGTCACTCCCGACGGCACTACTCTGGTTCCGCTACGGTTTGTCGCGCAAGCGTTCGGCGCGGACGTCGCCTGGTTACCGTCCAGCCACACGGTCGTCGTCAATACGGTAGACCAGCATGTTGCCAGCCTGCCCGCTCCCCCGCTTAATTCCAGCGGCAACGCGATCGGCACGATCACTCAGCTTTACCCGAGCACCAACCCGCCGACAGTCAGCCTGCGCATTAACGGCAGCGTCTACTCGGTGCCTTTATCCGACAGCTCAGTGATTCTGATCGACCGCGGCCGCGATAAGCCGGCGATTCAAGGCAGCTCGAGCAGCCTGCGCAGCGGTGACCAGATCGTCGTGACCGAAAGCCAGACCGGCGCTCCGGCGAGCGTGGTGCGTGTGCTTCAAACCCGCTTGTCAGGCACAATTAAGAGCATCGCCGGGCAGCCCGACGGATCGGCCGTGATCGTCTTAAACGATGGACAAACCCGCAGAGTGCAGCCCGGCGCGCCGGTCACTATGGCGGGCCAGCCCATCTCTCTCTCCGACATTCTCCCGAGCGAGCGCGTGGTGCTGCACGTCGATCCCGACAGCGGCGTCGTCAATGCCGTGGACGTTCCAAAAGGCGGCGGCTACCAAGGCGCGCCGCCGCAAAGCGATCAGTCCGCTGGCGGCGGCGGCTCTCCGCAGATTAGCTCGTTCTCAGTCGATTCGCCACCTATGCTGCGCACCGGCGACACCATCAAAGCGACACTGCATGGCACGCCGGGCGGCTCGGCCTCATTTACCATTCCCGGAGTCGTGCAGTCGGTTCCGATGCAGGAAGTCTCGGCAGGCGTCTACCAGGGCACCTTTCAGGTGCCGAAAAACGCCAACGTGCAGGGCGGCAGCGTCCTAGGCGCGCTAAGAACTTCCGCCGGCGGCGGACAAGGCTCCGGCCCGCTGCTGCAAGCGGCGCAGACCGTGACAATCGACAACACGCCGCCGGTCATCTCCGGACTTAGCCCCGCGCCCGACGACAGCATCGCCACGAACATGCCGGAAATTTATGCCATCACCCAAGACGGCGACGGCTCCGGAATCGATCAGAGCCATACCCGGCTTATGGTCGATGGCACCGACGTCACCTCCAAGGCCATCATCACGCCTGGCTTCGTCACCTACAAGCCCGGCGAGCCCCTCGCCGACGGTGCCCATACGGTGATGGTCACCGCGCAGGATATGGCGGGCAACAGGGCGCACGCGAACTGGAGCTTTTCGGTCAGCGCCACTCAAGGGATGGTGTCGGGATTTAATTCCAATCTCAGCGGCAGCGATTCCGTTCTGCTCGCCGGGCAGCCGCTCAACGTCACCCTGCACGCGCAGCCCGGCGGCGCGGCGTCGTTTAACGTCGGCTCGGTGGCCAGCAATATCGCGATGCAGGAAACCAGTCCAGGAGTCTATACCGGCTCCTACCTGCCCGCCGCCGGTATCAACGCTCAAAGCGCGCCGGTCGTCGCCCACTACACCGCGCCGAACGGCTCCACCATCTCGTCGACGCTGAATCAAACCGTCAGCATCGACGCGGGCGTGCCGGACGCTCCGACCATCACGTCGCCGTCGCCCGGCGCGAGCGTCGGCGACACGGTCACTCTCTCCGGAACCTCCGCCCCCAACGCGCAGCTCAACGTCGCCATTACATACCACGCCAAGCAGCTGGGCTTCTTCGACGTTAACGGCAGCGCGGCCCAAGTACAAGCGACCGCCGACGGCAACGGCCACTGGTCTACCGATACTCTTCATCTTGGCTCACCGGGCCTGTTCGCTAACGGCAGCAGCGTCAATTACACTGCCACCGTTACGCAAAGCGTGGCGAACGGGCAGCAGTCGGCAGCCGCGACTCTGAATTTCCGGCACGGCTAACGCAAAAAAGCCACAGGATGAGTACTCATCTTGTGGCTTATAAACGGCAGCCGTCTATTAGCCGTGGTTGTAGCGGTTATAGCGGTGATAATACCGATGCGTTCGGTAATAGTTCCGACGAGCATTGGCTTGGCTCTGGCTGTGGCGGTCTTCCTCGTAGCGATGCGCCGAGTAAGCGGCACCGGCAACCCCGAGCACGCCGAGCGTGGTGTTGTGGTGCAGTAAGCCGTACCCGCCGACAACCGCCGAGCCGATTCCAAGATTGCGCCAGTTGTTCTTGTTGCCTTGCTGGCTGTCTGCATGGGCGGCAAGCGGCAGAAGCGTCGTGGTCGCCGCGAGAGCGACCAAAGCGGCTGCAGCGCCAAATTTGTTCATCTTCATGTTGGTTCTCCTGTTGTTAAGCTGAAGCGTAGAATCTAGTTATGCCTTAAATTTTCCCAATCGTTAGCAACGCAAAACAAACTTCGTTGTTTCCAGTATATAGACCACCCTCGCGCGTTGCTTGAGCGAACACCGTAGAGCGTTCTTCTGGCTGGCGCTCTGATGCTCGTAAGACGAATGCGCCGCCGCAAAGTTCCAAAGCTCAAAAAAACAGCCTTGTCCGAAAATGTGAGGACAAGGCTGCGAATGCATGACTTACGACGATCAGCGCCGTTGATATGTCGCCTGAATAAACGCTTGATCGAGGATGTTGTCCATGATGGCGACTTCCACCTGCGCCCGTGTCGCGCTTTCGTCCAGCCCCAGCGTTGCCGATCTCAAAGCGTAGAAATCAAACGTATAGCGGTGGATGCCGTCGCCGACTGGCGGGCAAGCAGGCAGGTAGCCGTTTTCGCCGTGCTCGTTCTTGCCGGATACGCCGTCCGGTCCGGAACCCGGCTCGCCTTCTTCCAGCGAAGTGGCTGACGCGGGGATGTCGAACAGCAGCCAGTGGGTGACGTCGCCGCTCGATGCGTCGGGGTCATGGGCGATCAAAGCAAAGCTCTTCGTCCCTTCTGGAGTGCCCACCCATCGAAAGCCAGGGGAAATGCCCGCCCCATCGCAGGTATGTTTCGGATCGAGAGAGCCGCCGTCGTGAAAAGTCTCGCTCGTGAGCAGCATCGTCATTATAAAATTTCCCCTTAGCGCCTAAAAAGTTGAATACGCGGGTTAGCTACCCAGCCACTTTGACCGACAAACAACCGGAGTGGCTACCCAGTCGTACTTGGATAAGCGCTCTGCTGCGCGGCGATCAGCCGGTCGAACAGCGCGTCCATTTTCGAGTCCACGACTTGGCGCGACACATCCTGCTTGTACCATTCTACAATTTCCCGAGCACCTTGCGAGAACGGCACCTTGGGAAGAAAGCTTGGGACGAAGCGGCGTATTTTGCCGTTGTCGAAAATCGCGGTGCTGCCACGGTCGCCCCACAGATCGCCTTCCCACCCCGGATTGTAGGCCACCATCAGGTCCGAAGGGATATGCTCGATCTTCAGCTCGACTCCAAGAGCGTCGGCAAGCACCTTATGGATACGGTTCCAGCTGAGAGCCTCGTCGGAGGTGATATGAAACGTCTCGCCCACCGCTTCCGCGTTGCCGATCAGCCCGTTAAAGCCAACCGCGAAATCACGCGCGTGCGTCATGGTCCACAGCGAGGTGCCGTCCCCGTGCACCACGACTTTTTTGCCTTTGAGCATCCGGTCCACCACGGTCCAGTCGCCGAACCAGGGGAAACGCGTCTGGTCGTACGTGTGCGACGGGCGCACGATCGTATACGGAAACCGGCTGGCGCGCCACTCGCCGATCAAGCGCTCCTCGCAGGCGATTTTATCTCTGGAATACTGCCAATAGGGATTGCCGAGCAGCGTGGATTCGGTAATCGGCATCAGGCCCGCGGGCTTACGGTAAGCTGAAGCCGAGCTGATAAAGACGTACTGCCCGGTGCGGCCCCGGAACAGCTCAATATCCAGTTCGACATGGGCCGCGCTAAAGGCGACCCAGTCAATCACGCAATCAAAATTGCGTCCGCCCAGCGCCGCTTTCACGGAGCCCGCGTCGCGGATATCGCCTTTCAGAAGCTGCACGCCCTCGGGAAGAGGACGCAGCGTGCTTTCGCCGCGATTCAGCGCGAACACGTCCATGCCCTGCTCCAACGCCAACCTGACGCACGCTGAGCTGATACACCCGGTACCGCCAATAAACAAAACGCTGGTCGCCATTGTCGATGCGCTCGCCTCCCATACTGTTTTGTGTCACGCCGCTCGCCGCGGCAGATGACACTGCGTTCGCGATGGTACCCCGCCGCCGCGTTTCAACTTTCATTCGGGAACTCGCGGGAACTCTGCCGCTGTTGCCTTGCATAATCGGGCACGGCCTCGAAGTATTCACGGCGCATCCAACCTGTTTAGTTAACTTTGTGCAACAATTATGACTCGGAACCGAATCGGCGCAGTCTGCGCTTGTAAATTTGATTAAAAACAACCAGCTCCGGTTATTGAATACGGGCTCCCTCCACCTCACGTTTTTCAGTTTTACGATATCGAGTTATTGATTAGACTACCTCCTCCCATTCATTTCGCCGGGCACAAGCGGCGCGTCACCTCTAAGATCGCGGCCATGTCTGTGTCCGCCGCCGTCGTTTGCGCGCTCCTGCTGACGCAGGCGACGCCTCTTCGCGCTCAGATCGCCACTGGAGCCAGCTCGGGGGGCGGTGCGGCCAGCGGCGGCGGCGCGACCGGCGGGGTCACCGCTCCGGCGGTGGGAGGCACAGGCCAGGCGAGTTCCGCCCCATCGGTCGGCAGCATCTCCAGCCCAAGCAGCAGCGGCACCAGCTCCGCCTCGACTGGCGCGCCTTCCGCTAATGGCAACAGCAACGGCTCCGGGAGCGCAAGCTACGGCAATGGAAACGGCAATTCAGCCGCAAGCGGCGGCTCAAACGCAAATAACGGCGGCAACTCTTCCGGCCCGCAATCGACCGCCGGGAACCCGTTAAGCGGCAACGGCCCGATCACGCTTACTTTGCCCGAAATCGTCAACATCGTTCTTGGCAACAACACGGCTGTTATCGAAGCGCGGCAGCGTCTTCAGTTGGCTGTGGAGCAGATCAACCAGTTGAACGCTCAAGCCAAGCCTCAACTGCGCGCCGACGCCGCCGACAGCTACAACAGCTACCGCGCCACGACCACCACGCTCGGGCCGACCGTGCAAAATCCGGTCTTGCCCAGCGGCGGCACGATTCCCACCATTACGGATCAGGCCGCCGCCGATATCTCATCGCTCTCGTCAGCCACATCCGTATCGGGCACGGTCGCACCCGGCGTGTCCAGCAGCGCGTCTTTCGGACCGGCAGGTCCAGGGGGCGGAGTCGGCGGCGGAGGGTCCGCGACAGGTACGGGCGCATCGTCCACCAGCAGCGGCGGAGTCGGCGCGGGATCGTCCACGACCAGCAGCACGCCGGGAACGGCCACATCCAGCGGCGGCAACTCCTCCGGCACGGCGGGCGCGCCGACCACCAGCGGCACTAGCACTTCCGGCGCGGCGGGTACGGCAGGCACCGGCGCAGGCAATGCCAACGGCAACGGAGCGCCCGCGTCTACCGGCGCTTCCGGCAGCAGCAACGGCACCGCCGGCGAGGGGACCACCGGCGCCGGGAACACCGGCACCTCCGGGACCAACAATTCGGCGGCGGGCTCATCCACGAGCGGCTCGTCCACCAATGGAGCGAACTCGTCCGGCACAGCCGGGAGCGCCGGGAGCACATCAGGCAGCGCGGGCAACGCGAGCGGTGCGGCAGCCGGCGCAGGACAAGCCGGGCAGAGCAGTTCCACAGGAGGCGCGAATTCGTCGGGCACGACCGGCACGGGAACAAACGGCGTCGGCGGCAGCTCGACCGGAACAGCGCCCGGCGTGTCATCGGGCACCGGCACCGATGGCGCGGCAACTTCGTCCTCGTCCTCTTCTTTAATTGCGCCGCAAGAGCAGCTGGCCGCGATGCCTTCCATCCTGCAAGCCTATCTTACGGCGGACGGCGGCGGCAGCGACGAAGCCGACGAGATCGCCGACGCGACGCAAACTCACGCTCGTATCTCGTCTGCCTCCGTCGTGCGACCGTCGGTAGCCGCGGCGCGAGCGACCCCTGAGATGCAGCAGCCCAGCGCTGGAGGCACCGGGACGGGAACGGGAACTGGAACCGGAACGGGCGATGCGGCAGACGCGATCAGCTCTGTGGAGGGGCAGCGCAACACCTACGCCGCCCGAGCGACCGGCAGCCAATATATCGACCTGTTCGGCTATTTCCCCGCTTCCCGCGACGTGCAGAACTCCATTCGCGACTTCTACCTGCTGGATTTGGAGCGTATCGAAAACGAGACCGCTCTCGCCGCGAAAAATACGTTCTTCAACGTTCTTTACGCGCAGGCGGAGTATGCCGTCGAGCAGGAGCAGGCGAGCTACGCGGCTGAGAATGTCCGCATTACGACCGACCGTCGCCAGCAAGGCGTCGCGGCGGACTACGACGTGCTCACCGCCGAGACTGCTCTCGCCAACGCGCAGCAGCTACTGATTACCGCGCAAAACCAGCTGGAGCTTGCCAACTCGCAGTTCAGCTACCTAGTGGGTGTCGATCCGGATCGCCAGGTCACGCTGGTGGCTCCCGCTTCGCCGCCCGTCACCGAAACCTTTAATCTGCCGCAAAGCGAGCAGACCGCCATACAGCGCCGTCCCGAGCTGCGCCAAGCGCAAAAAAACGTCGATATCGCCAACCGGCTGATTAAGCTCGCCGGGGCGACGCTCTCGCCGACTCTCGGTATCGTCGGAGTCGCGCAGTATAACTCCACCGTCACCACGTTTACGCCGCACAGCTTGGCGACTATCAGCGCCCAGCTCGGCATCCCCATCGACGACGGCGGCGCGACCCGGTCCCGCGTTCGCTCGGCGCGGATCGACTTGCAGACTCAGCAGATCAACCTCGGTTCCCTGCAATCCAGCGTATCTTTGGAAGTGCGCCAAGCGATTCTTAACGTCAACAACGCCCAGACCCGCGTTTCCACCTCGGCGGTGGCTGTCTCGCAGGCTGAAGAAGCGCGCCGGCTGGCCGTAGTCCGCTACGAGAACGGCCTGGGCACCTTGCTCGACATCACCAACGCGGTCGCCCAGCTTGCCACGGCGCAAAGCAACCTGGCCGACGCAAACTTTTCCTATCAAACCGCGCTTGCCACTCTGGTGCGCAACGAGGGTGGCCGCTAAAGCGCATTTGGCGGCCCGGCATTCGCTAAGACTTAGAAAACAAAGACCATGTGGATTGTACGACTAGCCCTTAAACAGCCCTACACCTTCGCCGTGATGGCGCTGCTCATCCTGCTCGGCGGCGTGCTCTCTATTTTGCGCACTCCGACCGACATTTTCCCGGTCTTCAACATCCCGGTCGTGACCGTGATCTGGTCATACAACGGCATCACGCCCAACGACATGGAAAAGCGCTTCGTCACACAAAGCGAGCGCGCCTACACAACTACGGTCAGCAACATCGAGCATCTTCAATCTGAATCCGTCTCAGGACTCGGAATCATTAAGATTTATTTCCAGCCGGGCGCGGATATCGCCAGTGCAATCGCGCAGGTGACGGCATCTTCTCAAACGATTCTGCGCTCGCTGCCGCCTGGAACCACTCCTCCGCTGATTCTACGCTACGATGCTTCCGACGTGCCCGTGCTGCAAGCGGTGGTCAGCAGCCCGACTGAATCAGAGCAATCGCTCTTCGACTACTCACAGCAATTTATCCGCACCCAGCTGGCTACTGTGCAAGGCGCGCAGATTCCCCTACCCTACGGAGGCAGAAGCCGCACCATTAATGTCGACCTCGACATTAATGCTTTGACGGCGCATGGCCTAACGCCATATGACGTTACTAGCGCTATTAGCGCCCAAAACTTGATCTTGCCCACGGGCGACGCTAAAATTGGCACCCGCGACTACACGATCCAGACCAACAGCAGCCCCAACATCTTGACGCAGTTGATGGCGCTCCCAATCCGTACGGTGAATGGCGCGGTAATTACGGTCGGCGATGTCGCTCAGGTGCGCGATGGCTACAACACGCAGACGAATATCGTCAATCAGAACGGACGGCGCGCGGTACTGCTGACCATCCTAAAAAGCGGCGACGCATCCACAATTGACGTAGTTAATCGCGTGAAAGCCGCGTTGCCGCATATCGAGCAGACAATCCCTCCCGACGTAAAAGTCAGCCCGCTCGCCGACCAATCTATTTTCGTCAAGGCTTCAGTCGAAGGTGTAATCCGCGAAGCTATCATTGCCGCCTGTTTGACTGCCTTGATGATTCTACTCTTTTTGGGCAGCGTCAGGTCCACGTTGATCGTAGCCGTGTCGATCCCGCTGTCGATTTTGACTTCCATTATCATACTGGCCGCAATCGGCCAGACGATGAATATTATGACGCTCGGCGGTTTGGCGCTAGCGGTCGGAATCTTGGTGGACGACACAACCGTTACTATCGAGAACATCGACCGCAATGTCGGACTCGGGTTGCCGCTTCGCAAAGCCATCATCGAGGGAGCGCGGGAAATCGCCGGACCAGCCTTGATTTCCACGCTTTGTATCTGCATCGTGTTCGCCCCGGTGGCATTTTTAACCGGCGCGGCTAAGTCCTTGTTTTTGCCGCTCGCGCTCGCCGTTATCTTCGCGATGCTCGCGTCTTACCTGCTTTCGCGAACAGTCACTCCGACTTTTGCCGCATTCCTACTGCGCGACGAGGTGCTCCTGCACCGCGAGGACGAGCTCGAAACAGAGGACAATCCTTACAGCCCCGATTTCGACCGCATGCACAAGGAGCATCAAGAGCTGCAGGAACACGAAAAGCAGCAAAACAGCAACGGCAACGGCAGCGGTAAAAATGGCAGTCCTAATGCTCACCAGCCTAAAGCTGCGCAAAACGGCAACGGCAATGGAGCTGGTAATGGACAAAAGCGTGCGGCATACGAGAAAAAAGAGCTTGCCCATCGTTCCTTCGACGCTGACGAGCAGCGCGAGCGCGATACCGCCGAGAAGATCAAGAAAGGCGTTATCTGGCGCGTTCACACGTGGTTTATTCGCGGATTCGCTAAAATGCGCGGGCGCTACGTGGAAAACCTACGCTGGGCGCTCGAGCACCGGCTCGTTGTCGTGCTGGTGTTCGTTGGTTTTTTGGTCGTCTCCGGAAGCGTGCTGCCATTTATCGGCAGAGACTTCTTTCCGACAGTTGATGCCGGCGAGTTCCGGCTGCACATTCGCGTCCCAGCCGGCACTCGTCTTGAAGATACCGCCGCCGACTTCGCCGCCGTCGAGGCGCAGGTTCGTAAAACCTGTGGCAACGATCAGATCGATTTAGTGCTGGACAACATCGGCGAGCCTATCAGCGTCAACCTGGCGTATTCCGATTCAGTGACCGTTGGGCCCTCTGACGGCGAGATGCTGGTCAGCCTAAAGCCGAAACATCGCCCGACCGCCGATTTAGTGCGTCTGCTCCGCAACTCGCTGCCGACGCAGTTTCCCGGCTACACCTTCTTTTTCCAAGCAGGCGATATCGTCGGGCAAATCTTGAATTTCGGACTGCCGGAACCAATCGACGTGCAGGTCTCGTCGCCTGAGATCTACGCGGCCCAAGGCTACCAAGTTGCGCAAAAGGTGCTCACCGCCGTCAGCAGCGTTCCCGGCGCGGTAGATGTCCATATGCAGCAAATCACGGATTACCCGGAACTGTCGGTTGATGTCGATCGAACGGAAGCGGCGCAAATAGGCCTCACCCAAGCGAATGCCGCCGATAGCCTTCTCGCGTCGCTCGCCGGAACAGCGCAGTCACAGCCGAGCTACTATCTCAATCAGAAAAACGGCGTCGTCTACAACATCTCCGTGCTCACACCGCAGTATAAAATTTCGTCGGTGGCCGATATTTTGAACACGCCGCTCGGATATACGTCCAATGGCGCTCCAAAACTACTCAGCAACATTGCCCATATCCAACAAGGCAGTACGCCGGAGGTCATTAATCACTACAATATCCAACCCGTGTACGACATCTACGCCAACAACCAGGATCGCGATCTCGGCGGCGTATCTTCAGACATCAACGCCAAACTAAAGACCATCATGAAGAAACTTCCGCGCGGCGTCACGATTACGGTGCGTGGTCAGGTGGAGGACATGAATACGTCGTTCACCGGTCTCGGGTTCGGCATTATCGGTGCACTGGTGCTGGTTTACCTGCTGCTGGTGATCAACTTCCAGTCTTGGCTTGATCCGCTGGTCGTCGTCTCGGGAGCGCCGGGAGCGTTGAGCGGCATTATCTGGATGCTGTTTACTACACACACGACTCTCAGCGTGCCATC
>CAXSEA010000066.1:0-14967 GCA_964235675.1 uncultured Armatimonadales bacterium | reverse complement strand
GCCTTCTTTCAGCGTGACGAACGCCGAAATCGCCTGCCCCTTGATCTCGTGAGCCTTACCGATTGCCGCCGCTTCAGCCACCGATTTGTGGTCCACCAAAGCGCTTTCCACTTCCATGGTCGAGACCCGGTGCCCGGCAACGTTGATCACGTCATCCACCCGGCCGAGCAGCCAGTAGAAGCCGTCCTCGTCGCGCTTGGCACCGTCGCCGGCGAAATAATAGCCCTGCGCTTCGAATTTGCTCCAATAGACTTCCTTGTAGCGCTCGTCATCGCCCCAAAGCGTGCGCAGCATCGACGGCCACGGATGCTTAATCACCAGGAACCCGCCGCCGCCGAGCGGTACCGAATTGCCTTGCTCGTCCACGACATCGGTGATAATTCCCGGAAAAGGCCGGGTGGCCGAGCCGGGCTTGGTCGCGGTCAGGCCAGGGAGGGGAGTAATCAAGATCGAGCCGGTCTCGGTCTGCCACCAGGTGTCGGCAATCGGGCAGCGTCCGCCGCCCACATGCTCCTGGTACCACATCCACGCCTCCGGGTTAATCGGCTCGCCGACAGAGCCCAGCATGCGCAGGCTGGATAGATTGTGCTTTTCGAGATGCTCGGTGCCCCATTTCATAAACGCCCGGATCGCCGTCGGCGCGGTGTACAAGATAGTGACGCCGTACTTTTCGATCAGCTGCCACCATCTGTCGCGCTGCGGGAAATCCGGTGCGCCCTCATACATGAACACCGTCGCGCCGTTCGCCAGCGGCCCGTAGACCACATACGTGTGCCCGGTGACCCAGCCGACGTCGGCGGTGCACCAGTAGACATCTTCTTCCTTGACGTCGAAAATCCAGTTGGTCGTCGCCATCGCGCCGGTCAGGTAGCCGCCGGTGGTGTGCGCGATTCCTTTCGGCTTGCCGGTGCTGCCGGACGTATAGAGAATATAAAGCAGGTCCTCCGAGTCCATCGGCTCCGCTTCGCACGATGCCAGCGTTTCGGACATCACCCGGTGCCACCACAAGTCGCGCCCGTCCTGCATGGGCACCCGCGTGGGATCGTCGGTGCGGTTGACGACTAAAACATTCGTGATGCTCGGCGCGTCTTGCAGGGCTTCGTCGGCGGCGGTCTTCAATCGCACGATATTGCCGCGGCGCCACCCGCCGTCGGCGGTAATCAGCAGCTTGCTCTGCGAGTCGTGGATGCGCTCGCGCAACGCTTCCGCCGAAAAGCCGCCAAACACCACCGAATGCGCCGCTCCAATCCTGGCGCAGGCCAGCATGGCGATCACGGCTTCGGGAATCATCGGCAGGTAGATGGTCACCCGGTCGCCTTTTTCGATGCCAAGCTTTTTCAACGCGTTCGCGCAGGTGCAGACCTCTCGGTGCAAATCCCAGTATGTCAAAACACGTGTATCGCCGGGCTCGCCCTCGAAAATAATCGCCGCTTTGTTGCGGCGCGCAGTGGCCAGATGCCGGTCGAGGCAGTTGTAACTGACATTCAGCTTGCCGCCCACGAACCATTTCGCGTGGGGAGGGTTCCATTCCAGCGGCGTTTGCCACTTCTCGAACCAGTGCAGTTTTTCGGCCTGCGACTCCCAGAACGCCACCGGGTTCCCCGACGCGGCATCGTAAATACCGGGGTCGTCGATATTCGCCTGGGCGGCGAACTCCGGAGGCGGCGGAAAGCTGCGCTCCTCGTGAAACCTGGCTTGAATCGTCGCGCTGAGCAGCTCTGAGGGGTCGATCGACACTGATAACTCTCCTGAAAAACAAAGATCGTTCGGCAGCGCTCGTTTGCAGAATCACTTCGCTGACTCGCGCGCCGCAATGCCGCTATCATAGTCGATTCGGCAGCCATTGGCAAGCAAGCGCATCAATCTCTCTTTATCATGCCGCTACGCCAGGTGCCGGTTCTAGGCGAAATGAAAATAACCCCCAACGAAACCATGGCGTCATGGTTTCGTTGGGGGTTATCTACAGCTTTCACGCTGCCAAAATACCTACGCCGCTATTGCAAGCTCTTGGGCCGCCGGCGAGGCGCTGGGCGCGGCTAATGTTTGGAAGCTCGACTGCGCTTCGCCGGCAGCGGCGATTTGCTGTCTCTCGTGAACGATGAATTGCTGCCGGCATTCGCGGCAGCAAAAGTGAACGGACTCGCCGGCTCTGACGAGTAGCCACTCGGATTGTTTCGGATTAACCGACACTCCGCAGACCGGATCATGTAACATGGCGACCAACCTCCCCAGGATGCAATGCTAGAACGCTTACCTCGCCATCTGGAATGCACGTAAATCGAGTGATTCGCGTGCGGTAGAAAATGCATTTCGCTTCGGCTCGTCGCCAAACATCGCTTGTGTCAGCGATGTTCGGCATATCAATATATTTGACCGCAGGCATACGCTGTGCGAATCACCAGGTATATACCAAAAATAGTGAAAATCATTGCTGTTTCGCAATCATTTTTTCGAGCGTGGGATTTGGCTGCACTCCCGGAACACGCAAGTTGCCGCGCATGTTATAATCTACGAACATATGACCGATTTTCAAGTAGTCTCCAGCTATAAACCCTCCGGCGATCAACCCGCCGCCATCGACCGCTTGGCCGAAGGCGTGATGCGCGGCGATCACTTCCAAACCCTCCTCGGCGCGACCGGCACGGGCAAAACATTCACCATTGCCAACGTGATTGAGAAGGTGCAAAAGCCGACTCTGGTTATCGCGCACAATAAGACTCTGGCGGCGCAGCTTTGCTCGGAGTTCCGGGAGTTTTTCCCCAACAACAAGGTGGAGTATTTCGTCTCCTACTACGACTACTACCAGCCCGAAGCCTATATCCCGCAGACCGATACGTTTATCGAGAAAGACTCGGCGATCAACGACGAGATCGACCGCCTGCGCCACTCCGCCACCCAGGCCATTCTGGAGCGGCGCGACGTGATTATCGTCGCCTCGGTCTCCTGTATCTACGGCCTCGGCGCGCCGGAAGAATACGAGAAAATCACTCTGCCCTTAGAGCGCGGCGCGGAGCTCGACCGCGACGACGCGCTCGCCCGATTAGTGGCGATGCAGTTCAACCGCAACGATATCCAGCTGCTGCGCTCCACATTCCGCGTCCGGGGCGACGTCCTTGAGCTGATGCCCTCCAACGAGGAGATCGTGATTCGCGTGGAGTTCTTCGGCGATGAGATCGAAAAGATTACCGTGGTCGATCCCCTCACCGGCGAGGTGACCGCCACCAAGGACAAGTTCATGGTCTACCCGGCCTCGCACTATGTCGCCTCGGAGGCGATCATGGAGAGGGCCATGGGCACCATCGCGTCCGAGCTGGAAGTGCGGCTGGCCTGGTTCAGAGACCGGGGCGAGCTGCTGGAAGCGCAGCGCATCGAGCAGCGCACCAATTTCGATCTGGAGATGATTAAGGAAGTCGGCTTCTGCTCCGGCATTGAAAACTACTCCCGCCACTTCGACGGTCGCGCTCCCGGAACCGCCCCTCACACCTTGCTGGATTATTTCCGCAAGGACTGGCTGCTGGTCGTCGACGAGTCCCACCAAACTTTGCCGCAAGTCCACGCCATGTACAACGGCGACAAGGCTCGTAAATCCACCCTGATCGACTATGGCTTTCGGCTTCCGTCCGCCGCCGACAACCGCCCGCTGAAATACCCCGAGTTCGAGGAGCGCGTGCAGCAGGCGATTTTCGTCTCCGCCACCCCGGCCCAATACGAGCGCGAAGGCAGCGCCCAGATCGTCGAACAGATCATCCGCCCGACAGGCCTGATCGATCCTGAAATCGTGATTAAGCCGACCAAAGGCCAGGTCGATGACCTTATCGAAGAGATTCGCAAGCGCACCGCCAAAAACGAGCGCGTCCTGGTGACCACTCTCACCAAGAAGATGTCCGAGGATTTAACCGAGTACCTGATCGACCTCAAAATCAAAGTGAATTATCTTCACTCCGACATTCACACGTTGGAGCGCATCGAAATTCTCCGCGACCTGCGCCTGGGCGTTTATGATGTAATCGTCGGAATCAATCTGCTGCGCGAGGGCTTGGACCTTCCCGAAGTGTCGCTAGTCGCTATCCTCGACGCCGACAAGGAAGGCTTTCTGCGCTCGGAAACGTCGCTGATCCAAACCATCGGGCGCGCCGCGCGTAATTCATCCGGCCAGGTCATCATGTACGCCGACAACATTACCGGCTCCATGCAGCGCGCCATCGACGAGACTGACCGCCGCCGGGCAATTCAAGTCGCCTACAACACCGAGCACGGCATCACGCCCACGACGGTCGCCAAGGCGATCCGCGAAGTGATCGAAGCTAAGAAAGTCCAGGAGCAAAAGACTTACTACAAGGTCTCGCAAACTCGCAACGTCGAGAACCTACCGGTTGACCAACTGATGATGGCCCTTGCCGATGTCGAGAAAGAGATGAAGCAAGCCGCCAAATCCCTGGAATTCGAGCGAGCCGCCGAGCTGCGCGATGAACTAAGCCGCCTCAAAAAGCTCCTGCCCGCCGGCAGCCGCAAGTAGATTGACGTCTCCTCTGATAAGTACAGTCTGGATTGGTCCTCGAAACAAATTTAACGCCCCTTGTTGCACATTCAAATAATGCGCTACAAGGGGCGTTAAACTGGCGAATGCAAAGTTTTGCTAGTCGCCGAGCAGCCGATTCAGCAGATTAGTTTTCGCCAGATCGATAATCTCGTCTCCTCGACCGTTCATCACGCATTTCGTCAGGTAAAGACTAAAACCGGCGGCTTGCCCTTTCGTAATCGTAGGCGGCATCGATAGCTCGCGCCGATGCACGTGGACATCGACGAGCGCTGGGCCGTCGTACGCAAGCGCCGCTTTCAAAGCAGGCTGCAATTCTTCCGGCTTGGTAACAAGAGCGCCGAACAGCCCGCACGCTTCCGCCATCTTGCTGAAATCCGGGTTTTTGAGATCCGTGCCGAACGGCATAATTCCCGCCGACATCATTTCGGTTTCCACAAAAGCGAGCGCGTGGTTGTTGAAGACGACAATCTTGATCGGCAGCTTGTTCTGCACCGCCGTCAGCAACTCGCCCATCAGCATCGCCAGCCCGCCGTCACCCGATAAGGAAATCACCTGTTTCTGCGGGAAGGCGGCCTGCGCGCCGATTGCCTGCGGCATGGCTGAAGCCATCGAGCCATGCGACCACGAGCCGAGCAAGCGGCGCTTGCCGTTGAATCGTAGATAGCGCGCCGCCCAAATGGAAGGCGTGCCGACATCCACCGTAAAGATCGCGTCATCGGATGCCGTCTCGTTGATGATGCTGGCGACGTACTCGGGATGCAGCGGCGATGTCCCTTTCTTACCGACCGCGAGGCTGTCCAGCTCCTTGCGCGAGCCGGCGTAGTGGGCGACGCTATCTTTGAGGTGCCCACCGCTTTTCTGACGGCCAAGCAGCGGCATAAGCGCGGCGATAGTATCTTTCGCGGTGCCGATCAAGCCGACGTCCACGCTTGTCCGACGGCCAATCTGTTCGCCGCGCACGTCGATCTGAATCTTCTTGGCTTTCTCGGGATAAAACTGCGGGTAGGGAAAGTCCGTGCCGATCGCGAGCAGCGCGTCGCAATGCATCATGGCCCTGTAGCCGGATTCGAAGCCTATAAGTCCCGTCATGCCCACATCGTAAGGGTTGTCGTATTCCACGAACTCCTTGCCCCGGTAAGCGTGCACGATAGGGGACTGCAGCTTCTCCGCGATCTGCATCAGCTCCGCGTGCGCTCCTTCGCAGCCAGCCCCGGCAAGTATAGTGACTTTGCGTGCGTCATTGAGCAGCTTCGCGGCGCGCTGCAAGTCTTCGTCAGCCGGGATAATCTTGGAGTTGTTTACTGAAAACCCAAGAGAAACCGGCGGCAATTCACTCTCCTGAGTCGCGATATCGCCCGGCAGTACGATCACGGCCACGCCTCGCTCGGCGATTGCCGTCCGCATCGCGATACCGAGAATGCGGGGCATTTGGCTCGGCTCGGAAATGACGCCGCAGTAATGGCTGCAATCCTTGAACAAAGACTCGGGATGAGTTTCCTGAAAGTAGTTGGTGCCGATTTCCGTGCTGGGAATCTGCGTTGCTATCGCCAGTACCGGGACGCGCGTACGGTGGCAGTCGAATAGGCCATTGATGAAGTGCAGGTTGCCGGGGCCGCAGCTTCCCAAGCAAACGGCAAGGTGATTAGTAAGGTGCGCTTCCGCTCCGGCGGCAAAGGCGGCTGCTTCCTCGTTGCGGACATGGACCCAATCCGTTTCAGGGTGCTTGCGAATCGAATCGGTGATGCCGTTGGCCGAATCGCCCGGTAGGCCGTAGATACGCTTCACGCCGGCTTGAACCAAAGTTTCCACAAGAATCTCAGCAATAGTAGCCATAGTTTTCCTCACCGTAATTTGCCATTGTTACTGCTGGCGTCCATATCGCGCGCGGCAGTGACTATTTCGGTACACCTTTCCTATCCTCTATAGAAAAGACGTAAACCCAACACAAAACACCCGTCGCTTCCAAATAAGAAGCGCCGGGTGTTTTCCGCTCAACGAAATTACCGCCCGATGCGAATAATCAGTCCCTTCGGATTGCCTAGCGACAAATAAGCGGCCTGCCCGTTGACGTCGTCGTAGCAGAAGCCATACGCCAAACTGCTGATTCCGTGGGTGTGCCAGAACTGCGCGTAGTAGTTGGCCGGAGAGGTTTGGTAGTAAAGCGCGGGATTGCTCCAACTCGACTGCGGCTGCGAGTAGACGCCCCGGTTCAATGCGGCGCAAGTGTTCGGATCGGAGGCCGTATTGATGCCAAGCAGAACGTCCTGCGTGTTGAAGCCGGTGGAGCTGAAGTAGCTGCCGTTCGGCTGCCCTGAAGCGAATGAGCCGTGGATCGGAGCGACAATCCGGTACGGCGCCTGCACGGTCGCCAGGCTTTGGAACGCGCTCGGCACCTCGCTTTGGTACTCGCTGAATAACGCGCTGCGCGTTTTCGCTTCCAGCTCGCCGACCGTTTGATCGTAGCTGCCGGCTAGATCGACTAATCGGTGCTGAATTGGAAAGCCGAAGCCGTCCACGCGCGTGATGTTGCCGTGGTAGCCGCCGCTGTCGATCGTAAATTCGGTGAAATCGAAAATGACGTCGTCGTTCGGGTCGGTCGGATTGTCGATGTTCGGTCCGGCGAATCCGCTGTCGTAGGTAGTGATATAACAGGGGCTGCCGCAGCTCAGATAAAGCCGCGCGGACGTAATCTTCGGCAAATTGACCCACCCGGTTTTGTCAAACGTCGTGTAGATATTGGAGTAGTTCGTCCCGTTTTTCGTCAGGTGCCCCGGCGCGTTGTTGAGCGCCGCCGAAATGGGATGCAGATTTCCGGTCGCGTCCACATACGACCACTGGTTGTTGTTGGCCGGGTCTTGCCCCAGAATGCCCCAGTAAAGCTTCGAGCTGCGATACGAGCCGCCGGTGCCGTTCACCAGACGCAGCGAAACCACGCCCGAGCCGGTCGGCGCGGGCACGGCGGACGCGGGAATCGAGTAGACCGAATTGGTGACTAATCCTGGCACGCTGTTCGACGTATCCCGCTCCAGCGCGAACTCCTGGCTTTTGCTAATGTCGTCGGTGTACTGCTGCAGAACCACATTGTTCGCGGTCTTCGCGCTCGGGAAGTTCCAGCTTTGGCCGTCAAACTTGTAGTAGAACTTGTAGTTGCCGTCGGTCTTCGGCAGAATCCGCACTTCCTGATCCCCGGCGTTGTCCGGATTGTAATCGTAAAGCTGCGTGCCCGCTCCCGCCGTGGTGGACGTGTTGTCCACGCTAATCACGCGGGTGGGGGAGTTCGTATCGGAGACGCTGTAGTAGCCGCTCCCCTCGTTGTTGAACACCCAGTGAAAACCCGCCGTACTTCCTTTGTCATACTGGACGATTGGATTGCTGTTGGCGGTCGCCTGGTTCTCCACCGTGAGATAGCGGCTGCTGTTTACGGATTTGATAAAGTAATCGCCCCAGGGCTGCAATCGGAACAACTGATTCGCTCCGCCGGTTGACGCCTCCTGCCGCAGCATGGCATTATCGGCCGTGCTGGAATTAGCGATATCCAGCGCCAAGCCGCTGCGCACGTTTTTGATGCTGAACCATCCGCTGCCTTGGTCAACCAAGTCCCATTGCTGGCTCGGATCGCTTTTGTAAGTCACGTCGACAATTTGCGCGCCGCTTGTGGGGGCATCGCCCGCGACGGTCAGCGCCTTGCCGGTCACCCAGGAGATGATCTCGAAATGCCCTGACGCCGGTACGAGCGCCCAGCGTTGAGCCGAGCTGCCGCTGTCGTAGGAGTATTGATTCACCACGGCTTGATCTGCCGTGCTGCCGTCGATCAAATCCACGCAACTGCCGCTGTTGTCATTCACCAGCATAAAATAGGCCTGGTTCGCCGGGAGCTGCGCCGCTTGCGCGTGCGCCTTGTGGGTGCCGGGCATCAGCGGCGCGATCAGCGCCATGGTCAGGGTGGGAAGTAGTTTTATCATCTTCTTTGACATGAATTTATCCACAGTAGAAATGCCGCGGTTATTGGAGTCGCATCGTTGCCCTCCGCTCGTTTGATCTTATCAAGACCTAACGATTATGTCAATCGAATTCATACAACTTCCGAGCACATCATCGGTGGCGATTACCCCGACCCGCCACACTTGCCGCAGTGCCCCCGGAGCATATTTGCGATACAATAGCATCCGAGAGCGACGGCGCTGAACCGGCAAGATATGGCAAACATTAGAGAACTGATCGAAACCGACCGGCAGGTCTGGAACGAATTCGTCGGCGACAATCACTATGGGGACACGCTCCAGTCTTGGGAGTGGGGTACGGTGAAATCGGCTGACGGCGGCGCGTGGCGTCCGTTGCGGCTAGGCGCGTTCAACGGTAAGGGCGAGCTTGTCGGCGGCATGTCGATTTTGGCGCGCGGCTTTCCATTGGTCGGTACGCTCTACTACGCTCCACGCGGGCCAATTTTGGCGGACTGGTCTCCGGAGACGGGCGGCCCGCTGCTCAAGGATCTCGTCGCCGCCGTGCGCGAGCGCGGCGCGCGCGATGGTGCGATGGCATTAAAGATCGACCCCGCGCTCCCGGCGCATCAGCCCGAAAAGCTCAAGCTGCTCACCAATCTTGGATTCGAGCGCCCCGCCGGCCAGGATGCGCAGGGTTTTGGGGGAACTCAGCCCAAGGCCGTGATGATTATGCAGGTGGAGGGACGCACCGACGACGATCTGCTGATGTCGTTTAAGCCTCAATGCCGCCGCAATGTCCGTATCGCGGAGAAAAAGGGCGTCGAGGTGCTCGCCGAATGCACGCGCGAGCAGCTCAAGCCGTTTTTCGATTTGTATAAAACCACTTCCGAGCGCGACGGCTTCACTGGCCGCCCCCTCAGCTACTTCGAGAACTTGTGGGACAATCTCGCCGAAAACGGCCTCGCCAAGCTGTTTCTGACGCAATATGAAGGCCAGTATCTTTCCGGCGCGATGTGCTTTGTCATCGGCGACAAGGCGGTCTATGTTTATGGGGCTTCGTCCAACGAGAACCGCAACGTCATGCCGAACTACGCGATGCAATGGGCGATGATCCGCTGGGCGCGCGATCTCGGCTGCAAGACCTACGATTTTCGTGGGGTCGCGCCGATCAAGCCGGGCGAGGAAGCCACGCCCGAGGCGGAGCATCTGCAAGGCCTAAACCGATTCAAGGAAGGCTTCGGCGCGGAGTTCGTGGAGTATGTCGGCGAATTCGATCTGCCGCTGAACCCCGCCAAATACTGGCTCTGGACCAAAGGCAAGCCGATGGCGCAGCAGGCCATTCGCAGAGTGCGGGCGCGCCGCTAGAAAAACTGCTTTGACTTTCATCAAAATCTGCGGCATTACCCACCGTGAGGACGCCCACGCGGCGATCGACGCCGGGGCGGACGCGCTCGGCTTTATCGCGGTGCGCGAATCGCCGCGCTTTATTTCGGCGTCCGATTTCCGCCGCATCCGCGAGGTTCTCCCGGACGAATTTCCGCTCGTGGTGGTCGTCCGACGCCCCTCCGATGCCGCTGCCTACGACGCTCCCATCGTCCAATATTACGAAGAAAGCGATCTCCCGGATATGCTCGGTCCCGCGACGCGGCGCATCAAAGCTTACCGCGTGCACGACGCCGACGGCATCGAAGCCGTGAAAGCCGCGCCCGACGCGCTGGACGCGGTCTTGCTGGACGCTTTCCACACTGCTCTTCTCGGGGGCTCAGGGGCGCGGTTCGATTGGTCGCTGACGCAATCGCTGGTGCGCTGGCGCGAGCAGACGGCCATGCCGGTCATCCTGGCCGGGGGATTGAAGTACGAGAACGTCGCCCGCGCCATCGCCGAGGTGCGGCCGGATGCGGTGGATGTCTCCAGCGGGGTGGAAGAAGCGAAAACGCCTGGTAAAAAGCGGGCCGACCTGATGCGCTTGTTCGTCGCCGCCGTGCGCGATGCAGACACCCGGCAAAGCTTTTTGCGCAATAATCCGCTCCGGATGCAGTCCCGCTTCCTCGCGGCGAAAGCATTAAGCTAAGGACATACGTCCGTCTGGCTGACGTTGCCGCGCCAGGGCTTCCCCCTGAAATTAGGCGACCGTAGTCTTACTCTGCTGGCTTGCGCCGGTCATCGGAGACGAGCTGGTCTGCAGTAATTCCCGCCGCTTGAATGCCCCGAGCCATCCTCCGGCGGTATAAGCGATGATTCCCAGAAGAGTCTGCAAAATCAAGGACTCCACCACCTCGCTTGTCATTGGCGGCAGCATATGAGGCGCGGGCGCCCCGTTAACACTGGCCATGAGCAGCGGCATGTACCGGTAAGCCATGATATCCATCGCGCTGATAATGCAAGTGAACACCGTGCCCGAAATCGCCGATGCCCGAACCGCTCGCCGCTGCGGCCACGGCAGCCTCCGAATCACCACGCCGTAGACTAGTCCGGCAACGAACAAAGCGATCGGCGTCGCGACGAAAGAATCGAAAGTCGCGACCTGCGGGGCGAGCTCCCGGTGCAGCTGCGTATTGTTGACCGCAGGGTTGTTGTGGTTGATCCTGATGAACTCGTACAGCTCGTGATAAGCCGTCGTCGGAATCGAGCGCTCGATCCAGTTGATGACGAGAGTCGCGGCGATCAACGCCACAAGGCTTAAAAAGACGCCGAAAATGACCGGCTTGGGAATGCGGACTTGCAGATTGCTCACGGATGCTATTATAGCGTAGCCGGAGGCAATTGGGGAGGGGGCCGTTCCATGCGCCTCGCTTCTACCGGCCTGCACCGATGAGCCATGCCTTACCTTGCCGTTCCCCAAGCCGCATTTATCCGCTCCTTTCTCGATGGCGAGCGTGAGCTGCGACTCGCCGAGCGGCGAAGTTTTATGGGAGCGCTCGACCCGCTTGTCTCCACCCACGCCGCTATTCTCAAATCGTTCGCCGATACGGCGGCGGGCCGCAATTTGCCGCCGGGACGCGCGCCCAGCGCCGTTTTCTGGTTGATCGACCGGCGCGGAGAGTTTGTCGGATCGGTTTCATTGCGCGACCAGTTGGTCACCGACGAGCTGCGCATTCTGGTCGGCCACATCGGCTATACCATCCGCCCGTCGGCGCGCCGCCAGGGCTACGGCAAGCAGATACTGCGGCTCGCGCTGCCGAAGGCGCATGCCATGGGCATCGATCCGGCGCTGCTCACCTGCGACAATACCAACGTCGCCTCCCGCAAGATCATCGAGTCCTGCGGCGGAATCTACGAATCCGAGGTGCCGCAAAAAATCGGCCTGCCGCCCAAGCTCCGCTTTTGGGTGCCGACCGGCAGCGCCTGACGGCGTAGGCTGCACCCTGCGGTAAAATAGCGGGCATGCCCCTCCTGCAAGTAGAAGACCTCCATACCGACTTCGTCCCTAAAGGCGCGCCCGCCGTCCATGCCGTGCGCGGCGTGAGCTTCGAGGTGGAAGAAGGCGAGATGCTCGGCATCGTCGGCGAGTCGGGCTGCGGCAAATCGGTGACAGCGATGTCTATCGTCCGCTTGGTGGACCGGCCTGGCCGCATCACTGCCGGCAAAGTGCTCTTCTGCGACGAAAACCTCGCCGCCGCCACCGAGCGCCAAATGCGCGACGTGCGCGGCAAGCGGATTGCGTTCGTCTTTCAGGACCCGATGACCGCTCTGAACCCGGTGCTGACTATCGGCGCGCAGCTCGTGGAGACGATCCGCGCCCACGAGCGGATCAGCCGCGCCGCCGCCGACGCGCGCGCCACCGATTGGCTGCGGCGAGTTCGCATTCCCGACCCCGAACACCGCATGCGCCAGTACCCGCACGAGCTGAGCGGCGGCATGCGTCAGCGCGTGATGATCGCCATGGCCTTCTCGCTGCGTCCGGAGCTGATTATCGCCGACGAGCCTACCACCGCCTTGGACGTCACCGTTCAGGAGCAAATCCTCGACCTGATGGACGAGATGCGCCGCGAGCTGAAAACCGCCGTGCTGCTCATCACGCACGATCTTGGCATCGTCGCCGAGCGCTGCGACCGGGTCTGCGTGATGTACGCCGGTCAGGTGGTGGAAACCGCCACCGCCGACCAGCTCTTCGCCTCGCCCAAGCACCCATATACTCAGGCATTGCTGGCCTCGCTGCCGGATGTCGGCCGCCGCGCCGATGAAGGCCCGCTCGTCTTTCTGCCGGGCCAGCCACCGCGTCTCACCGAGGGATCCATTCCGCCCGGCTGCCCCTTCGCGCCCCGCTGCCAATTCCGCATGGACGATCTCTGCCCCAAGTTCGATCCGCCTCTTTACACCCTCGAAGGCGGCCAGACCGCCCGGTGCGTTCTTTACGACGGCGAAAAAATGCGCGAGCGTGAAATTACTCTCGGACTCACCCCTGGACACAATTCTTGAAACACCATTCCCTTGAGCTACCCGCCGCCCTCATCTTCGACATGAACGGCACCATGATCGACGATATGCCGGTCCATGCCCACAGCTGGACCGAGCTGCTGCGCGACAACGGCGTGCCGATGACCCTGAAAGAGTATTGGAAGCTCGAGCCGGGCGGTACCGCTCAAGAAGTGGTGCGCGGGTTTTTGGGCGACAGCCTGCCCGAGGCGCAAGTCGATTGCTTGGTCGAGCAAAAAGAGTTTCTTTATAGAACTCTCTACCGTAAGAAACTGCGCCTGCTGCCTGGCTTGAAGAAGCTGCTGAAGGAAGCCGGCAAAGCGGGCGTGCCGGTCGCAATCGCCACCGCCGCCGGGCGTCGCAATATCGATTTCGTGGTGGATACCCTGCAAATCCGCGACCAATTCCAAGCTATGGTCGGCGCGGAAGACGTTCAGCACGGCAAGCCTGCCCCCGACCTCTACTTACTCGCAGCTGAAAAGCTGGGCGTAGATCCGGCGCGATGCATCGTCTTTGAAGATTCTCAAGCAGGGTTTGAAGGAGCGAAACGCGCCGGAATGCCGGTGATCGCGATTTCCACGACCCACCTGCCGGACACTCTTCTAAAGCGCGAAGGCATCATCGAGGCGGTCTCCGACTACAAGCATGTTACGCTGAAGAGCATCGGCAAAGTGTGGGGCAATTCGCGTACAGCAAATTAATAACTTGTTCTCTTCTCCAAATTGGGCTGGGGAAGGTCTGTTCATTATTCAACGGGCCAATTAGGCGGACCTCCCCCAACCCCTCCTTGGAAAGGAGGGGAGTTCACGCCGTTCTGTTTGTGAGATGTTCGAGCGTTGCTGCTAGCTGACTTTGGATTGATAGGTCAGATTCGAGACGCTGACCGTGTAATCGACACCTTCCCAGCGGGTCTCGTCGAGCCACAAAAACGTGAACGTAATTTGCGTACCTGGTTTAAGCTGGTCTGTCGGCAGATCGACTACGTGCATGCCGATTTTGCCCGGCTCGTCGGTGCGCGCGTCTCGGGGTATTCCCCAGCTGTCCTGGCTCCAATGCACGAGGGCGGCCGCTGGCAGCTCGATGCGCAGACGCTCCCCAGGGCTGATATGATCGATCTGGTAGTCCAGTCGCCAGAAGGAAATGACATTAGACTGTTTACGACTCGCGTACCGCTCGGCGATATGCGCGGGGAAGCCATAGGCCCGGCGCTCATGCAAGGAGCGCGTCAGGCGGACAAGCTCGGCGTGCGCCCAGACAAGCGGCATCGCCGACCCCGACGGCTGGCCGTTATAAAGCTCGCGCCCAGGAATATCCTCCGACTCCCAGACCTGCTCCGGCAGCATGCCGCCCAAGCTGCACTGCGCCGCCATCACGTCCAGCAGCCGGCGCGCTTCATCGAAATTGCCGCATTGCACCTCATAGTGCGCCCGCTCGCCGCACAGCAGCGGCCAGCCGCGTCCAATGCCGGTACCGTCGAAGGGCGCGCCGTCGGCGTGCTCGCCGTAGCCGTCGTCAGGATAGCGGTGCCAGACGCTGCCGGTTTTCGTTTCCGTCTTTAAGCAATAATCGATCACCTTCACGGTGTTCAAGATGCGGGGATCGTCGGCGTTGCGCAATCCCGCCCGCACCAGCGCCAGAGCGTCGGGGCTGACAATCTCCCAAACGGGGTGGATTCCTTCTCCGGGCGCGTGGTTCAAGATTTCGATGCCGGCCCGCGATGGGTCTACATCGCGCATGACGCTGCCTGGCTCACGCGGGGTGATGCGGATATAGTAGCCGTCAACGCCTACTTCCTGAGCGAGCGACGTGCCACGGACATAGGTCCAATCGTCGATCCGCGCTTCCCAGGCGTCCGCCGTCTCCCGCAGATAAGTGGCCAGCGGCGCTTCGCCGTGAGCGTCGGCGAAATTGGCCGCCGAAACGAGCGCCGCGACTGTGACCGCAAGCGTAAAGACGCTGTAGCCACGGTTTTCTTCCCAGCGGTCTTGCTGGGTGTCGGGACCCGTCTGGACAAGATACGCCGCCGCCTTGCGCACCATCGGCCAAGCGTCGATGCCGTCCAAGCCCAAC
>CAXSEA010000065.1:0-15039 GCA_964235675.1 uncultured Armatimonadales bacterium | reverse complement strand
AGCTTCCAATCGCGCGCCAGAGGATCACGGGACGGATCGCTTAACCCATTTGAGTTTGCTGAAACAATTGCCATAGAAGCTCATTATGCGGGTATGCGTCAACCTGAGCGTTCAGCTATACAATGATGAGTAATAACCGATGTTGCCGGTTCAAATGAGAGGCTGAACTCAGCCGAAGCGAGCCGGACAAGTTGTTTTTGGTCCGCTAGGAGTCCATGCCATGTGCCTTTCTTGCAGGTTTTGAGGTTGGCTGGATCGCCTGCCCTGCTGTAGGGGCCGTGGCCGCCCAACAGGAGGGAGAGCCGAAGAGTTTTCTAAACCCTGTTAAGAGAATTGTAATCCATCAGTATTGCGGCGAAATCCGCGGCGAGCAAAAACAGGTGACCACAATGAACCCTGATGTTGATTTCTTTTTTAGAAAAGCAGGCAGATGGCAGGAGCTGAGTGAGAAACTGAGAACGATTATCCTCGACTCTGAGCTGACTGAAGAGCTGAAGTGGGGATGTCCTTGCTACACCCTTCAGAAACGCAATGTTGTCTTGGTTCATGCGTTCAAAGAATACTGCGCGCTTTTGTTTTTCAAGGGCGCATTGCTCAACGATACAACCGGCATTCTGATCCGGCAAACGGAGAATGTGCAGTCGTCGCGCCAGGTGCGGTTCACTGACGTTCGAGAGGCAGTTGAGATGGAGCCCACCTTAAAGGCGTACATCGCTGAAGCCATCGAAGTCGAAAAGGCGGGCTTAACGGTCGATTATAAGAAGTCTTCGGATTTCAAGATTGCCGAGGAGTTTCAAAGTGAGCTGGATAGCGACTCTACTTTGAAAACTGCTTTTGATGCACTGACGCCAGGGCGGCAACGAGCATACTACCTTTACTTTTCCGCGCCCAAGCAATCCAAGACTCGGGCGGCAAGGGTGGAGAAATCCAAGCAGCAGATACTCGATGGAAAAGGATGGAACGAACAGTAGCCGCACTGATATGCCATTGCATTCTTTAGACGGGGCTTGGACTTAACTCCGATGCCATGCTGCCGTAGCTTCCGCCGTCGTCCCAGCCCCATCCGCGCGCCACCGCTTCCCAGCTCAGAACGTCGCCTTCTATTATGTCGATCCCAAAATGCCTCATCATGTCCATGGCCTGAGCGCGGTGGTGCATGCCATGAGTCAGGACGTGGGCGATCTCGCCGCCCAGAGAAACGCGTTTCCCTTCCTGCTGCCCCTCGATCATCTCGTCGGCGCGGCCTTCTCTATCAACCTTCAGGGAGACCTCCGCGAAATCTTTAGCGACTGCGGTCAGCCGCGTCAGCAAAGATCCAACAGAGGCATTGGAGCGAAGGAAAGTGTCGTGCATCGTGGGACGCTGCAGCAGCACATCCGTGTGGCGCTCCATTGCGGCGACGATATGCTCCAGCGTTTCTGCGAGTGTGCGGTCGCCGTTCTCAAAATTGTGGTGAAGCTGCTCTTCCGACAGTCCGCGGCAGGCGAGCAAGAGCTGGCGGGTAGTCCAGGCGTCGTGGGAGAGCAGGCGGTCGAGTATGGTCATAGTTGTGCGTTTCCCTGTGCGGCCTTCGTTTCGTGCAAAGTAACGAAACATTATGTATGCTGAATAAGTAGTTGTGTTCGCCCGATAATGTACTCGGCGTTGCAACATGCCCCGTCTTGGCGACTTAGGGAATCATGCGTCACTTGCTCAGTCTCTGAGCAGGTCATCTCGGAAAGTATGCGTTCGATCCTTGTTAGCTCAGAACTACTCTATTCTCGACACGCATACTGAATCGCGCTTTGGCGACTTGGCGCGTTTGGCCGCTCACGTCTGCGGCGCACCTATCGCAGCGGTATCGTTTGTAGATGAGGAGCGCCAAGGATTCGTTGATGCAAGTGGCCTTGGCTCCATTAAATTTTCTCTATATTCCGCCTTCTTTGCTCACACCATCCTGCATCGCGACGGTCTAGTTGTCCAGGATGCCGCGGAAGACCCGCGCTTTGCCGGCAACTGCAGCGTGACCGGCGAGCCGCGCATCCGTTTCTATGCAGGCGCTCCGCTGATCGCCTCTGCCGGTCCTGTTGTCGGCGCGCTTTGCGTTGTTGACCATAAGCCGCGAGAAATCACCGCCGAGCAGATGGCCATGCTCAAGACTGTTGCTCGTCAGGTTGTGGAGCGGGTGGAGCTGCAACAAAGCATTTCATTGCGCGATGAAATGCTGGTCGAGCAGATGCGGCTCAGGACGGACTTCGAGCGGAGTTTAGCTGAGCGCGAATTAGCTGGCGCGGCATTGCGCGAGAGCCAGGTTCGGCTGCAAAGCGCCTTCGAGAACGCGGCGGTGGGAGCCGCCTTCACCGATCTGAAGGGGCGTTTTCTTTTTGTCAACACCGCCCTTTGCACCCTCACAGGCTACAGCGAGAAAGAGATGCTTGCACTCGATTTCGCCGCCATCACTCATCCTGACGACATGGCGCACAGCTTAGAATTGAATAAGAAAATCTGCGTGGGTCACGTACAGAGCATTAAGCTGGAGAAGCGCTATATTCGCAAGGACGGAAGCGTAGTTTGGGTAAAAATCAGTGTCTCGCTTGGTAGAGACGCGCAAGGCAACCCTGAGCATACGCTGATGCTGGGGGAAGATATTACCGCGAGCAAGCTCGCGGAGTTTACCAAGGAAGAGTCGCGAAAGCACAGCAGGCAGTTGCTGGCTGTCGGAGAAGCGCTCGGTGCCGCGCTGACGAAAGCTGAAGTCGCCAAAGTCATCCTTGAAGCCGCGCAACCGATCTTCGATGCGAGCATGGTTCGCGCCTGCCTGCTCGACAGCGGCAGCAATACTCTGCGCACACTGCACCTTGTCGGCTCTCCATCAGGGCTGTCTCCCTCATGGCAGGACACCTCTATAGATACAGATGTGCCGCTTGCTATCGCGGTGCGTGAGCGCAGGCTGGTCATCGATACGATAGATCAAGCCGCCACTCTCGATCCGAGCGGCGCGAAATCGGCGAAGAATCATCCGACGAACGCGCGCGCGGCAATCCCACTGATGATTGCGGAGCGGTGCATCGGCGGTTTAGGGATGATCTGCCCCGCCGAGCGATGTGCAGGCGAGCAGCAGCAGGCTTTTCTTTGGACTCTTGCGGGGCAGTGCGCACTCGCGCTGGAGCGCGCGCGGCTCTATGATGAAGCGCAGCATGAGCTGGCGGAAAAGCAAAAAGCTGAAATTCAAAATGCCGAGCTTGCCGAGTATAACCGCCTCCTTTTGGAGTCTGCGGCGCATGGCATCTATGGCATCGACACCGCGGGGCGATGCACGTTTATTAACAAAGCCGCGACTCTTCTACTCGGGTGTACGCCCGGCGATGTTCTCGGAAAGAACATGCACGACCTGATTCACCATACGGATGGCAGCGGAAATCCGTACCCTGTTGAACAGTGCCCCATCGTCGATTCCATCCGTCTGAGCGAAGGCTGCCAGGTAGAAGACGGACTGCTGTGGCGATTAGATGGAAGCTGCTTTCCCGCAGCATACTCATCCTTGCCGATGCGCACGGCAAGCGGCACGGTCGGCGCGGTCGTCACCTTCAGCGACATCACTGAGCGCAAGCAGGCGGAAGATGCCCGTGAGCGCGCATTGATCGAAGCCCAGGAGCGCGCTGATCGCGATTCATTGACGGGTCTGCTGAACCACCGCGCATTCCACAAGCGGCTTGAGCAGGAAGCGGGCCGCGCCCTTCGCGAAAGCAGCAGCGTCGCCGTCGTCATGCTGGACATGGACAACTTCAAATTCTTCAACGACGCTTACGGACATATTCTAGGCGACAAAATTCTCTACCAGGTTGCTGATCGACTGCGCTCCATCTGCCGCTCCTACGACACGGTGGCGCGATTTGGAGGTGACGAGTTCGCGCTCCTGCTGCCGTTTGGATCGAAGGATGTGAACCGATCCGAACTAGAGGCGCGTCTCCGGGCCGACATGAAAGGGCTAACGTGCTCCCCCGACGACAGCGGCGGCTCGAGCATACCCATCAACATCTCAACTGGCGTTGCCGTCTTTCCAGGCGAAGCCGCAGAGCGCGGCGCGGCTCTGGAGCTTGCTGATGAGCGTCTCAGGAGGGCAAAGACAGGCGGCGCCGTGGACACGGAGGCTGACATCATTAGGCGGATCGCGGGAGGCGCAGTCGAAGGTTTTTCGATGCTGGACGCTCTGGTCACTTCGGTGGACAACAAGGACCGATACACGCGCAAGCATTCCGAGGATGTGGCGCGTTACAGCGTGATGATCGCGCGGGAGCTGAACTGGAGCCATGAAGAGATCGAAACGGTGGCTGTTGCGGCATTGCTCCACGACGTCGGCAAGATCGGCGTCCCCGATGCGGTGCTGCGCAAGCCGGGCAAGCTCACCGACGCTGAATACTCCGCAATCCAGCAGCATCCGATGATGGGTGCCGCGCTTGTCTCGACGGCGATGGGCTTAGAAAAAACGCTCGATGCCGTCCGCCACCATCACGAGCGCTGGGACGGCGGAGGCTATCCTTATGGACTTAGTGGTGAAGAGACGCCTTTGATGGCTCGCCTCATGGCCGTGGCGGACGCTTTCAGCGCCATGACCAGGGATCGCCCGTACCGGAAAGGAATGCCTTGGGAAAAGGCTCTCGCCATTCTCCAAGAAGGAGCAGGAACTCAGTGGGACAAGCAATGTGTCGAAGCATTTCTGCAGGCGCAGAGCGCAAGGCTGGATGCCGGCGATTTAGAGCGACAAGCCAGTGCCTGTGAGGTGCAGAAAGCCGCTTAGGTTTAACAATCACTGACATCATCCCTGCTCCGAAGCAAGCAAGCTCGGATATTTCAACGCGCTAGAGACTACGCAGCGGATAATCAATACCTCTCTCACATGATCGCGTGGCCCAAAAATTCTGAGCCACGGTTCAATCGGGCTGTGCTCTCAGGAATTTCCTTCAGCAAGACTAAGCGATAAGATTCAATCTTTTGGCAGATATTACGAGCGTTGAGCATATTGCGGCCTCTGATCCGCTACCAGTCGGATGCTCTCGTGAAGCCAGCGGTCGGCTTACCAAGCCAGCCCGTTACTCGCGTAACCAGAGGAAACGACGTTCGACCTCCCTTCGACAGGTGCGGCAGAGTCGAGGCGCTCACTCCAATTTCCATGGCGGCTTGCAACCAGGTCAAGTTCTTTGCCAAACGTTTCTCATCGAGCGCCGCATAAAGCTTCTTTGTGTCAAACTGCAAAACCTGGTGAGGCAACACGTCCGGCAGCCGCTCTTTAGCGGCTAAGTCCTGCTGATGATTTGGAACAAAACTCTCTGGCGTCCGATCTAGCCAGCGAAGCATCTGCAGTACGCCGTCTCCCTCCACGGCAGATTTCGTTTGTATGCCCTTTACTGTGGATGAACTCAAAGCTCGCCCAGACTGACGGCTCGATTGTACGTTAATCTGCCGTGTCAGCTCGGCCCATGAGAGTCCGAGCAGCTGCCGTTGAGCATCAAGCGCCGCGTACAATGCGTAAAGATCGAAATCAGGCGTTTGCATTCCGATGGGCTCTGCATCCGAGTTTTCTTTACCGATGGACGCGACCATTCATTGTTCCTACAAAAATCAACCGCAGGCTTCAGAGTCCTAAAGCGCTTCGAGCAAATTTCGAGTTATAAGGATGAGCTTTTCCTAGCCTTTTGCTTGGCGCGGCTTCCGCTGTTTGGTGCTGCGCCAGCAGCTTCACCACTGATTTCCGCTGATTTTTACGTGCGTAATCGAGTGCCGCTAGTCTATGAGCATTGTGGAGGCTTCGGTCAGCGCCTTAAAGCTTAGACTGCCAGGCACTCTGCCCGAAATGGATTGAGCCGGCGAAGCCGTAGCGCGGTAGAGCAATTTACCATTTTAGGGCCCACTCAGGCGGCTGCACTTCTTCGAACTTGTTATCGTTGAAGTCTGCTAGCTCTCGCGGCTGGACTCCGGTGTCACCGATTTCAGCGGCAAACAATTTGCCGCTCGCGACAAATACGAGTCGCCCCGCTTGATCCCAATCGGCCCACTCAGCACCGGCTATAGGATGGACGTCGCCGCTTCGGTAATCGCGTATCGAAAATGTCGTTTTCTCATCGAAGCGATCCATACTTGTCTGCATGATGAGAGTAAGAGCGCCGCCGAAATGCTGTTTTTCGCGCATTTGCGGCGCGTAAGTGACGTACCCAGAACTTGTGGAAATCGGCCCGAGAGTCATTATCCATGCAAGACCAGTTGGCTCGCCCGATTGTATACGCTTGGCAGTTCGCTTGCTATACTCGCTTTCGATAAATTCGCCCTGCCAATCTTGAGCCAGCTTCCAGCCATCCCGGCTTAAGCGATACTGAGATTTTGGGTCAGGATAGCTTGAGCCGAGCCAATCCTGTGTAAAGAGCATATGTCCCGCAGGATTAAAATCAGGATGCGGGGAGAAATTATCGAACGGGTACCAGACGCGTCCGCTGCGTTCCGAATCAAAGACGCCCCCGCCAAAGCCGGCGCAAATATTTGGCCATAAAGCGAGGGCGGTGAAGTAAGGTGGCTTGCTGACCGCAGTCCAAGCGTAGCCGACATTATGGTTATAAAAATGCTGATTGTATTTCTGCGCTGAATATAAAAGATACTCGCCAGACGGCGATAAATCGGAGTGCCGCTCATTGATGCGCCCGTGGAACCACTGCCCTGTGTCACATTCATCCGTATCGGTGTGCCACAGAACCAGCTGCACCCATCTAGAAGGGCCGCGCCGGAATACGATTGCAATAGGCGCATCCCGTGCCATCAAAAAGTAGAGCCGGCATGGCGGTGGTAATCGAGTGGGCATTGGGGCCTAGTCTGCTAATAAATAATTGCTTGCCTGATGCGGCTTAGTTCAAAATTATCTTGAGAAGCGATGGAGATAGAAACAGTTGCAATGTAAAAACCGGGCGCTGCGGTACGGCAGACCCGGTTTTTGTCGCTTACAAAACGCTTGCTAAGAGCAGGGCGTATCGCTAACCAGCCGCGGCGGCGCGGGCGGCTTCCATTTCGGCTTTGGTCCTGCGGCGTCGGCGCGGACGATCGGAGGACTTAGTACCGCCACTCACCGGCGCTTTACCGTTGGAGACTTTCAACTCGAAGACAGCCATATCGCCGTCCATGTCGAGCTGCCCGTCAGCCACTTCCGCTTGAGGCGTGTGCAAGCCAAAATCGTTCAAGAAGCGTCCCGCCGCGATGGAGAGGCCCCGTGTGCTGGAGCGCATCGAGAAGGTATGCGAATCCTTGTGCCGAGCAGGCTCGACGCCGACGCGATGGGTCTCATCGTCATAGGCAAGGTAAGCGTAAGGCGCGGTTTTAAACGCATCCGGCAGGGACGCATCGGGGCGGATTAGAATTGAGTCTTTTTTAATCACGACGGCGGGTCTTTGCTTCGCGATCTTTTCGGGCGCTTGCCACTTTTGGAATGCCATGAAGTTGTGTCTCCTATAAACTGTTTGAGGATTTTACTACTAGAGCTACAGAATTTCATCAAGAAATCATTTTGTTTGATAGTTTCTTGATGAGGCTGAATGCGGTGGAAATAAATAACTGCTTGCCGCAATCTTCGGACGATTCGTTATCGACGCGCTAACGCTCATACGCGGATTGCGGATCGCTGCTGCGATTGCTTATGCGGCAATCGCATTTTTGGGGCGACGACCGCGCCGTTTTGGCTCGGTCACAATTAGCTGCGCCTGTGGCGCTTGCTGTTGCTGAAGGCTTACTTTAAAAGCGATGACACTGCCTTCTTCGCTCAATCCACCTTCCGCCTGCGCGTCTGTGATCGAGAACTTATCGAAGAATTTGCGCGCCGGAATGGATACGCCGCGACGCAGCAGCTTTGCCGAGAATTTATTAACGTCGTCTTCGTCCGTGGACGCCATGCCGATGCGCTGCGCCTGGGGGTCCCAAAATAGATTTACAAAATCCGCGCCCTGCAAGCCGGCCTGGTTCCATTCGTGTTCGCTAATTGTTATCGTAGTTCCGGTGATGCGAACCTGCGGCTTCGCTGCCGCATCCGATATGTATTTTATGAATGCCATACTCTCTCCTCAATACTACGCTGGCGCGGAGGGGCCGGTCTATAAGCCGAGCAAACACCCGCGCTGCAAGAACAGGAGACAGCGTACCTAATTTTTTTATAAATTGATCGTTCCCAGAGATATTCCGGCATTTATTGTTATATCAAAAGAAAATAAATCCACTTTTACCACTTGATGAGCCGTTTGACGCGTCATCGTAAACTACTGCGAACCCCTGGAACAATTTTGAGCGGAGTCGCGGGGACAGGACATAAGATTTCGCCCTGGCGACCAGCGCAGCCAATATATTTATGAGGGCGGAGATGGTTGCGAGGAAAAGCAAAGCCTCTCTGGCGCACGCGTCATCATAAGGCGATGAGTGATTTTAGTCAATAGTGATTAGCATTAGCAGTGTATATGCTGTAATCTGCGTTCAGGCGATTTTGGCTTTTTCTGCGGCGGCGGCATGCCAAAGCTTGGGGCAATCTGGCGGGCAGCCATAGTGAGAAACAAGTATAATATCAGCTATGTCCGCAACGCGCGAGCCGGCTTTTCTATTTGACTCCAATCCCTCCCAGCACCGCTGCCCCACCTTCGCGCAGGTGGTGGTGCAGGCTGGCGCGCCGCATCTGGCGCAGCCGTTTACGTACTGCGTCCCCGAGGGAGTCAGCGTTGAAGTCGGCGATTGCGTACTTGCGCCGTTCGGCAGCCGGGAGCTGATCGGGTATGTGGTCGGGCTGAGCGACGATGTGGAAGTGGAGCTGCTCGACAAAGTAAAAGAGATTACCGCCAAGATCGAGAACGCCGCCGGGTTCGACGCGGAGTTGTGGCGAGTGGCGCAGTGGGTCCGCGAGCAAACGTTGTGCGACGCGGAATCGGCGGTGCGGCTGGTCTCGCCGGTGATCGCCGCCGCCCGTTTGCGCACGCGGATTCGGCTGATCGACGCAGGCGCGCGGATCGCCCCCGAAGCTCTTCCCGGCGAGTCGGCGCAGGTTGTCGCGCAGTTGCAAGGCGCGCCGGGGCACACGCTCCTGCAGTCCGAGCTTGGGCAAGGCAAAGTGAAACAGGCCGAGATAGGCCGCGCATTGTCGGCGCTGCGCCGGCGCGGCATTATCGCGCGTGAAATCGGGGTGGATGCGCCCGCTACCCGCGAGAAGACTGTCCGGCTGGTGCGGCTCTCGGTGGACGCCGACGTCGCCGCCGCCGAGGCCGCGCGTCTGGAAAAGCGCTCCGCCAAGCAAGCCAAGCTGCTGCGCGAGCTTGCGGCGGGCGCGGCGATGTCGGCGGGAGCGTCGATCCCCGAGGCTGGGCGCGTGGTGGAAGCCGATCTGCGTCCCGCCGCGCAGGCGCTGGCCGACAAAGGGCTGCTCACGTACCACGAGATGGTGGTGCACCGCGATCCGTTCGGCGTTCGCTCCTTGATTAAATCCAACGCCCCCGCCCTCACTGACGAGCAGGCCGCCGCCGCGAAAGCAGTCGGCGCGGCCATGGACGAGGGCAAGTTCACCTCGTTTTTGCTGTTCGGCGTGACCGGCAGCGGCAAAACGGAAGTCTATATGGACGCTATCGCCCGCGCGCTGGGGCATGGCTGCGCGGCGATTTTGCTAGTGCCGGAGATCAGCCTGTCGGCGCAGGTGATGGACGTTATGAAGGCGCGCTTCGGCAACCAGGTGGCGGTGCTGCATTCGGCGCTGTCGTCGGGCGAGCAGTTCGACGAGTGGCAGCGCATCCGTCGCGGCGAGGCGCGCTTGGTGGTGGGGGCGCGCTCGGCGGTGTTTGCGCCGGTGCCGAAGCTTGGGCTGGTGATCGTGGACGAGGAGCACGACGGCGCGTACAAGCAGGACGTCATGCCGCGCTACAACGCCCGCGACGTCGCGCTGTTTCGCGCCCGGCAATCGGGAGCGGTTTGCATTCTCGGCAGCGCGACTCCGTCGATCGAGACTTATCACCGGGCGCGTGTCGGCGTGCACCATCTCTTGACTTTGGAGCGACGGGTGCATACCCGCCCGCTGCCACCGGTGGAGACGCTGGATTTGCGGAACGCCTCGCCGATGCGCTCTCCGATGAGCCCCAGCAGTTTGCCGCCCGAAGTGCGCGGCATCCTCACCGAACCGATGCTGGAGGCCATCGACAAGCGATTGGTCAAGCGCGAGCAGATAATTTTATTTTTGAACCGGCGCGGCTTCGCCCAGTTTCTACTGTGCCGCGACTGTGGATTTACGTTTCGATGTCCCAACTGCGCCGTCTCGCTGACTTACCATCGCGGGCCGGGCATTTTGCAGTGCCACCACTGCGACTTTCAGCGTCCCGCGCCGCACAACTGCCCTAAGTGCAACGGCATCAACTTGAAGCCGTTCGGGATCGGCACCGAAAAAGTGGAGGAAGCCGTGCAGGTGGCGTTCCCCAACGCCCGCACTCTGCGGATGGACCGCGATACCACCGCGAAAAAAGGCGCGCACGGCGAGATTTTGCGCGCGTTTAAGCGTCACGAAGCCGATATTTTGATCGGCACGCAGATGGTCGCCAAGGGGCTGGACTTCGCCAATGTCACGCTGGTGGGCGTGATTAACGCCGATACGGCGCTGAATATGCCCGATTTTAGAGCTTCGGAGCGAGCGTTTCAGCTGCTGATGCAGGTATCGGGACGCGCCGGGCGCGGCGCGGCGGACGGCGAAGTAATGGTGCAGACGTTTAATCCCGAACACGATTCCATCCGCCTCGCCGCCGCGCACGATTACCAGTCGTTCTACGAGATCGAGATCGCCAACCGGCGTGAGCTGCGCTATCCGCCGTTTGCCAGCCTGGCCAATATCGTCTCGTCGGACGAGCAGGAGAATAAAGCTATTGAGCGGGCCCACGCGATAGTCCGCGCTATCAAAGATGTCGCCGGACGCCCCGGCTTTCCCGCGCCGGAATCCGTGGGCATACTCGGGCCGGTCGCCTGCCCGCTGGAGCGGCTACGCAACAAATACCGGTGGCATCTGATGGTGCGCTGCCAGAGCAGGCCACAGCTATTGTCGCTGCTGAAGGGCGTGCTGGCGATTATGCCGCCGGCGGATCAGCAAGGATTGACACTGGATATTGATCCGTTGAGCATGATGTAGGCGAACCCTATCCGGGCTCTCGCCCACCTTCCCTGAAAGGGAAGGAATTGAATACAGCCAAAGTGCGGCTATAACGAAACGAGTTCAGACAATAAGCCCATCTAGCTTGATATAAAGTTCCTTCCCTTTCAAGGAAGGTGGGCGATAGCCTGGATAGGGTTCGTCAGGCACTCACTGACACCAAAATGTGTTAAATTTTAACCGCGTCGAGCATTTCCCGATGCTATAATTCGTACTTCAAAAGCGCATTTCCCATAACGCCAATGTCGAATACAACTATAACTGAAACCGCTGCTAGCCTATCCGATCTGATTAAAGCCGAAGACCCGATTATCAAGTACGGCGACCCTGTCCTGCGCCAGGTGGCCGCACCCGTGGCTCAAGTGGGCGAGGATATGCCGGGGTTCGTCCAGCGTATGGAAGAAATCATGCGCGGCGCGGCGGGGGTCGGCCTAGCCGCGCCGCAGCTGGGAATTTCGCGGCGCGTGATTGTCTACGATGTCGGCGACGGCATCCAGGCGATGGTGAATCCGAAGATTGTCCGCCAGTCCGGCGAGCAGATGGAGCCCGCCGAAGGCTGCTTGTCGATTCCAGGTCTGCGCGGAGTGGTGAAGCGGTTCGACGATATTACGGTCAAGGCGCTGGACGAGCATGGCAACGGTATCCGGGTTCGCGCCGAGGGCTACGCCGCGCGGGTAATCCAGCACGAAGTGGATCATCTCGACGGCATTCTCTTTATTGACCGCGCCGAGCCGGAAACCCTGAAGTGGATTACCGCCGAGGATGAAGAGGAAGCGGAAGAAGACGGCGAGCCAATCGAGGAGTAAGAGTTTTCGGAGCGCTCAGGCCGCACGGCCTTTTTTTCACAGCCCATCGACGCTGGCGCGTCGATGGGCTGAAATTTTGACTAGGAGATTGGGATGCGTATTTTGTTTTTTGGAACGACGCCGTTCGCGGTGCCGTCGCTGGTAGCGCTGCTGGGTTCTCCCGAGCATGAGGTGCTGGGAGTGGTGACGCAGCCGGACCGTCCGAGCGGGCGCGGGCTACAAGTGCAGCAGTCAGCGGTGAAGAAGGCGGCGCTGGAGCGCCGGCCTGAGATGCTGGTTTTGCAGCCAGAGCGGGCGCGTCGCAAAGAATTTGTGGCGCAAGTGGCGGAGATCGCGCCGGACGCGTTGGTTGTGGCGGCGTTCGGGCAGATTCTGCCGCAGCGTCTGCTGGATATTCCGAAGTACGGCGGGATCAACGTCCATGGTTCGCTGCTGCCGCGCTGGCGGGGTGCCGCGCCGATGCAGTACGCGCTTATTTCGGGAGACGCGGAAACCGGCGTGACGACGATGCAGATGGACGCCGGGATGGACACCGGCGACATGCTGCTAAAAGCTTATCTGCCACTCGGCCCCGACGACACGATTGACACTGTGGAAGAAAAGCTAGCCGCTCTCGGGGCGCCGCTGCTGCTGGAAACGCTGGCGCGGCTTGAGCGTGGCGACTGCCCACGCGAGGTTCAGGACGAAACGCTCGTGACCTACTCCCCGCCCCTTCCGGCGGATTTCGGAGTTTTGGACTGGAGTCAGCCTGCGCGTAGTCTTGCCAATCTGGTGCGCGGCGTCACACCTCGGCCTGGGGCTTGGGCGAGCATTGGCGGGAAAAGAATCAAGGTATGGAAAGCCAAAGCCGACGGTTTTGCGGAGGCAGGCTCACTCGCCGCGGGTGAAATCGTGAGTGCCAAGCCCGAGGTTGTAGTCAGCTCGGGAGATGGAAGCTTGATTATCTTAGAATCAGTCCAGCCGGAAGGCAAGCCGCGCATGTCCGCCGCCGACTGGGCGAGAGGAGCGCGGCTTGCGCCGGGGATGCGGTTTGAGAATCCGCGGGATTAAGCGAGCGTGCGCTTTTCGGCTTTTTTGCCTGCGGTTTGAGCGACATTCGCGAGCACGTTGTCGGCTAGTCCCTGCCAGTATCGGTACAGGTGCACCGTGGTGACAATCGCCAGCGCGGCGATGGGCGCGGCGAAAAGCGTTCCGATAATGCCGTCGATCTCCAAACCGGCGAAGAGAACAAACAGCACCAGGACCTCATGGAGGCCAAGCGCCTGCCCGACCAGCTTCGGGTAAAGAATTTTTGAGCCGCTCTCGTTGATGATGATGAACAGCACCAGCACGGCGATTGCCGAGGCGGCCGGGCTGTGAATATGAGTCGGGCCGATCAGCGCGGCGATGATAGCTGGAACCGCGCCAAGGTAGGGACCGAACACGGGAATCAGCGCCGCCACGACCACGAATAGACCAATAATGAGCCAGAGGTGAACGCCGATCAGCAGAAGGCCGAGCGCCGCCGCCGCTCCAGTGACCAGCGCGATAATCAGCTGGCCACGCACGAATCCGCCCAGGATACGGTTGACGTCCGTTTGCCAGGGAATGACATGCTGGAGCAGATCACCTGGCAGGTTTTTATTGATGGAGACTTTAAGCTCCGGCCCAAACAGCAGAAAGTAGAGGGCGATCAGCAAGACGATCACGGACTCGCCGGCGCTGCTGAACGTGTGCGCCAAGAGTGGAACCAGGGCTTTGCCGGTGTTCGCCAGCCAGGTCGTGACTTCAGGCGGGGGTTTGGCGAGAGAATTTTGCAGGCTGTAATGAATATGGCGGGCGGCGAGCTGCGTATCGATGCGTCCGGCGAGAGCGAGGGCGCGGGTGTGGTACTCGGGAAAATCGGCGCGGAGCACTTTTACCTGGTTGCCGATCTCGCTGCCCAGCAGCCAGATGGCAACGCCGAGCACGATCACGATGCTCAAGAAGACGATCGCCACGCTCGCCTTGCGCGATAGGCCTTTGCCTTTGTTGTCGGCACCGTCCGCGGTTGCGCTGGCGTCGGCGGCCTCCGGCGAAACAGTTGCGGCGCTCGCGTCGGCTGAGGCGGCCTTGCTGCTACGGAGCGGATGGCGCAATCGCTCCACCAGCGGGTCGAGCGCGTAGGCGACAAGTCCTCCGAGAGCGAAAAGCAACACGGTGTGATGAATGGAGGTCAACAGGTGAATTGCCAGAGCGACCAGGCCGATGACCAAGAAAATGGCCGTGGCGAAGATAATTAGTCGCAGCCACCGGGACATGTCTGTCCGGTCGAGGGCGGTCGGCTGAGTGGAGGATGTAGCGAGAGCGCCCGATCCGTTGACCGGCGGGGCATCGTTGGACGAGACTAGAATATCGGACATAAGTTCGTGGGTTTACCTAAGATGGAGCACACAGATGCAAAAAACGTCAAAGCGACAATCTCGAACGCAAAAACACGAGCGAGTTGGCATCGCTTGACTTGTACCCAGATTCCGCTTCATTCTCTGTATACTTGCGGTATGAACCAAAACACGTTCGCAGCCGTTGACGCTTATTCAAAAGACGTACTTATTCCGTCAGACCATATTCTGGCAGCGGCTCTTCAGCGTGGCGCGGAGTCTGGGCTACCGGCGCATGATGTCGCTCCCAATCAAGGCAAGCTGCTTTATCTACTCGCGAGGCTGATGGGCGCAAGGCGAATTTTAGAAATTGGCATCCTCGCGGGGTACAGCGCGATTTGGCTCGCGCGAGCGTTGCCGGACGGCGGTAGTCCCATTACGCTGGAAGCAGACCCGAAGCACGCCGAAGTAGCACAAGGCAATATTGCAGCAGCGGGACTCACGGAAAAAGGTAGAAGTGCGCATCGGCGCGGCTTCCGAAACTCTGGCGCAAATTGCCGCTAAGGGTTTGCCGCCGTTCGACTTGGTTTTTATCGACGCTGATAAGCCCGGCAACCCAGAATACTTAGCTTGGGCGCTGAAGCCATCGCGTGTAGGCAGCTTAATCGTTGGTGACAACGTCATCCGGGACGGCGCGGTTGTCGATGCGGAGAGCAGCGACCCGCGT
>CAXSEA010000064.1:0-15521 GCA_964235675.1 uncultured Armatimonadales bacterium | reverse complement strand
CCAAATCGACGACGCCAACTCCTTCATCGCCGCCCACGACTACTCCGAAGAGCTGGAAGAAAAACTCCGAGCCACCCTCCCAAACCTGCACCCCATCATCCACATCGAACCCTACGAGGCCGAAGCAAAGCATCAGGAAGAGGAAAATGCAGAAGATAAATCAAAGTCAGCCTTGTAACCGGCCTCACGCTTCATCTGGTTCGAACTCAATAAGCGCATGTTGAGAGATATGCAAGTTTTGGTATAATGCTATTATGCTGCGATCTGAAAAGAAGGATATTGAATTCCTTGGCGACAGCAAGGTGCGGCTGGTCGATATGGGCGAAGACCTTTGCGATGCATTCGGCACAGATTTGCTCGACGTGCAATGGGGGCATAACCCACAGACAGTAAAGCACTTGCGCGGCGGGCTTGCGGAAATCAAAATCGATGAAGATAGCACAACACATCGCCTCGTATACATCGCCAAGTACGAGGAAAAGATTTATGTTCTTCACGCATTCACGAAAAAGTCCAACCAGGGTGATCGAACGCCTCTTCGCGATAAGAACATTATCGAAGCCCGCCAGAAAGAAGCATCGGCTAAACATGCTGCATGGCTGAACGAACAGAAGCTAAAACGACAGGATAAATCTAAATGAGCACAAACGTCTTTGCGGAACTCGACCTTCCCAATCCTGAAGAGCGCGAAATGAAAGCGCAGCTTGTTTTGATGATTCGGCAACTTGTCAAACTCTCAGAACTAACTCAAACACAACTCGCCGAGAAAGTGAACATGACGCAACCGGCAGTGAGCCGAATGCTGAAAGGCATGACGCGCGACATCAGCGTCGAGAAGCTTCTATTGGTCATGACGCTGCTTGGCCATAACGTTGTCATATCGATAGATGAAAACATAACCAATCATAGCCAACTGACAGTGGTCATGGCGAACTCTAGTTATGAAAAAGAAATCTTAGCTACTGCTGCATTCTAATGCTCTCATAATCTTTTGGTTGCTATCTAGCATTGTCGCAGGTTATGGCGATTAGTACAAGAACACGCAAAGAGCTTTGGGCAAAGTCTGGCAACCGCTGTGCTATTTGCCGCATTGAGCTTGTCAGTTCGGAGAAGCTGGACAATACTGCTATTGTTGGCGATGAATGTCACATAGTTGGCAGAGAAATTGCTGGGCCACGTGGCAATCACTCTTTGCCGCTTGCAGCGCGCGACGATTTTAACAATTTACTATTACTATGCCCTAACCACCATAGACTAGTTGATGAAAATGTAGACACGTTCACGATTGGTGCACTGACAGACGTTAAGAACAAACATGAAAAGTGGGTAAAGGACAGCCTCAGTTCTGTAAATATAATACGATCACCTTCAACTGTGCTTTATGCCATGCGTGTTGATAAAGCCAAATATCTAACAGATGTTGTATGCGGAGCACATGCTGCTTACTTTGAGAACGATCAGCCTGAAAGAGAAGAAGATGCTACTTTAGTAGGTAACTTCTTGCAAAACGTAAATGAGGCTAGCGACCTTTGGTCTGATATTTCTCTAGCTAATCGAGTATCTACTCAGTTTGGAATGCAAAAAGATATAGAAGAACTAAAATATGCCGGTTGGTTAGTGTATGTAGCCAGTAAGGATGAAAAATTGCGAGAAGTGGATTTTGTTTTAGACCCAGCGCCAAACAGCAAAACATTCTTTTTTAATTTCGCTTACGTTCTGGTTTTGACTACACACAACAAAGTGACTGCAAAAAAAGATAATAAGGTTGAGTCTCTTATGCGGTTACCTGACCAGCTCGATTCCAGCTACAGTAACTTCGTTCCCATACTACGGCCTGCCAACTCAAGATTTCAGTTCATATAGGCGTTAAATGGCTAGACTTCGCATTTGATCGCTCATTACCACCGACACCCCCGCCGCCTCCAGCGCCGCCTGCAAGCTCTCCTGCTCAATCGGCACGTCGGTAATCAGCACCTGGGCGGCATTCAGCGGGCCGATAGAGGCGAAGGCGACGCTGCCGAGTTTGGAGTGATCGACCAAGACGACCACCTCGCGGGCTTTGGACATCATCACGCGCTTCACTTGGACGGCGTCGAAGTCCACCACTGTCCAGCCGGCTTCCTCGCTGACACCGTTTACGCCGATGAAGGCGCGGTCGACATGCATGTCGCGCAGGAATTCGGCGGTCAGCGGGCCGAGAGTGGCGCGGCGCTCGGGGTTGTACTCGCCGCCTAAGACCACCACGCTGTGGCCGGATTCGGCGAGGGCGTTGGCGGCGGGCAGGGAGTTGGTGACCACGGTCAGGTTTTTGCGCCCGGCGAGGCCGCGCGCCATTTCCAGGACCGTGGTGCCGGCGTCCAGAAGGATTGTCTCGCCGTCTTTCACGCGCTCGGCGGCGGCGAGAGCGATGCGGCGCTTTTCTTCCAAACGCTCTCTTTGCTGCGGACTAGCGGCATGAGCGCCGGTGGCTTCGACGTTGTGCCCATTGCTTCCAGCCGGCTCATGCTGCGCGGGCGCGCCGCCGCTATTGCGCGTGGGCGGGGTGACTGGAATCGCCCCGCCGTGGGTGCGCCGCAGGAGGTGGCGCTGCTCCAAGGCGGTGAGATCGGCGCGGACAGTCGGCGCGGAGACGCTGAACCGCTCCACCAGCTGATCCACCATTACTTTGCCCTCACGCTGTAAGAGCGCGAGGATCTGCTCCTGCCGTTCTTCGACAAACATCGCTTTCGTTTTCGTTTCCTGAGTTTCCCCGTTGACTATTTTCGTTTCCGAAAGTAGTATAGCATCCGGCGGCGTTCCCGAAAAGCTAAACCGGGCAGAATTTGCACTCGCCTCCCGCAAAATAATTCCATGATTCCACCCTCCGATATCGATGATGCCGCGCCAGTGGTTGGCGAGTTTGTCCGCCGCACGCCGGTGATGTCCGCGCCCAGCATCTCAGCCTTGTGCGATTCCGACCCCGACGCGCCCCAGCCGGGCAAAATCGTCTTTAAGGCCGAAACCCTGCAAAAGACCGGCTCGTTCAAAATTCGTGGGGCGTATTGGCGCTTGAGCCAAATGGACGAAGCGCAGCGGGCGAGGGGAGTGGTCTGCGCGAGCGCGGGCAACCACGCGCAGGGGATTGCTCTGGCGGCGAAGCAGCTGGGCATTCAGGCCACGGTATTCATGCCGGAGACAGCCAGCATCGCCAAAATTTTGGCCACCAAAAACTACGGCGCGGACGTCCACCTCGAAGGCCGCAACTTCGATGAGGCCGTGATCGCCGCCAAAGCGTTCGAGAAGCGCCGGGGTGCGATCTTTGTGTCGGCCTACGACGACGACCTGATTATCACCGGCCAGGGCACGCTCGGGCTGGAGCTGCTGGAGGACGTGTCCGACCTCGACTCCGTGGTGATTCCCATCGGCGGCGGCGGCCTGTTTTCGGGCGTGGCGCGGGCGATCAAGGCGAAGAAGCCGCAGGTGCGCATTATCGGCGTGCAGGCGGAAGGCGCGAGCACGGCGGTGGAATCGTACAAGGCGGGGCGGCTGCTCGGGCGCATGGAGCCGGTGCGGACCATCTGCGACGGTATCGCGATCAAATCGCCGTCGGAGCGCACTTTCGAGTATATTTGCGCGCTCGCCGACGAGATGGTGACAGTCAGCGACGCGGCGGTGGCCTCGGCCTTGCTGCTGCTCCTGGAGCGGATGAAGCTGGTGGTGGAGCCGTCGGGCGCGGCGGGCCTAGCCGCGCTGCTGTCGCATAAAACTAAGCTTTACGGCAAAACCGGCGTGATTCTCTGCGGGGGCAATATCGACTTGAAGCTGCTGTCGGACTTGATCGAGCGCGAATTGCTGAAAGCGCGGCGCTACCTGCACCTGTTTACGTCGGTGGTGGACAAGCCCGGCAATCTGGCCCAACTGCTGGAGGCGGTCGCCAATCAGCGCGGCAATATTTTGACCGTCAATCACAACCGCATCAGCCCGAACGTCCCCCTCGGCTCGACGGGCGTGGAGCTCTTGATCGAAGTGCGCGACGATTCCCACCGGCGCGATCTAGCCGCCGCCCTCCGAGCGCAGGGCTACCCAGTGACAATCACCGACGAAGAAAACGACACTCCCCCTGCTACCAGAAGGAGTGTCGAAGACGACGCGGAGTAAAGTAAAGAGGACAGCAGCGCCGGCTGACCGATTTACTTCACCCTGATATTGAAAGCCGACGTCGGGATGGTTTCGTATATGGGATCGCCTTCGGTGAAGAAGCCGTACTGAGATCCGCCGGAGTAATCCCACTGCACGGTATTTACATCGCAGTCCGCCACCAGCCAGTACTTCTTGCCCGTAGTGATGGTCACGCCGCTTGCCGGTATGACGACAGGCGTTTTCATGACGAAAAACAGCTGGTTCGCGTTGCCGTCGTAGGTGCCCAGCAAAGTTCCGAGTTCGTTGTCGTCGTCGGAATAAAGGGATACCGTGAACGGCACGCTGGCGGGGCCGCCGAATTCGTCCTCGTTTCCGATCATGACGGAGATGCTCGCCAATTCTCCGCTGCGAGTCGGCGTGAACTGAAAGCCGACTTCCTCCAGAGGGTTGACAAGCCAGCTGTCGGTGAAATCGTAGGTGGCCGGGAAGGTGGAGTAGGCTACTTTGCCGGGAGCGGAAATGTCGGGAGTCGCGGCGTGAGCGGGGACGCAAAGTGCCGCGCCGAGGGCAGCGGCGAACAGGGAATAGCGGAGCGCGATAAGGTGTTTCATACGTTCAATGTCCTCCTTATGGACATGCTATGAGTCGCGGCTCAAGGAAATAAAGTTGGACCGGGCGAAAATAATTTTCGAGAGGCACGCCGCTATAAAAGATACATAAAAAAACCGCACCTGGCTGTTAAGTCAGCCAAGTGCGGCGCATTGCCCGGTCAACAATTAAAATCAGAAGCGAGATTTCGGATTAATTCTAAAAACGCACTAAGAATTATGTAGAACTTCCCTCTTTTAAGGAGAGGCTAGGAGAGGTCTAGGCAGCGCGGGATAATTGATTATTGGGTATTTCTAGCTCCTCATTAAAACGGAGGAATTAGAAAGCACTCTCGAAGTTTTATACTTCCGCTAAGATCGCGCTTTTTTGGCGGCGGGCCAGCGTGACACGCTGCTTCCGGGAACAGCGTAATAGCCGAAGCGGGGAACGGCGGAGCCGAACTTTGCTCTGCCTTCAAACGGACATCCTGGAAAAGGTCCCGAGGCCATCGGGCGCGAGAATGCCGCCATCCGCGCCGCGTCCGCCGTGGCCGCGCGCGACGCCGCGATATGCGACGCGGTAATGCCGCCGAGAAAAACAAGTCCGGCCACAAAGAGGGCGACCGAAGCCCAGACGCGTCGGCGCGGCGTAATCTTGCCGAATGTCCGCACTCCGAGAGTCGGATTTCGGTATGCTCCCGCGAGCGACGCGCTCAAGTTCTCGAACTGACGCAGGCGGGCGCGGCAGTCGGGGCAGCGGGCGGCATGCAGCCGGAGCGCAATCGCCCGCGAGCGCTGCAGTTCGCCGTGAACCAGCATCAGCAGATCGTTACCATCGCATTGGGAGCGGGGTTGAGCGCTCATCGCAGTCCCTCCTTCTCGCCATAAGCAAGCATCGTAGCGTGGGCTCGGTAGAACTGGTACTTCACTGTATTGGTATTCATACCCAGGATAGCCGCAATCTCGGCGAGAGTCAGCTGCGCGTAATAATAAAGCTCCAAAACGCGGCGCTGCGCCTCGTCCAGCTCGCCGAGCAGATGCCGGACAGTCTCCGACTGCACCAAAGCGCCCTCGGGCGAGGAATGCGATACAGCGAGGAGGTAGCTGTCGCCTAGGGCGACAAACTCCTCATTCCTTCGCTGGACGCGGTAGTAATCGTGGCATTTGTGGAGGCAGATCCCATAAATCCACGTTCTCAGCTTGGACTTGCCGTCATAGGTGGGAAGCGCTTGCCATGCGGCCAGCCACACTTCCTGCAGTACGTCGTCCGCCGCCTCCGGCCCAACTTTGCTAAGAACGAATCGCCGCAGCTCAGGCGCGTACGCGCCGATAATTTTGTCGAACTCGCTCCGTGACGGCAGACTGTCCGTTTTTTTTGATTTTTGGCCAAACCATTCCTGAACTATCGACTTCAATATCTTGCCACCTTGCAGGGTCGTGGTCATGTCGCCATCGCCAATTGAAGGGCTGGAAGCGCGGAACAAATAAGAATGGGGTCGATGCGCGGCATCAAGCCGACGCGAACCCTCGGAAGCGGCGCTCATAAGTTTAGCGTTTCAACCGTTGCCGCCGGTTTCAGTTTGGAAGCCGCTCCAGCGGATACCAACGCAATCTTGTGGAAGTTTACCGCAATCGTCTTCATGAAAAATCCCATCGCTTTTCAGAATCATCCTATCAGTCGCAGAACCGAGAGAAAAGGTTGGGGAGGTAAAAATTTATTTCACCCGAGTCTCAGGCCAGTCACTACACTCTGAGTCAGTACCTATGCTCGACAAACAAACGCACCTCTTCTCTGTGGAGAAGAGGTGCAAAAAAGAACGGCTAATCACTTGCCCAACCGGCAAGTCCACGTCTAGGTAACCTGATAGTCCATGCCGGTATCGACAATCGGACGCGGATCCATTCCGCCCAATACAGTCATGACCTGGTACTTTCCGGCTGTGATCTGCGCCGGGGTTCCCACGTCAGCTGTGGTCGATTTCACCGCCGCGCCGTCCATGTCGCGTTGCACCATCACGTACAATGCATGAACCGTGACGCCATCCTGACCGGTCAAAGTAGTGGGAACAAGCACGAATCGGCCGCTCTTATCGGCACGGGTCATACCGAACTGCACCGACTTGTAAGCCGTAAATTCAGGATACACCTCGCTCATGGCGATGCGAAACTGCTGAGTATTCGCAAAGCTGGCGCGCAAGCTCTTAGATTGGTAAGTGTCGGCCAACTCGAAGTTGCCGCTTTTAAAGGCGTCGAGCTGCGCCACAATCGTGGTTTGCGCCGACTGACTCTGCGCGGCGCTGGCCGCGGAAAGCGTGCCGGGATCCGGGACGGCGGCCATGAGATCGTCAATGGTCGCCGGCTGACTGTTGGGATTGCGCGGGACCGAGGCAATCGTCCGCGCCCGGCTGACGCCCGTATCCGGCAGAACCGATTGAGCGACATGCGCGGGAAAAGAATGCGTGCCGACGCCTGCCGCGTAAACACCCACCAAGGCGAACGGCCCGGCGAGCGCCAAAGCGGCGGTGGCGCAGGCGGTGGAGAAGAAATTCCGATTCTGAATCAAGCGAGCCATATGAAATTGTCCTTGCTACACGGCGTCTAAGACGCCAGGCGAAGGCAGCGCCCGATGCGCCGCAAACAAGAATTTACCCAGGGGGCAAACAGTTCACGCGGCCTTTTTCCAAGTCGCTCCATGGCCGCTGGGCCATTTTTCTCATTGACCGGCTACGCCGGTCAATGAGAAAAACAAGTAGGTTTGGTAACGCAAACCCAGCGTATTGCTATCAACCCCTCCAAGTCGCCGCGACTTGGAGGCAAAAGTCCAGGCTGCGCCTGGCCGCCGGAGGCATCTGAAATCTGGGTAAATCACCGGTATGAAATCGGAGGACAACGAGTACCGGAAGGGCTTCAATCTCGATTGGGTGCGCAATATCGCCGAGCGGCGAATCGCGGACGCTATCGAGGAGGGCAAGTTCGACAATCTGCCCGGACGCGGCGAGCCGATTGTCTTCGAGGACGATCCCCATACGCCCGCGCACCTTCGCATTCCGCATCAGATTATGAAGAACGCGGGAGTGGTGCCGGGATGGGTGAGCGCCGAGCAGGAGATCGAGAACTCGAAGGCATCGGCGGATGCGTTCCGGATGAAAGTGGCCGCCGCGCCGCCGAATGAGCCGGGCGAGATTATCGTTTTGCGCGCCGAGTACGAGAAGATGCTGCGCGAAAGCAATAATCTGATCCTTAAATACAACGTCGTCAATTCGTTTGTCTACCGCGCGCCGATCCCGTTTCGGATCAAGGACCGCCTCGCGCAGTGGGACGCGGAAATCGGCAGCGGCCAGCCGAAAATGGCGGCGGAGGCGGAGGCCGCGCCCGCGCCATGATCGCTTCACCCTGGCTGATCTACGCGCCCGCTACGCTCGTTCTCGGCTTAGGAGCGCGCGCTTGGGCCAGTTACTGGTTCAATGTCCGCAAGCGCCGCGCGGCCAACCTGCCGTTGGTAGATCCGTTTCTTCTGGAGCTAGTCTTTTCTCCGCGCAAAGCCAACCCGGATGACGACGAGGCCGTGCTGGACGAGATGAAGCGCATTATCGCGCGGGTGAATATTCGTTCCCGCCTACCAGAGTTTGAGGCCAGCGACACTTCGCTTGTCCAGTATTACGGCACACTCTCCCAATCCACTGCAAGTCGCCCAACCGCGCGGCGAGCCATTATTCGGTTGATTGAATCCAGCGATAATCATTTGCAGATATTGGGCGCTCGCATCGCGGTGCAGCTTCGCTTGCCCGAGGCCGATGCGCCTTTGCGCAGGCTGGTCGATTCGCTGCCGGTGGATGGCGACGCGAATCGGAAACGCCACAGTGAGCTGCTGCAAACGCTCTATACACTGACGGAGCCACTCTGAGCTACTCTTTAGACGGCGCGTCGGTTTGGAGCTTATCCACTTTCTTTACCTCGGCGCGCTCGGTGTCCAGTTCCTTCGACAGGAAGTAGTTCAAGGCGGTGCGGATAATGGCGATAGCGCCCAGCTTGCCGATCTGCCCCCAGCGCGGGGCGATAGCCGTGGAGAGAATATCCGCGCCCAGCTGGAACTCCAGCGCCAGCGCGAGATAGCGGGCCAGTACCAGACGGATCGCGGTGAAGTCGGACGATTGATGGGTGGATAAAGCGCGGATAAAAAGATACGCGGCAATGACGATGCCAATCCCAATCGCGACCGCGCCCACCACTTCCACGCCCAGCTTCAGCCACTGGACGGCGTCGATCACCCACTGCTCGGTTCGATCAAACATCATGGCTAAGAACTTCCTCTTTAACGGCGTGCTCGCTTGAGTTGCGGTGGAGCGCATTGTGCATCGCGCGCTGCAACAGCACCAGCAAAATCAGCATGCCAAGCGCGATGGCGAAGATAACCAGGCTGGACGGCTTCGATGCCGTAAAGCCGAACGAGAGCGCGGTGGAAACGGCAGGTGGGTGCATGACGTCCAGCAGCACCATCAGGGCGATCACCAGCACGACGCAAACGCCGGCAACCGCGTAGCTCGGACCGAATATGACGGTCGCGCCGTACGCGATCAGCGCCGCGCCGCCCTGCGCTATTAGCAGGGTGCGAATCCGGTTCATCCGGTGCGCGGGGCTGATATAAATCGAAAACGCGCTGGACGCCAGCGACGCGAACAGCAGCCGGTGCTCGGCATAGCGAGCCACGAGCGCGAACGTCGCCAGCACGGTCAGAGTCGGCAGCAGCGCCAGCAAAAACTCCCGCCCGAGCGCCGGCCAGGAACGTGCGCGGGCAGCCTCGTCGGAGGCACGCGTCGCGTCGACTTCGGCGGCGACAAGACTTCGGAGAGAAAAATGCGATGACATAAACGGGTAGGGCAACGTTTCCGCGTATCGCCCGTTTTGCTCAAGTCATTGGAACAGGCGGCGCTATCTACCCAAAAGACGAGAACGAGTCATTGCAGCAGTACCGCATCCATAAAGAAAGAAACAAAGCGCGGCGACGCCAATATGCGGATAAGTCACGACAGGCCCCTGCCAAGCGCGCGCTATCAACCCGCAGACCACCCCAAAGATCGTAAGCGACAAGATGATGAGCCATAGGCGCTTGCCGGTGGGAGCGGCGCTTCCTTGAAGCTGCGCGAAGTGCGGATGCCGTGTCAAGAACAAGCCTGGGAGTGGTGACGTCAAAACAACCGAAACCGTAATGGCGACGATATCAATCATTCCCGCCGCCCCGCGCGTCAGGATATCGCGGTGCAGGGTAGACGCCAGCATCAACGATTCCAGCGCTCCGAGCAGCAGCACGTTTAACAGCGAGTAGACTGCGACAAGGGCCTTCTCTTGCTTTGACAGCGGCGAAAAGATTGAGGTTTTCATAATCATCACGATATACGGCCTACTCGTCAGCGCTTCATCTTATCGAATCAGTGGCTCAATGCTGAGATCGCCTGGGGTTCAGCGCCTTGCGGGCGAGTCAGCCATGCCATCCCGAACCTTGTGGCGGCAACTATAGTCACGACCAGCGCCAAGTGCGGGGCGCTGATTACGCCGGAGAGATGCTGAAACGACAAAGCGTAAACGGCTGCCAGCACAAGGGTGACGAGAATCGCGGTAATCCATGTCCGGTGCGAAGTGCCGATTGGCCGGTGGCGCTGCTCTAGGACATGGTCAACTTGCCTCACACCGAACTAACGCGCCCGCGCCGAGAAACAGCGCCGTTAATCCGCCGAACTCGGGCCAAATCAGGTGATGCATGCCCGGATAGTGCAGAAGCTGCCATATCTGAGCCAGCTGAATAGACCCAATGGCCGCGAACATCGCGCTCCAGAGCAGGCACAAAACTGCGGCGATTCTCAGCCGCTCCTGCCTGGAGTAGTCGGTGTTTGTTGCGATAGAAGTAATCACTGTGTGTTTTTGCCTGCTGCAAATCGTTCGCTTGACAATTCAAAGCCTAGTATTGAGTTCGCCGCATCTAAGCCTGATTCCTGCTTTGCCGTAGCGGCTTACTTTCCATGCTTGCTGTGGAGCGGCTTGGCGAGGCTTCTACTACTCGCGTGGCAGGAATTCACTTCCCATACCTGGCAGCCTGCCGCGCCTATCTTGTATAATGACCCGTTAAAACATTATGGGCAACACTAAATACATTCTCGTCACCGGCGGCGTCGTCTCATCCATCGGCAAGGGCATCACCACCGCCTCGCTCGGGCGGCTGCTGCGCAACCGGGGCTTCTCGGTCACCATGCAGAAGCTCGACCCGTATATCAATGTGGATGCCGGCACGATGAACCCCTACCAGCATGGCGAGGTGTTCGTCACCGACGACGGCGCGGAATCCGACCTCGATTTGGGCCACTACGAGCGCTTTGTCGATGTCAGCCTGAACCACCACTCCACCATCACCACCGGCAAAATCTACTCCACGGTGATCGCCAAGGAGCGGCGCGGCGATTACCTTGGCGCGACCGTGCAGATGATTCCGCACATTACCGGCGAGATCAAATCCGAGGTAATCGGCCTCGGCGCGGACTCCGGCGCGGACGTAGTCATCGCCGAAGTCGGCGGCACTGTCGGCGATATCGAGGGCCTGCCGTTTCTGGAAGCCATCCGGCAGCTCAAAAAAGATGTCGGCGCCGAAAACATCCTGTACGTGCACGTCACGCTGATTCCAAGCGTCGGGCCGTGGGGCGAGGTGAAAACCAAGCCGACCCAGCACTCGGTCGCCCGCCTGCGCGAGTACGGCATCCAGCCCGACGTTCTCATCTGCCGCACCCGCCAGCCGATCAGCGCGGAGATGAAGGAAAAGATCAGCTTGTTCTGCGATGTCGATAAGGACGCCGTCATCGAAGCGCCCGACACCGATACCATCTACGCCGTTCCATTGGTTTTCGAGAAGGAAGGCCTGGCCGATCTGGTCATGCGCCGCCTGCACCTCGACGACGGCCGCGCCGGGCAGGCGAGCGGCGAGCAGGAGTGGACCGAAATCGTCCGCCGCGTCCGCGAGCCAAAGAACGGTTTGGTGCGCATCGCGTGCGTCGGCAAGTACGTGGCGAACGGCGACGCCTACATTTCCATCGCGGAGGGCATCAAGCATGCCGGAATCGCCAACGACGTGGAAGTGGAACAGATCTGGATCGACTCCGAGCCGTGGGACGCCGCGTCCGAGGCGGAGATCGCGGAAGTGCTGGGCGGCATGAACGGCCTGATCGTCGGCCCCGGCTTCGGCACGCGCGGCACCGAGGGCAAAATCAAGGCGATCAAATGGGCGCGCGAGAACGGCTTGCCGTTCCTGGGCATCTGCTACGGCATGCAGATGGCGACCATCGAGTTCGCCCGAAACGTCTGCGGCCTGACCGACGCCACCACCGAGGAGATCGACGAGAACACCCCCAACCCGGTTGTCCACCTGCTCCCCGAGCAAAAGCACGTCCTGGACAAGGGCGCGTCGATGCGCCTTGGGGGCTATCCCTGCCGGCTCGGCGCGGGCACCAAAGCCGCCGCCCTTTATAAGGAGGACTCCGTCCTGGAGCGCCACCGCCACCGCTACGAGTTCAACAATGACTACCGCGAAACCATGTCCAAGCAGGGCCTGGTCTTCAGCGGAGTCAGCCCCGACTACCGATTAGTCGAGATAGTCGAGCTTCCCAGCCATCCTTATTTTATCGCCACCCAGTTCCACCCCGAATTCCGCAGCCGCCCCAATCGCGCCCCCCCTCTCTTCGCCGGCCTGATCGAAGCCGCCCTCACCCACCGCGAGTCCCACCCAGATACGCTCACCCGCCCCATCGTCATCCCCGCGCCCCTCACCACCAGCCACGCCGCCCCCACAAACGGAAACGGCCACGCAGCAACCCGAAACGGAATGGCGGTATCGGAGCAGGAGATGGACGAAGTATTGGCGGTGGAGTAGGCGAGTCGATCTCAAAGCGGAATTTAGGACTTTGTACCAAGTATCCAATCTGTCAGCGGTTTAAGATCATGCGCCCAAAACAAAGTCAATCCGCGATCTTGTGCATCCATAAGATTGCGGAGCTTATAAACACCACTTAATACGGCAGTAGGGACGACCTGTCGTAAACCAAAGTCTAATTTCCAGCTGGTTGCTTTCACAGCGGCATCATTGTTAAGACGCTTCACAGAGTTGGTTGAGGAGTTTGAGACTTTACATTCGATTGGCATAATGCGGTGATCCCAAAGTCGAACGATGATATCACCTTTACGGTTGCCCAGCACGCTCTCTCCACAAAAGCTGCCTGGCTCAGGCGCTTGCGAAATATTAGTAATCTTTCGCGACGTTACTTCTTCGAATCCTAAATCCTTTAATGCATCTTTGACTATAGCTTCCTGTTGGTTCTTTCCAACTGTGCGTCGCTTGGTTTGTGTGCGACTGGCGGCCATCAAGGCTGCCGAAGCCATAACAGCAGCGTTGCGTTCCGCTTCTGTTGGATCTCGTCCTTCAATTATCCAGGCGAAGCGACGATGATCGAGTACCTGGCGAATAACGCCAATAAGCCGCTGAACATCCTGAGGCGAGTTTTGAAGATATCCTTTTGAAAGTGATCTAGCATCAGCTAACACCTTAAGATCATCTTGAGAGATTGGGGGAGCTGCCAGGTAACGGAAAGCTTCGAGCAGGTGTGGGTCAGTAAGCACGTCAAGCGCCGATTCCTCAAGTTGCGAGAGGTCAAGCGTCGTTTCCAGCATTTCTTCCACATAGCCCTGGTACTCGTCGAACGCCTTTAGATAATCCTCTAAAGGCTCTTCGAGCCGCTCTTTAGAAAAGGCGGCACTCGATGTCAGGAGATCAGCTTCCAGTTGTTCGCTTGTCCAAATTGGCGCATCCTTCACTGCATTACACCTGCTGCGAGCATTGCTGGTCCAGGGACAATCAACCTCTCCATTTCGCGCGGCTCAAATTTCGTAAGACCACCTGCATAGGTGCGGCCACTGCGCTGCGAGACGTTGAACTGCAGGTAATCGACTAGCGCCTTCATGGTAGCCTCAGTCAGCGGCTCACGGGGGTAGAGACCATGTGCAATGTTTATGTGCCGCGCATTTGCCTTGTTGATGACGAAAGCTGGTGGTCGTCTTGCCATATAAGTGGAAATGATGGGTGCAGCCGCACGTAAACCGACTGACCACCAAGCTTTGCGGTGGTTAGCAATATAGCCTCTATTCGCGCCCATTCTACGGGCGGTCGTAAGAAATCTATTTACAGCCTTGCGCTCTTCTACATCAAGTAAATCAAGCTCTAGCGGAAGGTCGATAACACACCGAAGTTTATTTGAAAGAGTAAGAACACCTTGAGCATCAAGCAATTCACGCGCGCGTGTTACTGTTCGAAATAGAACTGAATCAGGCAACATTGCGCTATGACTTCCAGCAATCCATACATCATTGGCACCTGTCACTTGACCGCGATGGACGCGGCATAGCTCGCCAAGCTCGACATACCCTACCGGTGCCTTCTCTGCTGATCTCGTGAGATGTGACCAGCGAGATTCTAAAGCAAGGCGCTCCCTACTGATTTTTCGACCCGTTCCTAGCTTGTCAAGGTCCTGCATACTCTCAACGCGTTGGAAATAGACCGATGTCGGTTTAGTTCCAATTTCGAACGTGGTGATTGCGGCAGTTGTTGCAGCGTCGGGGAAAGGCTGGGCAGAGGGATCAATGATGGTGATACTGTGACCACCGAGGTCACCGATTACTAGCGAGCGGACTAGAGAACCATAGTTTACGTCTAGCCATTCGGAAGCGGTAATAAAAGCGCCAAAATCGTTTGCTTGAGCACTCCGCGCCGTTGCCAAGAAGAAATATACATGTAAGCCGGCAAGCTTACTCGCGGTCATACCAAGCTTTGCGGCTTCGTTGAAAAGCCACTCTTTCCACTTCGGCGTAATATGGTGATGCCGAACATAGGGGGGGTTGCCGATGTAAAGAGTGCTGCCATCTACACGTTCGGCAAAATTCCGGTAATCACCTAAAAGAATGCGTGCTCGGCCGGAAAAACCTAGTGCGGCAAGATTGGCGCGCGCGATGAGTGTCGCTAAGGGATCGATATCGATACCCACCAACTCTGCGCTAGGAAAAGCTGCTCCGGCAGCAACAAGAAAACGAGCAGACCCCACACCCGGATCGACAATTCGGCATGGCTCGCGTAAACCAATAGCCCAATCAACCATTCTTTGAACAGTTGGGTTGGGTGTATAGGTCGCGCCATTTGCACGACGCTCTTCCGAAGATCGCAATATACAAAATGCCTCGCCAAGTGGATCGTGGCCAGCTTGGATCAGCGCCATAACTTTGGCAAGCTTTACTCTTGAAACAACCCTATCAACGTACGTATTACAAAGAGAGACTTCTTGCTTAGACAACAGAGGCACGTCCTCTGCCCCGAGTGCCAGCGCTACGGCGACCAATTCACTTTCGCTATGTATCGCAGTCTCTGTATTACCCCACAAGTTGAGTTGGAGTAAGGAGGCATTCAGTGATAGCTTTACAACGGGGGTAGTTGACATTAAATGCTCTGCATTAGCTCCCATCGATAATTATTGGTCACGAGAAGAACAGCTTTTTACTTCTCGCTGCCGGGTGACTACAGTCTTGAAGCTAGTTGTGTAATGCGTGTATAGAGTTATACAACAAAATGCGAAACACATGTACGCTTTTGTTCTGCAACCAAGCAAATATGAACCAGCAAGACTTTTCCCATCACTGACACCTACTCTTAAAATTATATTAACAAATATCCCTCTCACATTAGCAACCATGCACAACCTGCGATAGAATGTCAATAGATTCACCGGCTTCAGCCAG